>NZ_JBJEES010000067.1:0-2436 GCF_051873315.1 Lactobacillus sp.
GATGAAGTCTTCTTGAATCTTAGGAAAAAGCTCGTGGGCCACCGGGCTGATGACCGCATTCAGCAGGTCGGACTTGGTTTTATAGTACTTGAAGATCGTGGCCTGGCTGATCCCTGCCCGTTTGGCAATTTGGGCGGTAGAGGTGCCGTCAAAGCCCTGCTTGGAAAAGAGCTCGATGGCCGCAAAGAGGGCCTTCTTTTGCCCCTGGGGCAGCTTTTTGCTCTGTAATAATCCTTGATAGTCTTCCAGAATCGTTGCATCGCTCATCTAAATTACACCTTTCGATAACGTTTCAAGCCCAGAATGTTGACCGCGGTCAAGATGACTAGGAAGAGGACCAGGGCCCACAGGTCGCCTGCTAGCTGGGCAAGACTTGCTCCTTCCATAATGATACCAGTCATCGCGTCGCCAGCGTAGGTCAAAGGCAGAATTTTACCAATAACTTGTACCCAGCTGGCCATGGAGGAAAGAGGAATGATTCCGGAGAAGAAGACCTGCGGCACGATTACCAAAGGCAAAAACTGCATCATTTGAAATTCAGATTCGGCAAAGGTGGATAAAAGCAGGCCAAAAGCTAGGGCGACGAAGGCGGTCAGTACGCAGACAAGCGTGAGATCAGCCAGGCTGCCAACAACTTCAATTTTTAAGATATAAATGCCAGCAACGCTGATGACGATCGCCTGCAAAAGGCCCAGGATCCCGTAGCCCAGCATGTAGCCAAAGACGATGTCGCTGCGCTTGACAGGAGTGGCTAGCAGGCGGTCAAGCGTACCAGTTGTCCGTTCGCCCAAGAGGGCCATGCCAGAAATCAAGAAAACAAAGAAGAAAATGAAGAAGGCCATCAAAATTGGCGCGATCTTGGCGAAGTAGCCAGTGTCCTTGTCACCATAACGGTAATGGTTGACAATTTTTACCTTCTGGCTGCTTGCCTTGATCTGACCGCTGGCTTGAATGCTGGTCTGAATAGCAGCATTTTTTCCGCTGAGCTTGGCCAGCGACTGACTTAGCTTGCTGATCACTTTTTGCTGAGTTATCAAGCTTTGCTTGAGTTTGCCTGCCTGTTTGGCCGTGTTTTTGGTCTGGCTTTTAACCAGGGCGGCTTTGAGCGCTGACTTGGTTAGGGCTGTCTTGCTGGAGTCGATGTTGGCGTGGGTAACTGTGTAGCGGTTGCCTTTTCTGATAATAACGCCGTCAACCTGCCGCTTCTTGAGAGCCCGCTTTGCCTTGGAGCTGCTGGAATATTTTTTGACGGAAACGCCTGAAAGATTATCTAGATCGCTGACGACTTCCTGTTTGACATTGACCGTGGCTAGAGTCACTTTAACGTCACTATTGGCGGAAAACATGGTGTTCATCAGCCAGAGGATAATCAAAGGGCCGACGAACATCAAAAGCAGGGTGCGTTTGTCTCGGCTCAGTTCAGTTAAGACTTTTTTGGTGATTGTCAAAGTTCTCATATTTCGTTTTCCTCTTGTTGTTCAGCTTGTAAAAATACACCCTCGATTGTGGAGACCTGGTAGTCGGCCTCCAGTTGCTTTGGTGAGTCAAAAGCAATGATCTGCCCGTGTAAGAGCAGGGCAACACGGTCAGTCAGTTCTGCTTCATCCATGACGTGGGTGGTGACCAGAATGCCGCGGCCCTTGTCGCGCAAGTGTCTCAGCTCCTGCCAAATCTGCCGCCTCAAAGCTGGGTCAATGCCAACCGTGGGCTCGTCAAGAATCAAGAGCCTTGGTTTTCCAAGCAGGGCGATTGCCAGGGAAAGCCGACGCTTCATTCCTCCGGAAAAGTTTTTGACTCGCTCATCCAGGCTCTGCGTTAAATCGACGACTTCAGCGGCATGATCGATTTGATAAATGATTTCACTTTTGGGGATGTTTTTCATGACCGCGAAAAAGTGCAGGTTTTCCCGGGCAGTCAAATTGTCATACAGGGCATCGGCTTGGGCCATGTAGCCCAGCTCACCCAGGATATGCCGGTTCGGCATCTTTTTGTCCAAGATGAGGGCCTTGCCGGCTGAAACTTTTTCCATGCCCAGCATAACCTTGATCATGGTTGACTTGCCCGCGCCGGACGGACCGATTAAACCAACGATTTCGCCGGGATGCAGGCTTAAGCAGATCTCATCTAAAATTCTGTGTTCACCAAAGTTTTTGTTGACGTGATCCAGCAGAATCAGCTTTTCTTCTTCGGTCATAATGTGCTCCTTTTCTTTGCTTACCTTTTATCTTTTTCTCTCAGTAAGTGAGTAATCACTCACCTACAAGAAAGAATTATAGTGAGTGTTCACTCACTTAGCAAGAGTTTTTTTAAAAAAGTAAGGCAGAGCGGAATGAAAGCAGAAAAAAACGCCAAACCAAGCGGTTTAGCGGTTAAAAAATTATGCTGGACTTAGTCCAAAGCAGCCTTGTTGTGCCGA
The DNA here is from genome assembly GCF_051873315.1 of Lactobacillus sp. Lineage (GTDB taxonomy): Bacteria > Bacillota > Bacilli > Lactobacillales > Lactobacillaceae > Lactobacillus. The sequence continues at coordinate 2,417 of NZ_JBJEES010000067.1, forward strand.
ACGACCAGGATGTCGCAGTC
>NZ_JBJEES010000068.1:0-37846 GCF_051873315.1 Lactobacillus sp.
CATCCTGTAATATTTAGGGTAGAATGAAAACAGCGAATAAGGATGAGGATTATGTCAGAACACAACGAACACGTATACTTTGTCAATCAACTATACCGCGACTTCTTGTTGCCAACGATTTTAGGCGGGGACACGCCGGCGATTCTTTACTGGGCCGGCAAGCGGATCACCCGCAAATATGCCCTCAGTGAATTTGAAGACTTAAGCGAATTCTTCAAGATGGCTGAATTTGGCGATTTGACCATCGTCAAGGAGCGCCGCTCCTCAGTCATCTTCTCCTTGAGCGGGCAGCCAATCAGCGACCGCCTGGCTGCCGGCAGCCGGGAATTCTCCCTGGAGAGCGGGATGATCGCCGAAGCGGTTGAACAAAACCGGGGCCGGTCAGCTGAAGCTGAAATCAGCGTTGACGACAAGAAGCAGACCGTCCAGATCACTGCTTTCTTCTAGCAAGCCAGAAGATTGGGCTAGATAAAAGAATATATAAAAAATACCAGAGCCAACGGCTCTGGTATTTTTGTTTCTATTCGATTTTTTATTTCTTAGTCAGCGTACTGGTCAAGAATTTCGTTCAGCTTTTCCTTTGGAGTGTAGCCAGTCAAACGGTCAACTACTTGCCCGTTCTTCTTGATCAAGAGGGTTGGGATGGCCATGATGCCAAAGTTCTTGGCCGTTTCCGGGTTGTCGTCTACGTCCATCTTGGTGAAGTGAACGTCTTGTCTTTCTTCAGCCAAAGCTTCGATGACTGGTGACTGCATCCGGCAAGGGCCGCACCAAGTTGCCCAAAAGTCAACCAGAGCTACGCCATCCTTGGTTTCTTCTTCAAAAGTTGCGTCAGTAATTGCATCTACCATGTAAATACCTCAAATCATTAATCTTAAAAACATTATTTTCTACTTGATGTTTTAAGTTTACTAGATCTACTTACTTTTTGCAAGTAACTTGCCTACTTTAAGGTCACGATCGTGGCCCCAGTCCCGCCTTCATTGGCTGGCGCGTAGCTGTAGGCCTTCACGTGCTTGTTGCGCTTGAGGTACTGCTGGACTCCCTGCCGGATAGCCCCGGTCCCAATCCCGTGGATGATGGTGACGGTGCTAAGACCGGACAAAAGAATGGTGTCAAAGTACCGGTCCAAATTAACCATGGCTTCCTCATAGCGCTGCCCGCGTAAATCCAGTGAGCTGTGGGCCCGGCTGGACCGGGAGGCGGAAGTAGCCCGTCTTTGGGCCTGCTGCTTCTGTCCGGCGGCCAGCTTGTCGATGTCTCTGTCGGTCACCTTGAGCTTGATCCGGCCCAGGGAAACCTCATAGTCATGCTCGCCCAGCTTCTTGGTGACCGTCCCGGTCTGCCCGTAAGACAGAACCTTGACCTTGTCACCCACCTGGACATGGTGGCGCTTCTTTTCCTTTTGCAAGACCTTGTTCTTGGCCAAGTTGGCCTCCTGCTTGGCCAGCTGGTTGAATTCGCCCTTGGCGTCCATCAGCTGGTTGGTCTTGACCTGCATCCCTTCCTTGCGGGCTTCTTCCAGCTCGGCAATAATCTTGTCGGCCTTCTTGCGCTTCTTGGCCACAATTTCGTTGGCCCGGTCCTGGGCAAAGTCCAGCTGCTTTTGGACCCGCTGGTTGTAGATGTCCAAGGCATCCTGCAGCTTCTTTTCCAGCTGCTTGGCCCGGTCCAGGCTGGCCTGCAGCTTCTGCTTGTTTTCCGTAGCCAGTTTAGTCTGCTTGTTTAATTCGTCGATCATGTGGTTGATGTCAGAATCATCGCTGCTCATCAGCTTCTCAGCCCCAACTACCACGTCTTCCCGCATGCCCAAACGGCGGGCAATGGCAAAGGCGTTACTGTGGCCCGGGATCCCCATCTGCAGGCGGTAGGTTGGCGACAGGGTCTTGATGTCAAATTCCATGGAGGCGTTGGTCGTCCGCTCTCTGTTGTAGCCATAGAGCTTGAGTTCCGGGTAGTGGGTCGTGACGATGATCTTGGCCCCCTTCTTTCTGAAGAAGTCCAAAATCGAGATTGCCAGGCTGGCCCCTTCTTCTGGATCGGTCCCGGCCCCGATTTCGTCGATCAAGACCAGGCTTTGGTCACTGACCCGCTTCATGATCGCCACGATGTCGTTGATATGGGATGAAAAAGTACTCAGCGACTGCTCGATTGACTGTTCGTCCCCGATGTCGGCAAAGATCTGGTCAAAAACGGCCACGCTGGAACCTTCATTAGCCGGAATAAAGAGGCCGGATTGAGCCATCAGCTGCAGCAGCCCTGCCGTCTTCAAAGTGATCGTCTTACCACCCGTGTTGGGCCCGGTGATCAAGATCGTGTCAAAGTCCTGGCCCAAAGCGATATCGTTGGCCACAACCTTGTCTGGATCGATTAAGGGGTGACGCGCCCCCAGGAGCTTAAAGGACTGGTCAGCAGATAAAAGCGGCTGGCTGGCCCGCATTTGCTTGGCTAATTTTGCCTTGGCCTGGAGGAAGTCCAATTCGCTTAAAGCCGCGGCCACCCGCTTGATGGCCTCCATCTCTTCTCTGGCGTCCAAAGATAATTCGTGGAGAATCCGGCGAACTTCCTGCCGCTCTTCAGCCAGCAGGTTCTGCAGGCGGTTGTTCAAGGGCAGGATGGCGGCCGGTTCGACAAACAAGGTCTGGCCGGAGGCACTTTGGTCATGGACCACCCCGCCAAACTTGTTACGGTATTCCTGCTTAACCGGAATGACATAACGGTCATCCCGGATAGTCACGATCTGTTCTGACAGGTACTGGCCGTTCTTGCCCTTTGTGTAGGCGGTCATCTTTTCCTTGATTTCCGCTTCGGTTGCCAAGCGGCCGTGGCGCAGACGGGCCAGGTCAGCTGAAGCGGTATCCAGGACTTCCCCGTCATAAGTCAAAGAAGTGCGCAGGCGCCGGTAAAGGTCATCCGGCAGTTCCAGCCCCTCCAGCAAGGCATCAATTGCCGCCAAATCCAAAGTTTCGTTTTCTTCCGCGTCTTCTACAAAGCGGCTGCTTTCCTGGGCCAGGGTGAAAATCAGCAGGATATTGCCTAATTCCAGGGCGTTCAAGTCGGCCTTGACCTTTAAACGCTTGAGGCTTGGCTCAACATCTTGAAAGTCGGTCAAGGGCAGCTGGCCCTTGATCCGGTCCAAATCAACCAAGGCCTTGGTTTCGCTTAAGGCCCGGCTGACCGTCTCCCGGTCGCTGGCCGGCTGAAGCTTTAAGGCCTTGCTTTTAGCCGGGGCCGTTATCGCCTGGTCGGCCAGGCGGCTGGTAATTTCCTGGTATTCCAGTATGTCTAAAATTTTGTGATTCATCATCTCAGTAATTTTGTCTAAAAATTTTTTCCTAACAAAAAAAGCGGGCTAAGCACCCGCTTCTTTCTTATTCTGCAGAATCGTCGCCGCTCAAACGGTCATCTTCAAGGAAGGTGTTGAGCACCCCTTGAACCATGTCCCATTCAGCGTCAGAGGTGATTTCGTGCAGGTCGCTGCTGGTTACGTCGCCGTCTTCGTCGGCATCGTAGCTGAAAGCCTGGACTTCAATTTCGTCGTCATCTTCTACAGCTGCCGGGTAAAGCAGGATGTAGGACTTGTCATTGTCGTCAGAATGGAAAGTAAACAATACTTCAAATAATTCTTCGTTGCCGTCTTCATCGATCAAGGTCAGTTGTCTGTCTTGATCTTCGGCGCTAACTTCAAAAGCCATAGTTATTCCTTTCGCTGTAAATCCAAATAGTTCTGCAAAATCAACACAGCTGCCATTTGGTCAACGACCTCCTTGCGCTGCCGGCGATCATGCATTCCCGCCTCTTCAACCAAAATCCTCTCCGAGGCCACGGTCGTCAAGCGTTCATCGTCATAGTAGACTGGCAAGCCGAACTTCTGCTCCAGGCGCTCGCCCATGGCCTTGCTCCGGCTGACCGACCGGCCGGCCGTTCCATCCATGTTCTTGGGCAGGCCCAGGACGAAGCCGTCCGCGTCATACTCACGGACCAGCTTCTTTAAGGACCGCATGCCGAAATTGTGCCGGTCTTCATCAATCGGAATCGTCATCACTGCCTGGGCGGTGATGCCCAAAGGGTCGCTGACGGCCACCCCGATGGTCTTGGAGCCGACGTCCAAACCCAGCAGGCGCATTACTTGTCCTTGCCCAGGTAGCTCTTGACCAGTTCTTCGATGATTTCATCGCGTTCGTGCTTCAAGATCAGGTTCCGGGCGTCGTTGTGGCGTGGGATGTACGCTGGGTCGCCTGAAAGCAGGTAACCCACGATTTGGTTGATCGGGCTGTAGCCCTTTTCTTCCAGGGCCTTGTATACGTCTTCCAGAGTGTCGCGGATGTTCTTTCCCTTATTCTGGTTAAAATCAAAGTGCATCGTCTTATCAAGCGAACTCATTGTTATTCCCCCTCTTTTGTCTATTCTACTTAAAAATTTTCCTTAACTCAATTATTTAGCCTAATTAGTCCAGCTGGCTGACTGCAGCGTCAATGGCATCCTGCAGGCCTTCAGGCTTCTTGCCGCCGGCTTGGGCCATGTTTGGCCGGCCGCCGCCGCCACCGCCGAAGATGGCTGCCACGCTCTTGATCAAGTCGCCGGCCTTCAGGCCCTTGTCCAGGGCCTTTTGGCCCAGGCTGATCAGCATGTTGGCCTTGTCTTCTGACTTAGCGCCCAGGATCAAGACGTCAGACTTGCCTTCGCTCTTCCATTGGTCAGCGATTTCCCGCAAGTCGTTCATCCCCTTGACGTCAGCAATCGTGGCGATAACCGTCAAGTCGCCAACCGTCTTGACTTGGTCAAAGATCTTGCCGGCCTTGGAAGCGTTGATTTGTGCTTCGTAAGCGGCATTTTGCTTTTCAGCACTTCTGAGTTCTTCTTGCAGGCTGGCAATCTTGCTTTGGATGCCATCTGCCTTAGTAGCCTTAACTTCAGCCTGGATCTGGTCCAGGATGTCTGAGCGGCCGGCTAAGTATTCGTAAGCCAGCTTGGAAGTTACGGCTTCAATTCTTCTGACCCCGGCACCGATGGCTTGTTCAGAAATGATCTTGAAGACGCCGATTTGGGAGGTGTTGTCGCAGTGGGTACCCCCGCAGAATTCGATGGAGAAGTCATCCATTTGCACGACTCTGACCTTATCGGTGTACTTGCCGTCAAAGAGGGCCAAAGCGCCCATCTTCTTACCAGTTTCCGGATCAGTTTCCGTGGTCTTGACCTGAATTGCTTCCCAGATCTTTTCGTTGACGATCTTTTCAACGTTCTTCAGTTCTCTTGGCGTGGTTGGGTCAAGGGAAGTGAAGTCGAATCTCAAGTAGTCTGGTTCAACGACTGACCCGGCCTGGTGGGTGTGTTCACCCAAAACTTGCCGCAGGGCAGCGTGCAAAAGGTGGGTAGCTGAGTGTGAGTGGCGCAGGCCTTCCCGGCGAGCGCGGTCAATCTTCAGCTTATAGGTCTGCCCCTTTTCAAGCGGCAAGATCACGTCAACGAAGTGCAGGTTCTGGTCGTTAGGCGCGTGCTGCACGTCAACTACCCGGGCAACCAGGTTGCCTTCTTCATCGTAGATGTCACCGTGGTCAGCCACCTGGCCGCCCCGTTCAGCGTAAAATGGCGTCTTGTCGAAGATCAAGGTTGCCTTTTCGCCGTCAGCCTTGTCAACCAGCTTGTCGTCAACGATGATGTCAACCAGCTTGCTTTCTTCTTCGTAGACCCCGTATTCAAAGACGCTCTTGTCCTTGATTTCCATCAAGGTTTCGTCTTGTGAACCCATGGATTGCAGGTTGCCCCGGGCCTTGCGAGCACGTTCCTTTTGTGCTTCCATCTCAGCGTCAAAGCCTGCTTTGTCAACCTTGAGGCCCTTGTCTTCAGCAGCTTCAACCGTCAATTCGTAAGGGAAGCCGTAAGTGTCGAACATCTTGAAGGCATCCTTGCCGGAGATGGTCTTGTCTTCGCTGTTTTCAGCCTTGTCAATCAAGTCATCCAGCAAAGTCAAGCCGGCTTCCAAAGTTGCGCCGAAGCGGTCTTCTTCGTTTTTGACAACCTTGCTGATAAATTCTGCCTGGTCGCTGACTTCTGGGTAGTGGCTCTTCATGATGTCGCCGACAACTGGCACCAGCTTGTAAAGAAAGGCACCATCGATGCCCAGCTTGCGGCCGTTCAAGGCTGCCCGCCGCAAAAGCCGGCGCAAAACGTAGCCGCGGCCGTTGTTGCCTGGCAAAGCCCCGTCACCGATGGCAAAGGAAATGGCCCGGATGTGGTCAGCGATGATCTTGAAGGAAGTGTCGTCAGCCTTGTTTGCGCCGTACTTCTTGCCCGCGCTCATTTCTTCAGTAGCGTGGATGATTGGCAGGAAGAGGTCGGTTTCAAAGTTGGTCGGTGCATCTTGCAGGATGGAAAGGACACGTTCCAGACCCATCCCGGTATCGATGTTCTTGTGTGGCTGTTCAACGTAGCTGCCATCTGGCAGGTGGTTGAATTCTGAGAAGACGATGTTCCAGATTTCCAGGTAACGGGCGTTTTCACCACCTGGGTAGTTTTCAGGGTCATCTTCTGGCACGTCATTGTTTTCCTGGCCGCGGTCGTAGAAGATTTCTGAGTCAGGACCACATGGGCCTTCACCGATGTCCCAGAAGTTGTCTTCCAATTGCACGATGTGGTTTTCCGGCAGGCCGACTACTTCATGCCAGATCCGGTGAGCTTCGGTATCCTTAGGGTAAACAGTCACGTAAAGCTTGTCCTTGTCCAGGTCCAGCCAGTCAGGACTGGTCAAAAATTCCCAAGCCCAAGGAATAGCTTCTTCCTTGAAGTAGTCACCAACTGAGAAGTTGCCCAGCATTTCAAACAAGGTTTGGTGGCGGGCAGTCTTGCCGACGTTTTCAATGTCGTTGGTTCTGATTGACTTTTGTGAGCTGGTAATCCGGCGGTTCTTTGGCACGACTGAGCCGTCGAAGTACTTCTTCATGGTTGCCACCCCGGAGTTGATCCAGAGCAAAGTCGGGTCATCCTTTGGAATCAGGCTGGCTGACTGCATGACCATGTGGCCGTGTTCAGCAAAAAAGTCGAGGAACATTTGCCGAAATTCTGAACTGTTTAACTTTTTCATCAAAATCTCCTAAAAATACAAAAAACAAGCATGTTTGCTTGATTCAAGGACGCTCTAGACGCGGTACCACCTTGATTGCAACAATGCTTGTTACCTCTTGATTATCTTAAATTGATCACTTTAAGGAGCATTTTCTGGCCAGCGATAAACCCTTCCCAGCTGCCGGTTCTCTCTTTGAATCGGCTGGACAGAAAACATATCTTAAACGTCACTAATTTTACTACTTAGAGAAAAAATGTCAACGGTTTTGTTCGCGCTTGCGCTTACGGAGGCGCTTTTGGTGGCGCATTTCATGCCGGGCTTCAATCTTCCGCTTCTTGCGGTTATCTTCTTGGATAGCCTGCTTGATCTTCTTTTTGTAGCCAGGCTTGCGCTTGGACTTGACCTTCTTGACCACGCCCTTCATGTGGGGGTCAAGCTGGCGGTTTGAGGCAGTCCGGTTGTCCCGGCGGCGGTAGTGGGTCCGCGGAGCGAGTGCCCCGTCCTTGATTTCCACGAAGTCAAAGTGGACGCCCATGTGCTCCAAGGCCCCGACCCGGTTCATCTCTTCTTCTCTGACCAAAGTCACGGCGTGGCCCGGCAGGCCGTTCCGGCCAGTCCGGCCGATCCGGTGGATGATGAATTCCAGGTCCTTGGGAATCTCGTAGTTGATGACCAGGCTGACGCCAGGCAGGTCGATCCCCCGGGCAGCCAGGTCACTGGCTACGACGTACTGGTACTGGCCGGCCCGGACTTCCCGTAGGGTCCGCTTTCTTTCCCTTTCGGTAATGCCGCCATGGATCTTGGCCACCTTGAGCCCTTGCTTGGCCAGGTAGTCAGCCAGTTCGTCGACCATCTGCTTGGTATTGGCAAAAACCAAGGCCAAGTAAGGCTGGCCCATGGTCAAAAGCTTGTAGACGATCTTCTTTCTGTCCTTGCTGCCGATGTCCAAGAGGTCGTTCTTGATCGTTGGGGCAATAACGGCCGGGTTGTCGATCACGATTTCTTCCGGCTTGGCCATGTACTTCCGTAAAAAGTTGGTCAGCTTGACCGGAATCGTAGCTGAAAAGGCGGACATGACCACGTCCTTTGGCAGACGGGCGGCAATCTTGTCCACGTCGCCCAAGAAGCCCAGGTCCAGGGTCATGTCAGCTTCGTCGATGACGAAGTTCTTGACCTGGTCCAAAAGCAGGATCTTCTTGTCAGCAAAGTCCAAAAGCCGGCCCGGAGTGGCGATAACCAGCTGGGGCTTGTTCTGCTCAAATCTGGCGATCTGCCGGTCCCGGTCGCTGCCCCCGGCCAGGTGGGCAATGGAAATGTTCAAGCCAGAGGCATCTCTTAGCTGGCGGGCTACCCGGTAGAGCTGGTCAGCCAGTTCCCGGCTTGGGGCCGTGACGATAGCTTGCACATAGCGGGCGTCTTCGTCAATGGAGTTTAAAATCGGAATCAAGTAGGCGTGAGTCTTCCCGCTCCCCGTGGCCGCTTGCACGATCACGCTCTCTTCTTTCAGCATGGCCGGGATGACTTTTTCTTGGACCGGAGTCGGTTTGGTAAAGCCGATCTTGGCCAGGCCCTGGCGGATTTCGCTTCTTAAGCGCGTGTCAGAAAAAATGTTATTCATGGTCTTCCTTGTATTTCTTGGTTACTTCAACTAATTCCTGGAAAATCTGGTCGATTTCCGCCTGGTCGTGGGCAGTTGCCCCTGAGGCCAGTTCGTGGCCGCCCCCGTCGTGGGCTTCAGCCAGCTTGTGGATGTAAGGGCCCTTTGACCGGTAGTGAACCCGGTAAGTGCCGTCTTCTTTTTCCACGATGACCAGCCAGGTTAGGATCCCCTTGATCCGGCCCGGGGTTGACACAGTGACTGAAGCTTGCGGTTGGGTAACGCCCAGTGCCTTTAAGTCTGCCTGGGTAATTACGGCAATAGCAACCAGGCCGCTGTCGTCCAGCTGCATTTTTTCCAGCGCCAGGCTCTGCAGCTTGGCCTGCTGGAAGGTTACTTCACTTTCGTTTCTGGCGATTTGGGAGATGTCGATCCCGGTCTTCATCAAGCGCGATACTACTTCAAAAGTGTGGGCGCTGGTCGCGTCGTACATGAAGCGGCCAGTGTCGCCGATGATGCCGGCGTAAAGAGCCAGGGCGATTTCCCGGTTAAGGGGCAGGCCTTCTGCTTCGATAAAGTCAGCGATGATTTCGCAGGCAGCGGCGGCTTTTGAGTCAACGTAAGACATGTCAGCATATGGGTCAACATCCGGGTGGTGGTCAATCTTGATCAGGTAATCCCCCATCCGGTAGCGCTGGTCAGAGATCCGCGGCGTGTTAGCCGTGTCGGTCGTGATCACCAAGGCGCCTTGGTAGTCTTCATCCTTGACTTCATCCATGGTGTTGATCCAGTCCAGGTCACCGACGTCATTTTCCCCGGTGCAGAGAATCTTCTTGTCCGGGAACTGCAGGCGCAGGCTCTTAGCTAAAGCAGCCTGGGAGCCGATAGCGTCCGGGTCGGGATTGGTGTGCCGGTGGAGGATAATGGTCGGATATTGCTTAATCTTACTGAAAATTTCGTCAAAAGTGTTCATCGCGGGGTCCTTTCTGCCTTATGAGTTCAAAATTTTATTTTAGCAAAAAATCAGCCTTTTAGCTATTCATCTGCAAAAAGACTGATTTCCTGAAAATGTGTTTCTTCAAGTTCGCCAGCTGACAAGCCTAAGAGGCGGATGCCTTCAGCCAGAAATTCCGGTTCCTTGGCCAGGAGCTCCTTAGCCAGCTGGTAAAAAATTTCCGGGTCACTGGTCGGCTGGACCTTCTGCCGGCGGGTGATGGTCTTGAAATTGCGGTCACGGACCTTTAAGACGACCACCCGGGCCAAAAGATTTCTCTGCTTCAGTTCAGCCGCCACCGTCTGGCTGAAATCCTTCAAGTAGCCTTCAGCCTGGTCTTGGTCGTAAATCACCGGCTCAAAAGTCCGCTCCTTGCCCAGTGACTTGCGCTGCCTGGAGGCCTGGACGGGGCTTAAGTCGATTCCGTAGGCATGCAGGGCCATGTAGTAGCCAAACTTCTTATAGTCTTTCAAAAGGCGGCTGAGCCCGTAATTTCTGAGATCGCGGCCCATCAAAACGCCGGCTTCTTTTAGCCGCTCCTGGGTCTTCTTGCCGATGCCGGGGAATTTCTTGATTTCCTGCCTGTCCAAAAAGGCCTGGGCCCGGTCCGGGGCAATATAAGTGCGGCCAAAAGGCTTGGCGTATTCTGACCCCATCTTGGCCAAAAACTTATTGTAGCTGACCCCGAAAGATGAGGTTAAATGCAGCTGGCGGAAAATCTGCTCTTGCAGGTAGCTGGCCAATTCCAGGGCGCTTTTGCCGGGGATCTTGCTCTGGGTCACGTCCATATATGCTTCATCCAGCGCCACGCTTTCGATCTGGTCGGTCAGTTCGTGCATTAAGTCATGCACTTGCCCGGAAACCCGGCGGTATTTTGCAAAATCGGGCTCAACGAAAACCAATTCTTCAGCTGGAATCAGCTTGACAGCTTGGGCGGCCGGCATGGCTGACCCAACCCCGTACTTTCTGGCCCGGTAGTTGGCGGTAGCGATCACGCCGTGGCCACCCGTTTTCCTGGGATCCCGGGCAATCACGACTGCCTTATTCGCCAATTCCGGCCGGTCCCGCATCTCAACTGAAGCGTAGAAGGCGTCCATGTCCAGGTGGATAATCCGGCGGGAAAAATCGTTCCTGGGCAAGAGGTCAATGTCGGCCATTACTTGTAGATCCAGCCGTCCTCAGGATCAGCAAAAATCTTGCTGGTGTCCGGTCCCATGCAGTAGGGCCGGTACTTGACTGGCTTTTCGCCGGCAGCGTTTGCCTTTTGCCAGGCAGCTTCTACCGCGTCCACGAACTTCCAATACTGCTTCAGTTCTTCCCACTTGGTAAAGTTGGTGGAATCGTTGACGAAGACATCGTGAATCAAGCGCTCATAGCCATCTGGCACTTCAGCTTGTTCATCTTCGCTGTAGCGGTAGCGCAATCTTTCCAGACGCAGGTCACCGCCAGCAACAGTCTTGCCGTTTAAGCGGAAGTAGACCTGGTTGACCGGGTCGATCTCAATGGTCAGCACGTTGGTCTTGGCCTTATCGTCGTACAAGCCAGCTTCATCCTTAAAGACTACGTCCACCCGGGTCTTCTTTTCCCGCATTTCCTTGCCAGTTCTGAAGTAAACCGGGACGCCAGCCAGAGGCCCCTTGGTAAATTCCAGGCGGCCAGCCACGTAGGTTTCAGTCTTGGAGTCTTCCGCCACGTTAGGCTCTTTGACATATTCAAAAGTGGTTTCCGTCCCCAGGTACTGGCCGCGGATGATGTTCTCGCTGACAGCTTTTTCATCAGGGATAACTAAAGATTCCAGAAGTTCTTCTTTAGCCGCGTGGATGGCCTTGTCAGACAAGTCTTTTGGCTCTGGCATGGCTAAAAGGGTGATGATCTGCATAATGTGGTTCTGAACCATGTCCCTTAGGGCCCCTGAGTTATCATAATAGCCGCCCCGGGCTTCAACGCCCAGCCGTTCAGCCAAGGTAACCTGGACATTCTTAACCGCGCCGGCATTCCAGATCCGCTTGATCAAGGAGTTGCCAAAACGCAGAGGCAGGATGTTCTGCACCATTTCCTTGCCCAGGTAGTGGTCGATCCGGAAGACCTGGTCTTCATTAAAGGAGCCGCGGATCTGCTGGTTCAAGACTTCCGCGCTGGCCAGGTCAGTCCCAAATGGCTTTTCAACCACCAGGCGGTTGAAGCCGGTCCCGGTCAAGTGCTGGTCGGCAATGTGTTCAGCAATCGTCCCAAAGAAGCTTGGGGCCATAGCCATGTAGAAGATGCGGTTGCCGCCGCATTCATAGCGCTCGTCCAGTTCCTGGGCCAATTGCTTCAAAGTCACGTAGTGTTCAACGTTGGTTACGTCGTGGGACTGGTAGTAAAAGTGGCTGGCAAATTCCGTCAGCTGTGCTTCATCGACCTCTTCCCAGCTTTCATGGACAGCCTGGGCCACCTGCTCACGCAGGTATTCATGTGACCAGGGCCGCCGGGCAGTGCCGATAACGGCAAAGTTGTCGTGAATGACATTCCGGCGGTAGAGATTGAACAGGGCCGGATAGATCTTGCGGTGGGCCAGGTCGCCGCTGCCGCCGAAAAGGATCATTACTGTTGGAATATTGTTCATTATAGTACCTCTAAAAAATCAACTACTAACTATTTTAGCAATTAATTGGCGCAGGCAAAACAAAAACGTCCCCGAAGGAACGCTTTGTTCGTTTATTCTTGGCTGTCTTTGTCTTCGGACGGAGCTTCTGCTGGAGCTTCAGGCTTTGCTTCTTCAGTTGCTTCAGCCTTGTCTTCTGTTGGCTTTGCTTCTTCAGCTGCTTCACTTGCGTCAGCTTGCTTCAAAACAGTTCTGACCGCCAGTCTGGAGAAGGTCAGGTAAATGCCGTCAGCGTCCAAGACGATGGTCTTGTCAGCGTCGTTGATTGAGTCAATCTTGCCGCGCAGGCCGTCAACCATTTCCACGCTGTCGCCCTTCTTGAGCTGGTTCATCATTTCCTGGCGCTGCTGTTGCTGCTTCTTTTGCGGCTTGATCATGGTAAAGTAAGTAAAACCAAACAAAACGGCCAGCATAACCAGCATGAAAATGCTGCTGCCAGCACCGCCATTGGCTGCGGCTAATGCAAAAGTATTCAAATTATCCACCTCATAAAATCAATTTGCTGCTTTTTGGCAGATGCCAAAAGGCTTTAACGAACATTATACTGTAAACTGGTCTTTTTTGCTATTCTTCCTCACCAGGCAGGGGCAAATTCAACTGCTGGTAGGCCTTCTGGGTTACCACCCGGCCCCTTGGAGTCATAACGATAAAGCCATTTTGCAAAAGATAGGGCTCATACAAGGATTCGATCGTCTCCCGGTCTTCCCCAATGTTGGAAGCCAGGGTCCTGATTCCGACCGGGCCGCCCCCATAGCTTAAGATCATGGTTCGCAAGAGCTTGCGGTCAGTTTGGTCCAGCCCGGCGCTGTCAACTTGCAGCTGCTTTAAGGCCATGGCCGTCGTTTCCAGGGAAATTTCTTTTTCTCCCTTGACTTCAGCAAAGTCCCGCACCCGCTTTAAAAGGCGGTTGGCCACCCGGGGCGTTCCCCGGGACCGGCGGGCCAGTTCGTGGGCGGCTTGCGGGGAAATCTTGGTGTGAAAGACCTCGCTGGAGCGGAGGATGATTTTTTCCAAGTCCTCAACTTGGTAGTACTGCATGTGCTCAACGATCCCGAAGCGGTCGCGCAGTGGCGCCGACAACTGCCCGGCCAGGGTGGTTGCCCCAATCAAGGTAAAAGGCGGCAGAGGCAGGTGGATGGCATGAGTTGTCTGCCCTTCCCCAACCACGATATCAATGTAAAAGTCTTCCATGGCTGAGTAAAGGACTTCTTCAACCGGCTTGGCCAGGCGGTGGATTTCATCGATAAACAAGACATCCCCGGGCTCAAGGTCGGTTAACAGGGCTACTAAATCCCCGGCCCGCTCGATGGCCGGACCACTGGTACTCTTTAAGTTGACGCCTAATTCATTGGCAATGACAAAGGCCAGGGTGGTTTTACCCAGACCCGGCGGGCCGTAAAGGAGGACATGGTCTAAGGCCTCGTCACGCTGGCGGGCAGCCTGGATGTAGACTTCCATGTCCTTTTTGACATGCCCTTGCCCGATATACTGGCTGAGCAGCTGGGGCCGTAAGGAAAGTTCTACCGCTTCTTCACCTTCCGCGGCTTCCTGGCTGGTCAAATGTTCTTCCGTCATCTTCCTTTACCCCCTATTTCTTCAGCAAAAAGCCCAAGCCCCGCTTGATGTATTCGTCAGCGGACATTTCCGGCAATTTCTCCAGTTTGGGCTTGATCCGGTCAACTTCTTTTTGGCTGTAGCCCAAAGCCCCAAGGGCCAGGAGGGCGTCTTCCAAAGCCGGGGAAGTACTTTTGACCGGCTCGTCTTCGGTAAAGAGGTTTTCAGCCACATAGTTGCCCATCTTCCCCCGCAAGTCCAGGACGATCTGGGAAGCCGTCTTCTTGCCGATCCCAGGAAAACGGGTCAGGTAGGAAACTTCGCCGCTTTCAATGGCTGAAGCCAGCGCTCCGTTGTCTTCGGCGGCCATGATGGCCAAAGCCGACTTGGGGCCGATCCCGGAAACTTCATTAAGCTTGTTGAAGAGGCCCTTGTCCTGCTGGCTCTTGAAGCCGTAGAGGGTCATTCCGTTTTCCCGGACAACCTGTTCAACGTAGATCCGGACCTTTTCCCCTTCCCGGTAGGCATAAGGGGTCGGGGTCAAGATCCGGTAGCCGATTCCGGCCACTTCAATGACGACATAGGCCGGGTTAACCACGGTAATGGTGCCCTCAAAATACTCGTACATCTAGTTTTGTCACTTCCCTTTCTTAAAAAGCTTGCTTAAATCATTCTGGCTCAAGCGGACGACGGCAACCTGCCCGCTGGCATCCCGGTAAGGGTCACTGGCTGTCTGCAAACGGAGCAGCAAGTCAGCCGCTTCAGCGCCGGTTAAATTGACCCGGCGGGAAACATTGCTTTCTGCCGCCTTAGCCGCCACCAGCTTCAAGAGACTTTTTCCATCGCTTTCCCGGCTGGACAAGAGCTGGTCCAAGAGCTCCCTTACCTGCACGGTGACTTCGCCTTTCAGCCAAGTTGGGTAAGAGTGCATCAAGAGGGTATTTTGGCCAAAGTCTTCCATCTCCAGGCCCAGCTGGCGCAAAAGAGGCAACTGGTCTTTTAATTTCTGGTAGTCATAGACGCTGAAGTCAAAGACCAAAGGCTCAAGCAAGCCTTGCTGGTAGTTCTCTTCTTTTTCCAGACTGGCTAAAATCTGGTCGTATTCCAGCCGTCTTCTGGCCGCCACCTGGTCAACGAGGTAAAGGTCGCCTCCGTGTTCAGCCAGAAGATATCCGCCCATCTGGCCCAAAAGCCTAAGGGCCGGCAGGTGCTGCCTTAAAAGCTGGTCGCCTTTTGAAATAACGGGACTGGCTTTTTCTTCCCCGCCCTCAAAAGGCGAAAGAGCCGTCTGCTCTTTGACATGCTGGTCCCAGGTCTTGGTTAAGACGTACTGGTCGTCTTCTCTGACCTGGTTTAAGTCCACGTATTCCGGAGCAGAAGTTTTTTCTTTGCTATCTGCTTCTTTTGTTTTTGTCTCTGTCTTTGTTTCTTTTTTATCTGCTTTATCAGTTTTATCTGTTTTGCTTTCCGGCTCAGCCACTTGGGGGACTTCCAGCTGGAAGTCGTCTGGCCGGCGGGTGTCGACCACGTTTGGCTTTAAGTTGAATTCCAATTGGTCCAGCTGGGTCTTGTCTTTAAAAGGAGTCAGCTGAAAAAGCGGGCTGGCCTCGTCTTCATCCAGCAAGGCATCAGTAACGGCACTGGTGATCAAGCGACTGAGCTCTTTTTCCTTGGACAGGCGGACTTCTTCTTTAGTCGGGTGAACGTTAACGTCGACTAAAAGGGGATCTGCCTCAATCGCCAAAACCGCGATCGGGTACTTGCCCCCTAATTTGTTGCCATAGCCGTCCAAAAGGGCACTGGAGAGCTGGTAGTTCTTGATATAACGGCCGTTAAGCAGAATTGAGATAAAGTTGCGGGATGACCGGGTCAGGTCTGCTTCTGACACCAGGCCATAAAGGGTAAAGTCCGGGTCCTCGTTTTCCACCGTCAGCATTTTTTCAGCGACTTTGCGGCCATAAATATTGGCCACGTCCTGCTTTAAGTTGCCGTTGCCGGGCGTTCTGAGCAAGACTTTCCCGTCGCTGGCCAAGGTCAGGCTGATTTCCGGGTGGCCCAGGGCGATCCGGTTGACGATGTCCACAATCTTCAAGAGTTCTGTCTTAGGGCTCTTCAGATATTTCAGCCGGGCCGGAGTGTTGTAAAAAAGGTCCCCGACCGTGATCTTGGTACCCTTGGCGCTGCCGGCATCTTCCTGGAACTTTTTCACCCCACCGGCAAAAGCTGCCCGGGTCGCTGTCTGCCCGTCGGTTGAAGTCAAAATTTCCACATGGGCCACGGCGGCAATTGAAGCCAGGGCTTCCCCTCTAAAGCCCAAGGTCGCGATATTGAACAGGTCGCGTTCGTCTTGAATCTTGCTGGTCGCGTGCCGCATAAAGGCCAGGTCAACCTGGTCCGGGGCAATCCCGCTGCCATTGTCTTGCACAGAGATCTGCTTTAAGCCCGAATGCTGAACTTCAACCCTGATCCGGCTGGCCTGAGCATCAATCGCATTTTCGACCAGTTCCTTGACCACGCTGGCCGGCCGCTCAATAACTTCCCCGGCCGCGATCTGGTTGGTCAGATTTTCTGAAAGTTCATGAATTTTCGCCATTATTCTTCCTTCAAGGCCTGCTGCCAGTCAGCTACCAGCTGCATGACTTCCAGCGGCGTCTTTTCATTCAAGTTGACCTGGCTGATCTCGTCCAAAAGTTCCTCCTGCTCTTCCTTAAGCGGGTTCTCTTCCACCACTTCCACCGGGCTGAAGAGGTCCAGCTGCTGGCTGCTTGGGTTGATTTCCCGGGCCCCTTCTGCTTCCAGGCGCTTGAGCATGCTGGAGGCCTCTCTTAAAACAGCCCGCGGCAGGCCGGCCAGTTTGGCCACGTGGATCCCGTAAGACTGGTCAGCTGGTCCGGGCAGAATCTTGTGCAAAAAGATCAGCTTGCCGTTTTCTTCTGTTGCCCCAACGTGGATGTTCTTTAAGTGCGGCAAGGTTTCATCCAGTTCAGTCAGTTCATGGTAGTGGGTGGCAAAAAGGGTCTTGGCGCCGACCTTGTCGTGCAGGTACTTGATGATCGCCCCGGCCAGGGCCATCCCATCGTAAGTGGCCGTCCCCCGGCCGATTTCATCAAAGAGGACCAGGGACCGGCTGGAGGCATGCTGGAGGGCATCATTGGCCTCGCTCATTTCCACCATGAAGGTGGACTTGCCGGAATAGAGGTCGTCAGCTGCCCCGATCCGGGTGAAGACCTGGTCAAAAATTGGCAGCACGGCGCTGTCGGCCGGCACAAAGGAACCAATCTGGGCCATGATGGCGATCAAGGCCAGCTGCCGCATATAGGTACTCTTCCCGGACATGTTTGGCCCAGTAATGAGGTAGATGCTGGTGTCTTCATCCATGACCAGGTCGTTAGGGATGTAGGAGCCCGCTGGCAAAACTGCCTCAACGACCGGGTGGCGGCCGTTTTTAACGGCAATTTCGTTTTTGCTGGAAAAACTTGGCCGGCAGTAATTTTTCTCTTCAGCATCCTGAGCAAAGGCCACGAAAACGTCCAGGGCGGCCAGCTTCCGGCCCAGTTCCTGCAAGGCCGGGATATGGGCCTTGACGGCCTCTCTCAGCTGGCTGAAGAGCTCGTATTCCAGGTCGGTTGACCGGCTCTCAGCTTCCAGGATCAAGTTTTCGTGTTCTTTTAATTCCGGAGTGATGTAGCGCTCGGCATTGGTCAGGGTTTGCTTTCTGGTGTAGCGGTCCTGGGGCACTTTAGAGACATTGCCCTTGCTTACTTGGATGAAGTAGCCAAAGACCCGGTTGTAGCCGATCTTCAGATTGTCGATCCCGGTTCTTTGCCGCTCTTCCATTTCCATCTGGGCCAGCCACTTTTTCCCGCCATTCATGGCTTCCCTGTACTTGTCCAGGTCCTCGCTGACCCCGGCCCGGATAATGCCACCATCTTTAGCGGAAATCGGCGGCTGGTCAACTAAGCAATTAGTGATGCTTTCAGCAAGTTCGCTCTGCGGATCAATGCCTTGCCCATATTTTTCCAGGTCCGGATTGCCTGATTCGGCTAAGGCCTGGATGATCGGCTTGGCCGCCTCCAGGCTTTTCGCCAGTTGCAAAAGCTCGCGGGGGTTGACATTGCCAAAAGCCACCCGGCCGCTTAACCGCTCCAGGTCGTAGACTCCCTTTAAAGAGTCAACGATGTTTTCCCTGGTAAAGTAGTCGTCCAAAAGGGCTTGAACCATCTGCTGGCGCTGGGTGATCCGGTCTAAAGACAAAAGCGGCCGGCTCAGCCACTGCTTTAAAAGCCGGCCCCCCATGGCCGTGGTGGTCTTGTCCAAAACCCAGAAGAGTGACCCCTGCTTCTTGCCAGTCGTGGCTGACTGGGTCAGTTCCAGATTCCGCTGGACGGTGTTGGCCATCTGCAAATACTGGCCGATTTCAAAGCTTTCCGCCACCTGCAGGTGGGCCAGGCTCCGCTTCTGCGTGGCCAAAAGATAGACGACCAGCTGGCGAACGGCAGCTTTTTCCAAAGAATCAGTCAGTTTCTGCTGGACGTAGGAAATTTCCGCGTGCTCTCCCTCCAGCTCAGCCGGCTCAGACACGGTGATATTGGCCTTTTGCAAGCTGTCCCGGTCGCTGGCGCTAAGGTTGCCAGCAAAAACGACTTCCCGGGTTCGCAAAGACAAGAGTTCATTGACCACTTCCGTGTAGTGCTTAACGTGGGTGGCAAAAATCTCCCCGGTCGACAGGTCGCTGTAAGCCAGACCGTAGCCGCCTGCCTTTTCGACGACACTGGTCAAGTAGTTGCTCTCCTGGCTGTCGTCTGGCCCCTGGGCCATTTTAGTGCCGGGGGTAACCAGCTGGATGATCCCCCGCTTGACCATCCCCTTGGCCTTCTTCGGGTCTTCCAATTGCTCGCAGATGGCCACCTTGTAGCCTTTTTCCACTAAAGTGTTGACGTAAGAATCAACCGCCATGTGAGGCACCCCGGCCATGGGAATCGGGTTTTCCGACTTGTTTGACCGGTGGGTCAAAGTCAGTTCCAAAATCTGTGATCCCTTGACGGCATCATCTTCATACAGTTCATAAAAGTCCCCCACCCGGTAGAAGAGAAAGGCATCCGGGTACTGGTCTTTAATCTGGTAATATTGCTCCATCATTGGAGTCGTGGCTTTTCTTGGCATAAAAACTCCCTCGCTTATCGTATGCTTTCAATTATACAGCATTTCACCGGCCTGCTTGCCCTGTCTTGCACGCAAAAAGAGCCCAGCTTTGAGCTGGACCCTTCTTACAGTAATTCTTGTGTGTGTTAAATTTCAGTATTTTACATCATGCCTGGTTGAGCAGGGGCTGCTTCAGGCTTGTCTTCCGGAATTTCTGCCACAACTGCTTCAGTGGTCAGCAAAAGACCAGCAATTGAAGCGGCGTTTTGCAGAGCTGACCGGGTCACCTTGGTTGGGTCGATGATCCCTTCGTCGATCATGTTGACATACTTGTCTTCAGCAGCGTTGTAGCCGACTTCCGGGTCAGCCTTGCGCAGGTGGTCAACAATGACTGAGCCTTCTTTGCCGGCGTTTTCAGCGATTTGTCGAACTGGAGCGGTCAAGGCCCGGGCCACGATGTTGATCCCGGTTTGTTCATCAGCAGTGTCACCCTTGGTTGCCTTAACGGCTTCTTCAACGTTGACCAGGGCAGTACCACCACCAGCTACGTAGCCTTCGTCAACAGCTGCGCGGGTAGCGTTCAAGGCATCTTCTACCCGGTAGCGGCGTTCCTTGAGTTCAGTTTCAGTAGCAGCGCCGACGTGGATTACGGCTACGCCGCCAGCCAGCTTGGCCAGACGTTCTTGCAGCTTCTTCTTGTCAAAGTCTGAACTGGTGTCTTCGATTTGCTTTCTGATGGTGTCAACCCGTTCTTGGATGGCTTCCTTGTCACCAGAGCCGTCAACGATAGTAGTTGAGTCCTTGGTGATGGTTACCCGGCGGGCTTGACCCAATTGGCTGAGCTGGGTGTCCTTGAGTTCCAGACCCAGGTCTTCAGAAATAACCGTACCGCCAGTCAAAGCAGCGATGTCAGCCAGTTGTTCCTTGCGGCGGTCACCAAAGCCAGGAGCCTTAACGGCAACAACGTTGAAGGTACCGCGGATCTTGTTCAAAACAAGAGTTGGCAAAGCTTCGCCAGTCACGTCGTCAGCGATGATCAAGAGAGCGCGGCCTTGTTGCACGATTTCTTGCAGCATTGGCAAGATGTCTTGGATGTTGGAAATCTTCTTGTCAGTAATCAAGATGTATGGGTTATCCAAGTCAGCTTCCATCTTGTCGTTGTCAGTTACCATGTATTGGGACAGGTAGCCGCGGTCGAATTGCATCCCTTCAACCACGCTCAGTTCAGTTTCAATCCCGCGGGAGTCTTCAATAGTGATGACGCCGTCGTTGCCGACCTTTTCCATGGCTTCAGCGATCAAGTCGCCGATTTCCTTTGAAGCACTTGAAATTGAAGCAACTTGGGCGATTTGGTCCCGGCTGGAAACTTCGTGGCTGTTCTTGTGCAATTGGTCAACGGCTGCTTGGGTAGCCTTTTCGATCCCGCGGCGGATGCCAACTGGGTTGGCACCGGCAACCACGTTCTTCATGCCTTCTTGCACGATAGCTTGGGTCAAAACAGTGGCAGTGGTCGTACCGTCACCGGCGATGTCGTTGGTCTTTGAAGCAGCTTCAGCCACCAGCTTGGCCCCCATGTTTTCGTAGTGGTCTTCCAGTTCAATTGCCTTGGCGATCGTCACGCCGTCGTTGGTAATCGTCGGGTTGCCGTAGCTTTGTTCCAAAACGACGTTTCTGCCCTTAGGCCCCAAAGTCGTCTTGACCGTGTTGGCCAACTTGTCAACCCCGTTTAAAAGTGAACGTCTTGCGTCTTCTGAAAACTTAATGTCTTTTGCCATTTTTTAATTTGCACTCCTTAAATTACTTAACGATTGCCAAAATGTCTTTTTCATGAAGGACTAAGTATTCCTTGCCTTCGTACTTGACCTTGGTGCCAGAATACTTATCGTATAAAACTTCATCGCCCTCTTGGACGGTCATAGGAAGCTTGCTGCCATCTTCAGCGTACAGGCCGCCGCCTACGGCAACAACCTTGCCTTGCGTTGGCTTTTCCTTAGCGTTGGAAGCAAGTACGATGCCACCAACGGTTTGTTCTTCAGCTTCTTTAACTTCAACGATCACGCGATCTCCAATTGGTTGTAACACGTTATTCCCTCCTGAAATTAATTGTCTTTAGAAATTCTTTAGCACTCATCTTGATCAAGTGCTAACTTACAACTATGATAATAATCCCTTTTTCCAAAAAAGGCAAGAGAAAAATAGCACTTTTTAGGCGAGAGTGCTAAAAAGTGCTGTTTTCCTTATTTATTCGTGTTGTCCATGGCCTTCTTCCGCTCTTCCAGCTGCTTTTTAATCATTTCGTCAGAGTCGAGGAAGTAGATCAAGGTCTGCAATTCGGTAGCCAGGTCGACGTTTTGGATCCGGACCCCGTTTGGGGCGGACAGGCGGATCGGGGTAAAGTTCATGATCCCCTTGATCCCGGCTTCAATCATTTCATCAGCCGTCTTCTGGGCCGTAGCCTGGGGAACGGTCAAAATGGCGATCCGGATCTGCTGGTCAGCGATCTGCTGCTTCATTTCATCCATTGAGTAGACCGGCACCCCTTGGGTGATCTTGCCAGTGATTTCCGGGTTGATGTCAAAGGCGCAGGAAATTCTGATATTGTTGCTGCGCTTGAAGTTGTAGTTCAAAAGAGCGTGGCCCAGGTTGCCGACTCCGACCAGGGCAACGTTGGTCAAAGTGTCCTGGTTGAGGATCTTCTTAAAGAAGCTGAGCAGGTTCTTGACGTCATAGCCGTAGCCCCGCTTGCCCAGGGCGCCGAAGTAGGAAAAGTCCCGGCGGATTGAAGCGCTGTCGACTTGGACGGCTTCAGCCAGTTCAGTTGAAGAAACCTTGTCTTTGCCTTCATCATTCAAAAGAAGCAAGTAGCGGTAATATAGCGGCAATCTTTTGGCAGTAGCCTTGGGAATTCTAAATTTGTTGTTCATAAAAGATGCCTCCGTCTGATTAGTTATTTGTGAATGTGAATCTGTAATCAATCATCTATTATGATACCCGTTTTTACTAGCCTTTGGCAAGTCATATTTTCACAATATTTGCCATAAAATCCTTTTCATCGATTTTTTTCACAAATCAATTGAAGGAGCCTGGCTCTTTTTAAAGCTGGGAAAGAAAGGAAAAATCTGCTGAAAATCATTGCCAGAGCCGTCAGCCGGGCCTTTGCATGGTACAATGTTTCAAGGTGAAAAAATATGATAATAGCACAAGGACACAATTTGGAGCAACGCTTCGGGGCTGCTCCTATATTCAGCAAGGTTAACTTTTCAATTGAAAACAATGCCCGGATCGGTCTGGTCGGACCAAACGGGGCCGGGAAAACGACCCTTTTAAAGATCATGACCGGCCGCCAGGAGGCCAGCCAGGGCGAATTTACCGTCAACAAGGGGATCGAACTCGGCTACATCGCCCAGGAGCACGACTTTGACGAAGAAAAGTCGATCTGGGAAGAGATGCTGACGGTCTTCCAGCCCTTGATCGACCAGGGCCAGCAGCTGGAAAAGCTGCAGTATGCCATCGCCGACCACCCGGAAGACGAGGAGCTTCTCCGCCGCCTGGACCAGGCCCAGTACAATTTTGAACAAGCCGGCGGCTACACTTATCAAGCCGAAATCAAGAGCATGCTCAACGGCTTCAACTTCCCGGAAGCGACCTGGAATAAGCAGATTGCCAGCCTGTCCGGCGGGGAAAAGACCCGGCTCAGCTTCGTCAAGCTGCTTTTGAAGAAGCCCCCGCTCCTGCTTTTGGACGAACCGACCAACTACCTGGACCTGGATACTTTGGACTGGCTGGAAGCCTTCCTTAAGAACTATCCAGGTGCCATCCTGACGGTTTCCCACGACCAGTACTTCTTAGACCACCTGGCCACGCAGATTTTTGAACTCCAGCATGGCCAGCTGACTGTCTTTAAAGGCAACTACAGCCAGTACTTAGCCCAGAGAGAACTCCGCGACCAGCAACAGGAAGCCGCTTATGAAAAGCAGCAGGAAGAAATCAAGCGCGAGGAAGAGTTCATCCAAAAGAACATCGTCCGCGCCTCCACTACCAAGCAGGCCCAAAGCCGGCGCAAGGCCCTGGAGAAGATGGAACTGGTCGACCCGCCAAAGCACAAGTCAAAAGTCCGGATCAAGTTTGACAGCGCCCGGCCATCCGGCAAGGAAGTCTTGATCTTGAAGGACCTGGCCGTTGGCTATCCAGACAAGACCATGCTTAAAGACATCTCCTTCCAGATCAACAAGGGCGACCGGGTGGCCATCATTGGGCAAAACGGGATCGGCAAGTCCACCCTTTTAAAGACCGTCATGAAGCAGCTGCCGGTTAAAGCTGGCTCAATCAAGTACGGGGCCAGCCTGGATATTGGCTACTATGACCAGGAACTGCAGGTCTTGGACTACTCTAAGACCGTGATCGACACCATTTGGGACCGGCACAAGGACATGAACGAAAAAGACATCCGGTCGATCCTGGCCAGCTTTTTGTTCACGGCCAAAGATATCGACAAGCAGGTCAGCCAGCTGTCCGGGGGGCAAAGAGCCCGCTTGACTCTAACCGTCTTGTCCATGGAGCACAACAACTTCCTTTTGATGGACGAACCAACCAACCACTTGGACCTGGACGCCAAGGAAGTTTTGGAAAAAGCTTTGGACGATTACGACGGCACCCTCCTCTTCGTTTCCCACGACCGCTACTTCATCAACGAACTAGCCAACAAGATCGTCGTTGCTAAAGACGGCCACGCCAAGATCTATGAAGGCAACTACACTTACTACTTGAACGAAAAGGCCAAGGAAGAAGCCGCCGCCCAAGAAGCTGCTGCTGAAGAAAAGCCAACCATCAAGGCAGTCAGCGAAAACAAGCTCTCCTACCAGGAGCAGAAAAAGCGGGACTCTGAAAAGCGGAAACTGGAGCGGCAGGTTGCCCAGGCAGAAAAAGACCTGGAAAAGCTGGAGGCCAAGGAACAAGAAATCCAGCAGGCCATGGCTGACCCGGCTATCGCTGCCGACTTCAGCAAGCTGGGGCCTTTGCAGGAAGACTTGACTGCTGTCCAGGAAAAGATCAGCCAAGTTACCCAGGCCTGGGAAGATGCCTCCCTGGCTTTAGAAGAATTTTAATTTTAGACAAAGTAAAAGCAAGTCCGTTTCTGGACTTGCTTTTTGTCTGCATTTTATTTTGCTTTTTACTTGTATTCCTCGGCGTAAGGCAGTTCCATTGACGGGTCCGCGTCCAAGGTCAAGTCGGCAAAGTCGCCGGCCAGGTACTGGTTGTAAGCGGCAGCCCCGATCATAGCCGCGTTGTCCCCGCAGAGCTTAAGCGGCGGCAGGACAACTTTTGGTGCCTTTTCCAAAGCCCCGATTTCCTTGTTCATCCGTTCTCTTAAGCCCAGGTTGGCGGCAACCCCGCCCCCCATGATGAAGGTCTTCGGCTGGTACTGCCGGATGGCCCGCATGGTCTTTTCAGCCAAAACGTCCACCACGGCCGCCTGGAAGCTGGCCGCCAGGTCATACTTATCCAGCTTCTGCCCCAATTGATCAGCATGGTGGCAGGTATTGATAAAGGCACTCTTCAGGCCTGAGAAAGAGAAGTCGTAATTGTCTTCATCAATCATGGCTCTAGGGAAGCCGAAAGTGTCCTTGCCCTGGTGAGCCCACTGGTCGATCGTCTTGCCGGCCGGGTAGTTGACCCCCAGGACCCGGCCGATCTTGTCATAAGCTTCCCCGGCCGCGTCGTCGCGGGTGTCGCCCACGATTTCAAAGTGGGTCGGGTCTTTCAGCAAAACAATTTCAGTGTGGCCACCGGAAACCTGCAGGGCCAGGGCCGGGTATTCGATCGGTTCAACCAGCTGGGCAGCTGAAATGTGGCCCATGATGTGGTCAACCCCGATGAGCGGCAGGCCAGTAGCCATGGAAGCCGCCTTGGCCGCGTTGATCCCGATCAAAAGTGCCCCGACCAGGCCAGGGCCATGGGTTACAGCGATGGCGTCCAAATCTTCCCAGCTGACCTTGGCTTCTTCCAGGGCTTCCCGGGTAATCTGGGTAATCACTTCGATATGATGGCGGCTGGCCACTTCCGGCACGACCCCTCCGAAGCGGGCATGGCTCTTGATTTGGGTAGCCACAATCAGGCTTTCGATCTCTGACCCGTTTTTGACCACGGCAGTCGAAGTCTCGTCACAGGAGCTTTCAAAAGCTAAAATGCGAATGTCTTTCTTTTCCTTCACAGTCAGTTCTTCTTTCTTAGATGGCAGATCATGTTCAAACCGTCGCTGTCAGGACGGTCATCATTGTTGTAGTAGTTCTTGCGGACAAAATTGTCTTCAAAGCCAAGCCGGCGGTAAAGTTCCTGGGCCTTCTTGTTTTCGACCCGCACTTCCAAAGTAACCGCCTTGAGGTCGGCAGACCTAGCCAGGTCTATAACTGTCTGCACCAGGTAGCTCCCGATCCCCTGCCCTTGCTCTTTGGGCACCACCGCCAAAAAGGTAATGTGGGCCTTAGATAAACTGAAGCGGCAGCCGATGGCCCCGGCCAAAAATTCCCCCTCAAGCAAAAGCAGGTAGAGGGAATCCCGGCGGCGCAGCTCTTCAGCAAAAACTTCCTCGTCCCAGGGCAGGCGGCCGGCATAAACTTCTTTTTCCAGCAAAAGGAGGCGGGCAAGTTCGCCAGCCTCCGCTTTTTTTAAGCAGTATTCATGGCCGCTGATGCTGATTGCCCGGGGGGCGAACTGCACCAGGTCAGCTTTAAAGAATAGTCCCATAAGTCTAAACTTCTTCTACGTATGCACTGTCTGCTTCAAATTCCTGGCCGGTTTTCTTGGCCCAGTCGTACTCAGCCTGCGTCCGGCGCAGGTAGTTCGGCACAGCCTGGTCCGGATCAAGGACCGGGGAATTTACCGCCAAACGGCCAATGGCACTGGCATGCAGGAGGTTTTCCTGCCCTTCAGCCAAGCGCAAGTCCTTGTCGGCCAGACCTGCCGCGATTTCTTCCTGGTACTTGTCAAAGTCGCTGCCGACAAAAATCACCTTTTGGTCAGGCAGAGCCGCTACTTGCTTTAAGAGTTCACTTAAGTGGTAGTGGCCGTCAGCAAGCACTGCTTCCCGGCCCCGGTAGGCCCCGGCAAAAAAGTTCTTGTTTCTGGCGTCCAATGCCGCCACAACCAAGGCATCTTCACCGGCAAAGTTCTGGGCAAGAGCCTGCAAGGTTGAGACCCCGACCAGCTCTTTATTCAAAATGCTGGCAAACATCTTAGCCGTAGTCAAGCCGACTCTGAGGCCGGTATATGAACCAGGCCCGATCGCTACCGCGAAACGGTCGATGTCTTTTAGCGCCAGGCCGTTTTCTTCCAGCAGGCTGGCGATGTCTGGATCAAGGTCAACGCTGTGGTTGCGCTGGTTTTCCTCGATCTTTTCGCTGACCACTTGGTCATCTTCATTCAAGGCAACGCTCAAATCGCTCGTTGCCGTCGAAATGCTTAAAATCTTCATTCTCTAACTTTTATTTCCTAAAACTTTCTACTCAGCTTGACCCGGGACAAGGCTTCCAGGACAAACCAAACCACGACCATTTGAATCCATGGGGTGATCATTTCCTTGAGGATCCGGCTGGACAAGGCTGTCATGAAGTTGGCCCCGTACATCATGCTGACCCAAAGGGTGTTCAAACCGATGTTGCAGATCACAGTGACGCAGATCACGGATGCAATGACCCGCCAAACTTGAACGGGCTTTTTGTACAAGAAGAAACCGTAGATCATCGGCCCCAAAGCAGCGGTCAAGGTATAACCGATAAAGAAGCCGCCCAGGTTGCCAAAAATCGCGGATGATACCAAGTCGCTCAAGGCACCGCCGGCAAAGCCCCACCAAGGCCCAAACAAGTAGCCCAGCATGACGCTGCCGATAAAGCCAAGGCCCACCTGCAAGGTGGCATCCCCAACCTTAAACTGCTCTAAAACCACCTTGATGGCGATAACCATGGCCAGCAAGACCAGCTCCCGCAGCTCCAGCTTGCTGCTTACTTTTGATTCACTTTTCACAAGTCTGTCCTCCTAAAAAATGGCTTAACAAAAACAACTGAATCAGTCTCTATTAAAACACATTTTTTGCCAGTTTACCTCACAAAGTGCCATAACTTCACCTTGCCGGGTGATGGCGTGACAGGTCTTGACAGCGCTGTCTTCTGTTTCCTGCATAACCTGGCAGGCAACTTCATCGCCGTATTTGATTTCCTTCTCAAACTTGATGGCCAGGCTTTTCGGCTCATGGCTGTTGACAAAATCCCGCGGCAGACTGTCAACGATCCAGTCCAGGTAGTGGGCATTGTTGACGTGGTGGTTGGAATCCAGGTCATAGTAGTAGGCCCGGTAGATCTTTTCGTCTGAATAAGCGGCTTTTGGCCGCAGTTTCTTGAAGCGGGGCATCTTGGCCAAAAGGGGTGCTCCCAGTTGCCCAGCAATTTTTTCATCGCTTGGCAAAAGCTTTCTGGTCTGTAAATCAAACAAAATCCACTGACTGTGGGCGATGACCAGGTCATTCCCTGCTTCGTCCTCAATGCCGAAGTCCCGATAGGACAAAAAACGGTTGTAGCCAACCGCTTCAGTCCAAACCTTGACCTTTTGCCTGGCCCGGGGCAGGTCCGTAAATTCAAATTCGTACTGGGTGACTACCCAGCCCCAGCCCCTCTCCTTCATGGCGCTGGCCCCGCCTGAAGTAGGCGCAAGCTGGCCTTCAGACGTTTCCATCATCAGGTCGATCATTCTGGGCAATTTCAGCTGGCCGCTTTCCCCGCAGTCAGCGTATTCCAGCTGGTAATCCTTGTAATATCTCATTTTGCTCCCTCTTGGTGGTAGCGGTCATAGAGCTCGTTTTTAGAAACTCCCTGGCTCTTGGCCACCTGCTTGATGGCATCCTTTTTAGAAACGCCCTGGTCTACCTGTTCTTTGACCATGTCTACCAGGTCAGTCCAGTCCAGGGTCTTTTCTTCCGTATTTGGCGACACCAAAACGACGAACTCACCTCTGGGATCAACTTCCTTAAAGTGCTGGATGACTTCTTCCAAGCTGCCGCGGACGAATTCTTCATGAATCTTGGTCAGTTCTCTGGCGCAGACGATCTGCCGGCTGCCAGGAATTACTTCCGCCATCTGTTCCAGAGTCTTCAAGAGCCGGTGAGGTGCCTCATAAAAAATTGAGGTAGCTCTTGAAGCATTGATTTCTTCTAAAAATGGCCGCTGCTGGCTGGCCTTGCGGGGCAAAAAGCCGTAGTAGGTAAAAGGCTGCCCGTCAAAACCGGAAGCGATCAAGGCCGTGGCAAAAGCCGACGGGCCAGGCAGGGGAACGACTGGAACATTGTTTTTAATGCATTCCTGGACCAAAATATAGCCGGGATCGGAAATCACCGGCATGCCGGCATCGCTGATCTCGGCGATTGTGGCCCCATCCTGCATCAACTTGACCAGTTCAGGCGCCTTTTCTTTTGAGTTGAACTTGTGAAAGGCCACCATTTTGTTGTGAATGCCCAGCCGGTCCAGCATGATGCCGCTGGTTCTGGTGTCTTCAGCGGCAATGTAGTCAGCCTCTTCCAGAATCCGCTTGGCCCGGATCGTAATGTCTTCCAGGTTGCCGATGGGCGTAGGCACCAAATAGAGCTTGCCCTGCTGGTCATCCGCGTAGCTGTGTTGCGTTTGCATTATTTGTGCACCGACTTCTTTCCAAAATTATCCAAAATATCTAGGCAAAACATGCAGTCCGCGCTGGGATCACGGTGGGTCCCGTAGTACATGTTGCAAATATGGTAGCCAGACTGGTAGATCTGCTTGAGCATGGCCATCCCGCTCTGGCTCTTGCCTTCGTGTTCTTTAACCGTCAATTTGTCCAGCTTCTCGCGCAAAAGCTGGTTTTCAACCTTGAGCTCGGTATTTTCCTTCAAGCTCTCCAGCACCTCCTGCTGCAGGGAGTCCATGCTCTTGAGCATGCGTTCCATCTGCTGCTGCAGCTGCTGCAATTTAGTATATGGGTCCACTTTCCTTACCTGCCTTTACTGCTGCCACTTTAAGGCCAAATAGTCCAAATTGTTCAAAAAGCCGACATTGCTCTGCCGCATCCGGTCAACCTGCATTAAGTCCGCCAAAAAATCTGCCGCTTCCTGGTAGTCACCCTTTGCCAGGTCCTTTTCGCCCCATTTCTTGAGCAAAATCCAGACATACTTTTCCCAGGCCTTGGTCCCCTGCTTTTTAACCAAGCCCGCCAGCTGGTGGGCAGACACGATGGCCAAAGAGTCATGCTCGCGGAGTTCCTGGTAAAAGTATTTGACCGCCTGGTCGATCTCCTGGCTGCTTTTAACCTGGTCAACTTCTTCCTGGCTCATGCCATTGGCCAAAAGGAGCCTGTCTTTGCTGGAAGCTGCCTGCTGGCTGAAATTGATGATCTGAGTCCTGGACTTGATCGTCGGCAGAATCTGCCCGCCATTATTGGCAATCAAAAAAGTGACTACCGGAGCAGCTGGCTCTTCCAGCAGATTGAGCAGGGCGTTTGCGGCCGGCAGGGTCAGCTTCTGGGCATGGTTGATCACGAAGTAGCGCCGGTCGCCTTCCAAGGGGCTTTTGGCTAATTCCTGCTTAAGTGGCCGGATCTGATCAATCGCGATCGACTGCTTGTTTTCTTCTGTATCGATCAAAAAGACGTCCGGGTGGTTGCCTTCCAGAATCCGCCGGCAAGCCGGGCAGGTTCCGTCCGGCTTCTCTTCGCCCGTGCAGTTCACGTAGCAGATCAGCCAGTAGGCAGTGTTTAAGGCTTCCCCCTCATCGCTTGACAAGAGCAGGTAGGCATGCGACAGCTGCCCCCGGTCCTGGGCTTGCTTGAGCTGCCGGGATTCGGCCCCGCCAATTTGCTTTAAATCCAGCATTAAAAGTGGAGGAACTGGTCAACCGGCAAGACGAAGACCGTCGCGCCGCCGACCGTGATGTTGACCGGTTCAATCGGCTGCTCGAAGGAAATGCCTGGGTGCAGGCCAGGGTTGATCGTTTCTTCTCTGGTTTGGGAATGCTCTTCGATCAGCTTTAAAACGTCTTCAACGTCTTCATCTTCCACCCCAAGCAAGAAGGTGGTGTTGCCTTCACGCAAAAAGCCGCCCGTTGACGCCAGTTTAGTGGCGCCGACATTGTTGTCGACAAAAGCTGCCTGCAGGCGCTTGGCGTCTTCAGACTGGACAATGGCAATGATCAGTTTCATCTTGATCCCCCCTAAAACAATTCTGGAAATCTGCTTTTCACCAGTTTAACACTTGCGGCCACGACTTGCGGCAAATCTTGACTCGCGTCGACCACTTTTATCCGGTCCGGTTGTTTTTGATTGACTTTCTGGTAGCCCTGGTAGACCTTTTCATGGAAGTCCAGCTTCTCTTGTTCCAGCCGGTCTTCACTGCCTGACCGGGCCTTGGCGATTCTGGCCAGGCCCTGGGCCGGGTCCAAATCCAAAAAGATGGTCAGGTCCGGCTCCAAGTGGCCGGTGGCAAAGGCGTTGATCTGGGCTACTTCATCAATCCCCAGTCCCCGCCCCTGGCCCTGGTAGGCCAAAGAAGAGTCGACGAAGCGGTCGGAGATGACCAGGTCTCCCCGCTTTAAAGCGGGATTGATGATCTCGCTGACGTGCTGGGACCGGCTGGCCGCGTAGAGCAGGGCCTCGGTCTTGGCGTTCATTTCGGTGTTGGCCGGGTCCAGGATGATGTCGCGGATTTTTTCAGCAATTTTTGACCCGCCTGGCTCCCGCGTTACCAAAATCTCCCGCTTGCACTGGCCCTTGATGGCCTTGACGACTTCATTGATCACTGTCGTTTTGCCGGCGCCGTCGGGACCTTCAAAAGTGATAAAGTAACCTTGCATTTGTTCTTGCCTCCTAACTATCTATTTTACAGAACTAAGGCTAGTATTTACAGAGTTAACTTCCCACTAAATCTAGTAGGTAAAAATTGCAAAAAAATAATCCCCCGAAATTGAGGGATTAATACGCTTCTATTGGGAAATGGCGTTGGTGACGCCGGTATATGAAGCATGGCGGTAGCGAGCCTCATCGTATAAAAAGGCATACTCAGCTCTTAAAATCTTGTCCGCCACGATATTGTCGTCAGACATGTCCAGGGTCGTGTTGTCCAGGCCCTTGCTGAGGCTGATTTCCTGCTGCAGCTTTTCCACCAAAGCCATCAGCTTCTCATCTTCTGCTTGCTTGATTTTGTCGCTGTGCTTATTCATGCTATAGCTCCGTTCTTCCTTGAACTGCCCGCTTCAAAGTGATCAAGTTGGCGTACTCAATGTCAGAGCCGACCGCCAGCCCCGCGGCCAGGCGGGTGACCTTAAGGCCGGCCGGCTTGATCAAGCGGGAGATGTACATGGCCGTTGACTCCCCTTCAGGGGTGGAATTAAGGGCCAGGATGACTTCTTTGGCGTCATCGTTTTTCTGCAGGCGGACGATCAAGGACTTGATGTTGATCTGCTCCGGCCCGATCCCGTCCATCGGAGACAAGACCCCATGCAGGACATGGTAGAGGCCGTCATATTCGCCCATGTTTTCAAAGGCCATCACGTCCTTGGCTTCTTCAACCACCATGATGGTTGACCGGTCCCGGGCAGGATTGCTGCAAATGGCGCAAGGGTCCTGCTCGGTGATGTTGCCGCAGATTGAGCACTGACGCAGTTTTTCCTTAACGTCAACTAAAGACTGAGCGAATTCGTCCACGTCTTCTTTAGGCATGTCCATGGCGTAAAAGGCCAGGCGGGTCGCCGTCTTTTCACCGATGCCCGGCAGTTTCATGAAGGAATCGATCAAGCGGGCAATTGGCAGTGGGTATTGCAAATTACATCAAGCCTTTCGTGTACTTGCCCAGGCTCTGCTGGGTTGCCTGGTCGATCTGCTTCAAGCCCTTGTTGACGGCGTCGATGACCAGATCTTCCAGCATATCCGGGTCATCCGGGTCAATAGCTTCCGGCTTGATGGACAAGCTCTTTAAAGTCCGGTCGCCGGTAAAAGTGGCGACTACCATGTCATCAGCTGCCTTGCCGGTGAATTCCTGGGTCGTGATGTTTTCCTGTTCCTGGGCCATTTGTTCCTGCAGCTTCTTGGCTTGCTTCATCATCTGCTGCATGTTCATGCCGCCCATTCCTGGGAAAGCTGGTCTCTTGCTCATGAAAAAAATCTCCTTTTTGTTTCGTTTTTATCTGCTTAATTTTAACGCGAAAAAAGTTTTTTGGCGAATATTAGTCCTTGATCTGGGCCAGAGAGCCAAAAAGTTCTTCTGCCTTGCTTACGACCGCATCATCTTCCGGCGGAGCCTGGTCCGGCAAAGGCGGCTCAGGAGCTGCTTCTTCTGCCGGGGCCGGCTGGGCCTTGGCCCGAAGCTGGCTAGCGTGTTCTTTGATGAAGTCCTGGCGGATCTTCGGCCATGCTTTTTCATCAACGATGGCGATGGTCCAGCTCTCCTTGGTCAATTGCTCCAGGTCAGCTTTCAGCGTTGCTAAAAATTCCTGCGGATTTGTGGCCAGCTGCCAGGCCCGTGACTGGCTGGACAAAAGAACTGCCCGGTCGCTGGCCGCGATCGGCTGCAAAAAGCCCAAGACCGTCTTGGCTGGTTCGGCCAGCATGCTTGGCAAGTCCCGGTCCCAGAGGTTGCGGGCCTCGGCTAAGCCGGGCTTGGTGGCCTGGCTTAAGACCGCGTAGATCTCTTCCTTGCTGCTGGTGATCTCGGCCTGCAGATTTTCAGCTTGTTGCTGCCTTTCAGCTGCCTGCTGGGCCACTTCAGTTGCCCCGCCCTTTTGCGTGTACAGCTGCTGGTTGAGCTGGAAGACATGGCGAGGGCTGAAGCCCTGGCTTGGCCGCTGACTCAACTGCTGGACCTGCTGGGTCAGCTGGTGGACTTGTTCTTTCAAGACCTTGACCTGCCGCTCTAAGGCCGGGTCACTGGCTGAAGGCGTTGCGGCTGGCTGACCTGCCTGGCTATTTTGCCGCTTCTGGCTGGCCTGGACTAAAAAGACCTCCAAAGGAATCTGCTGCTGGTTGGTAAAGCGGAGGCTGCCCAGGGC
The DNA here is from genome assembly GCF_051873315.1 of Lactobacillus sp. Taxonomy (GTDB): domain Bacteria; phylum Bacillota; class Bacilli; order Lactobacillales; family Lactobacillaceae; genus Lactobacillus. The sequence continues at coordinate 33,046 of NZ_JBJEES010000068.1, forward strand.
ATCGTTAGCCTGGTCAATAATCTGGCTGAAGCGGTCTGGGCCTTGCTGGGCAATTTCCTGGGCAAAGTCTTCCGTCAGGAATTCCCCCTGCCCCGTTTTGCCATAAAGCATGGCTTGGACGGCCAGGCTGATGATTTCATTTAAGATGTTCTGAGCACTGGCTCCGTCTTGAATGGCAGACTTAGCCAAGTCCAGGGCCTGCTGGCTGTCCCCGTTTAAGAGGGCCAAAAGGAGCTTTTCTATTTGCTCCTGGGCGGCAAAGCCGGTGACCTCCAGGGCGTCTTCGTAGCGGACTGAGCTTTTTTCAAAAGAAAGAAGCTGGTCCAAAATACTCAAGGCGTCCCGCATCCCCCCGTCAGCGACCTGGGCGATGACCTTTAAGGCCTTGTCCTCGTATTCGACCCCTTCCTGGCCCAGGATGTATTCCATCCGCTTGACCATGGCTTCGTTAGAGAAGCGCTTGAAGTTGTAGCGCTGGGTTCTGGAAATGATGGTGGCCGGAACCTTCTGCAGTTCGGTCGTCGCCAAAATGAAGACGACGCTGGCCGGCGGCTCTTCCAAAGTCTTCAAAAGGGCGTTGAAGGCCGAAATCGACAGCATGTGGACTTCGTCGATGATGTAAACCTTGTACTTGCCTTCAGTTGGGGCATAGTGGACCTTGTCTAAAAGGTCGCGGATTTCGTCAACGCTGTTGTTTGAGGCCGCGTCCATTTCGATGATGTCCGGCATTGCCCCCTTGTCTGCGGCCAGGCAGTTGCTGCACTCGTTGCAGGGCTCGCCCTCTTGCAGGTTCAGACAGTTCAAGGCCTTGGCAAAAATCTTGGCGCATGAGGTCTTCCCCGTCCCCCGCGGGCCGGCGAAAAGAAAGGCATGCGAGACCTTGCCCCGGATAAGTGAATTCTTGAGGGTATCGGTAATGGCTTCCTGCCCAACCACATCATCAAAGGTGCGCGGGCGCCATTTGCGATACAAAGCTTGATAAGCCATACATTCTCCCCGTAATGAAAAAGCTCCTAGCCCCGAAGAGCTAAGAGCCTGTTAATTGCTAAATAAAGGGCACATGCCCAAGCGACCTTAGTGCTGCTACCTTCCGGTCCTGACACGCTTCGGAGGTCGAACATTGCCCAACCAATATTGTAACCTAAACTAATCCTTTTGGCAATTTTCCTGGGCTTTTTTTGCCAATTTTTGCTTGCGGCGGATTTCCCGGAAGAAATCTTTCAAAAGCTGGGCTCCCTGGTCTTTGTAAAGACCCCGGATGACCTTGGGATGGTGGTTGAATTTTTCCACGCTGAAGAGGTCAACCACGCTGCCGGCAGCGCCGGCTTTGGGGTCCATGGCCGCGAAGTAGACTTCCTTGATCCGGGAGTTGATAATGGCTCCGGCGCACATGGCGCAAGGCTCCAGGGTAACAAAGAGGCTGCAGTCGATCAGGCGCCAGGAGTCAAGCTTTTGGCAGGCTTCCTTAATGGCCAGGATTTCGGCATGAGCCGTCCCGTCTTCATCCAGCTCCCGCCGGTTGTAGCCCCGGCCGATGATCTGCCCGTCTGGGCCCACGACAACGGCCCCAATGGGAACCTCATCTTGCAAGCGGGCCTTTTCCGCTTCAGCAAAGGCTGCCTCCATATAGGTCTTTTTCTCTTCGCTTGAATACATTATTTCTTCACGCTCTTTAAAATGTAGTAGCCCTTGTCCCGGGTCAAGATTTCGCAGTTGCCAAAAGATGCTGCCATCAGCTTTTTCGCGCTCGGTGCCCCCTGCTTTTTCTGGATGACGACCAGCAAAATCCCGCCTTCTAACAGGTGGTCCTTGGCTTCTGACAAGATGCTGGACCAGATGGCTTTGCCGGCCCTAATCGGCGGGTTGGTCACGATCATGGCATATTGGCCAGCAACTTCTTGGTAGCGGTCTGAGGCAAAAATATTGACGTTGCCTGCCCCATTGGCCGCCGCGTTTCTTCTGGCCAGATCCATGGCCCGCTCGTTGACGTCAACCATGTCGACTTGGCGGTCTGGCCACTTTTTAGCGGCAAAAAGGCCGATCGGGCCATAGCCGCAGCCGACATCCAGGATATTGCCGCCTGGCAAATCCTGGTCCAGCATCTGTTCAATCAAGACTCCGCTGCCGTAGTCGACCCGGTTTTTGGAAAAAACGCCGGCATCCGTGGTCAAGTTCAAATTAATGCCATTAAGGTGGTAGTTGACATGATGTTCGTCATGGCTGGCCGTGGGATTTTCAGTAAAATATTGTTCAGCCATCTTAAGCCTCACTGATCTTTACGGCGTCTTCGCCGTCGATTTCACTGACCTGGACCTGGACGTCCTCGCTGGCCGCCGTCGGGATGTTCTTGCCGATGAAGTCCGGCCGGATCGGCAGTTCCCGGTGGCCCCGGTCGATCAAGACAGCCAGAGCGATCTTAGCAGGCCGGCCCTGGTCCATAATCGCGTCAAGGGCTGCCCGGATGGTCCGGCCGGTGTAAAGGACATCGTCAACCAGGATGACCGTCTTGCCGGTCAAGTCAAAGGAAGTGTCAAAGCTGGCGATAGCCTTGGCCTTTTCTTCCCGGCTGAGGTCGTCGCGGTAGGCGGAGATGTCCAAAGACAGAACTGGCAGCTGGCTGTCTTCGATCTTGGCCAGGCGGTCACCGATTCTTTGGGCCAGGTACCAGCCCCTGGTCTTGATCCCGATCAAAACCAGGTTTTCCGTCCCCTGGTTTCTTTCCACAATTTCGTAGCTCATTCTGGTCAGAGCCCGGCGGATCCCCGCTTCATCCATGATATTTTTGCTCATTTTTATTCTCTCCGTATTGTAGTTTTTCTTTCTATTCTACTTTTTGTGTCAGTTGCTGTTTCTTTTATCTGTTAAAAAAGCATCGCTAACCATTTTATAAGACTGGCCCTTATTCAGTCAAATTCCGCCAGTTCTTTTCATAAGCGCTGGCCACCAGGTCCAGGTACTTGTCATAGTCAAGCGAGTTCAAAATTGCTTCCTGCTCTTCAGCTGCAAGCAGGTTGATCGCCCGGTTTTCCACGTGCATGGACCAGTCAGGTGACAAATTAGGAATCTTCTGGACGGCAGCCTCCCGGCCCTTGGCCAAGTTTCCCAGGCCGTTAGCCTTAAGAACGGCCAGGGCTTCTTGGTCATGCTGAATTACGGCTTCCCCGCTTCTCTTGCGCTTGTTCAGCATGGCCGGGGTCAGCTTTTTAGCCGCGGCGGAATACAGGTGGACCGTCTTAGGCAGGCCGTCTTGGTAGATAAAAACCCGGTTGTAGCGCTGCAAGATTAAAAGCTGGCCGGCATCTCCCCGGCCGAAAATGCAGTTGGCCCGCTCCTTGCTGTGGTTGGCTGAAAGGACATTTTGAAACATTCTGAGCCGGTGGGCCGGGTCTGGGAAGGCTTCCTTGGCTTCCTCCAGAATCTGCCGGCCAAGGTCACGGTCAAAAGGCGCCGCCAGGTCGGTTCTTTTTTCCAGCAGATAGCGGCTGAGGGCCCAGTCGATAATGGCCGGGTGGGCCAGGGACTTGGTCGGGCTGGTGTCCTTCCGGCAGGCCAGGCTGCCTGAAGCTGACAGAACCTTGGTCAAATCCGGGCTGGCTTCCAGGCGGTTGTTGGAGTCTTTAGAGACCAGGTAGAGTTCTTCCGGGACAATCTCCACCCCAATTTCAGCAGCTTCTTTAGCCAGAATCTTCCGGTTTAAGTCCGCATCTAAGACTGAGTAAAGGCCATCAGTATTGGTCGACACGATCCGGGCTCCGGCATAGGTCTGGGCCTGGCCAATCATATAAGTGAAGAGCTGGCCAATGATCCGCATGGACCGGATTCGGTTGTTCATTCTAATGGAGGACGGCACCCGCCCTTCTCTAGGGTCAGCGGCCCCGGTAGCTGAGTTTAAGATCAGCTTGGTCCCTTCTCTTTCGATATTGAACATCCGCCGCTCTTCGTCGCTGTATTGAGGATCGGTCCGCTTTTTGTCCAGTTCCTGCTTTCTTTCAAAAATTGCCGTATACCGGTCTTCACCTAAGCGGTCATTGTAAAAAGCATTCAAGCGCCGGAGCATGTTTGGATAGTAGGAGGTAAAGTCTTCGTGATTGGTCAGGTCGCTTGAAGTAAAGGCGTAGCGGTCATCCAGTCTGACCCGGCCCCCCTGCTTTTTGAAAACGGATGGTTCATCTTGACTGAAGTCGCGCCAAAACTGGCCCCGGTCGGCCGGATCTGTCTGCTCCATCAGCTTGATCGTTGCCTTAGTGGTCAAGAAGGTCTGGTACTTTTCCACCCGGCCGTCTGGCAGGGTGACTTCCCTGGCCTTACGCAGGTCCAGGGGATCCGGGTAAAGCTTTTGTACATAAGCCAGGTCAGCCTGCTTTTTCTCCCAAAGGGCATGGTCCTTTAAATAAAGCTCTTTATTGTACTCTGACCCATGCAGGCCGCCGACAGAGAAAGTAATGTAGCAAGTCGACGGCTGACCATCTTTTTGATAGTAGAAAAGGTTGGTGTCTTCGTCTTCAACCTCACTTAAGTCGCTGACCGGCAGGGCCTGGTCGCCGTAATCTTCCTGGTATTCCTTGGAAGGATTGAAGTTCTTGCCAGCAAACTGCTTGTAGTAGTCATAGACCCGATCAAACTTCTTGCGTAAGTTTTCGTCCTCAAAGAGCTTGTAGAAAAAGTCCCGGCTTTCTTCCAGGATATCCCTCTTCTTTTCCCCGGTCATTGCCGCCACGCTGGCAGCCGGGTACAAAAATGAAACGGCCCGGTCGTCTTTTAAGCGGCCATATGGGCAAATAGTCCGGCGGGCAAAGTTGGC
>NZ_JBJEES010000069.1:0-8981 GCF_051873315.1 Lactobacillus sp.
TGGCCCATGTTTCAGAAGACCCGAACATGCAGGAAGCCTTCAAGACCGGCTACGACATTCACGCCCACACGGCCATGAAGATCTTCCACTTAAAGAGCGTTGACGAAGTAACGCCGCTCCAAAGACGGCGGGCCAAGGCTGTCAACTTCGGGATCGTCTACGGGATCTCTGACTACGGCCTTTCCAAGAACCTGGACATCTCCCGCAAGCAGGCCAAGGAATTCATCGACGAATACTTTGACCAGTACCCAGGCATCCAGGCCTACATGGACCGGGCCGTTAAAGACGCCAGAGAAAAGGGCTACGCGGAAACCATCATGCACCGCCGCCGCTATCTGCCAGATATCCACGCCAAGAACTTCAATGTCCGCTCTTTCGCGGAAAGAACAGCCATCAACTCCCCAATCCAAGGGTCAGCTGCCGACATCATGAAGATTGCCATGATCAACATGCAAAAGAAGCTGGATGAACTAGGGTTAAAAACCAAGATGGTTGTCCAGGTCCACGACGAATTGATTTTTGACGTGCCAGCGGATGAATTAGAAACGATCCAGAAGATTGTCCCGTTAGTCATGCAGTCAGCCGTTAAGTTGGACGTGCCTTTGGTCGCTGACGCCGGCTGGGGCCATGACTGGTATGAAGCAAAGTAGGAGGTAAAAAATGCCAGAAATGCCTGAAGTTGAAACGGTCCGCCGGACCCTGCGGCCCTTGGTCGTGGGCAAGACGATCGACCATGTCGATATTTGGTATGACAAGGTCATCACCGGCGACCCGGAAGCTTTTAAAAAGGAGTTAAAGGGCAAGACCTTTACGGCTGTTGACCGCTATGCCAAATTCCTGCTCTTCCGTTTAGGCGACTTGACTGTCGTTTCCCATTTGCGGATGGAAGGCAAGTACCACTTAACGACCTGGGATGCACCAGTAGACAAGCATGAGCACATGCAGTTTGCCTTTACTGACGGAAGTGCTCTCCGCTACGCGGATGTCCGCAAATTTGGCCGCATGCAGCTGGTGGAAACTGGAACTGAATTCCAGATTACGGGCTTGAAGAATTTAGGCCTTGAAGCAAATACGCCAGAATTTACCCTGGACTATTTTGCAAAAGGCTTGAAGAAGAGGAGCCAGGGAATCAAGACCCTGCTCATGGGCCAGACCCTGGTGGCAGGCCTGGGCAACATTTATGTTGATGAAGTCCTCTGGCAAAGCCAGATCAATCCTTTGATCCCAGCCAACGAATTAACTGAGGACCAGGTCAAGCGGCTCTATACAGCCATCAATGAAACCATCGAAGAAGCTACTAAATACGGCGGCACGACCGTCCACAGCTTCTTAAACGCTGACGGAGAAGCCGGCCACTATCAAGAAAGGCTCAAGGTCTACGGCAAGGAAGGGCAGCCATGCCCGCGCTGCGGTGAAAACTTTGTCAAGATCAAGATAAGCGGGCGGGGAACCACCTACTGCCTGCATTGTCAAAAGAGGTAAAGGAGCAGATGACTTTTTATCTGGGACTGACCGGCGGGATTGCCACAGGCAAGTCGACCGCCAGCCGGATATTAAAAGATATGGGCTGCCAGGTTATCGACAGCGACGCCATTGCCCACCAGCAGGCCGAAGTTGGCCAGGTCTCCTGGCAAAAGATCTTAGAAGAATTTGGGCCGGACTTCTTCAATGAAGATAAGACTTTAAACCGGAAGAAGCTGGGCCAGTATGTCTTTGCCAATCCTGAGGCTTTGAAAAGATTGTCGGAAATTACCCAGGGCGAGGTCTTAAAAGAAGTTCAAAAGCGGATGAAGAACAGTCAGGCATCTGTCTGCGTCATCGACGTGCCCCTGCTCTTTGAAGCTGGCTGGCAGGATTACTTTGACGCGGTTCTCTTGATCGCGGCGCCGGAAGAAGTAGAACTAGAGCGTTTGATGGCGCGGGACGATTTAAGCCAAGCAGAAGCCAAAAGGCGGATGAATGCCCAGCTGCCATTGGCGGAAAAACGCCTGTTGGCTAGCTATGTGCTTGAAAATACTGGTACAATAGAAGAACTAAGAGAGAAATTGAGCAATCTGCTGAAAACTATCGCGTGAAAGGAGCTTCACTATGCTTTGTCCAAATTGCCATCAAAACGCCTCCCGGGTTATTGATTCCCGGCCGACTGACGAAGGGCGGACCATCCGCCGGCGGCGAGAATGCGAAAACTGCGGCTACCGCTTTACGACTTTTGAACGGGTGGAACAGTCACCACTTTTGGTGATCAAGAACGACGGCACCAGAGAGGCTTTCAGCCGGGAAAAGATCCTGAACGGGGTGGCGGCTGCCTGCCAGAAGCGGCCGGTAACCAGCGAGCAGCTCAACAAGCTGGTCGACAATGTTGAAAACCGGATCCGGGCTAAAGGAGTCAGCGAGATCTACTCCAAGGAAATCGGGGAATTAGTCATGGACCAATTAGCCGACATCGACGACGTGGCCTACATCCGCTTTGCCTCCATCTACCGCCAGTTCACTGATATGTCCAGCTTCATGAAGACCATGGAGGACATGATGGACCGGCACAGCAAGGCCAAGTAGTCCATGTACGAGAATTCCAATCCGCGTCTTCGCTACGTCGTTTTAAATGAGCTGCCAGGCCAATCCGGCCAGGTGCAGGTCTTGATCAAGCTCTACCAGCCCTTGATCGGGGCTTTAGGGGTTGCCCTTTACCAGACCTTGGTCCAGGACTTTGATCCTTACCGGTCTTTGTCTGCTTCAAGTGCCCTGTACAGCCTGCAAGAAGACCTGGACTGCAGCCTCCGCCAGCTCTGGCAGGCCCTGCATAAACTGGAAGCCGTGGGGCTCTTGAAGACCTATGTTAGCCACAATCTCCGCTTGGGGGATATTTTGGCTTTTAAGCTGCGTGCCGTGCCGGATGCCAGTGAATTTTTCAACACTTCGCTGTTAGCCAGCCTCTTAAAGGAAAAAGTTGGCGGTGTCCGCTTCAGCCAGCTTTCCCGGGAATTTGCCAAGCAGGCCCAGGTCAAGGAGCGGCAGCTGGACAATCTAGAAGAAGTTTCCGCTTCATTTTTTGAAGTCTTCCGCCTGCCGGAAAATGAGGCCATCAATCCTTCAGAAGATGTCCAAAAGGCAGCTGAGGAAAATGCCAGCCAAAAGACTGAAGATGCCCAGGTCAATTTAAAGCAGATCGACTGGCAGTACTTGAAAGACCGCTTCGCGACTTACCAGATCCCGGAAAGAGAGATCGACCGGCAAAAAGACGAAATCCGGTCCATCATGGAGCTTTACGGCTTAAGCGAGGAAGAGTTTATCAACGAAACCCTGCCGACCCTGCATGGCAGCTACCAGCTGGATGCCGCGGCAATCAGAAAGAGCCTCAACTACAACTACAAGGCTGACCACCGCCGCAAGCAGGTAATCAAGCGCCAGGAAGAAAAGCAGGACCGGCCAAGCGTGGACCAGCAGGATCAGGAGCTTTTAGACCTGGTTACCTCTAAGACGCCGATTAATTTTTTGGATGACATGAAGCTGGAGAAGGGCGGCTTTACCACGGCCAGAGAGCGGCAGATCGTCAACAACCTGGACAGACAGATTCACTTGAACCATGGCTTGATCAATGTTCTGGTCTACACCTGCCTCAACTACCAGCCAGTTTTGACCCAGGATTTGGCCAACAGGATCGCCAACGACTGGCTGCAAAAGGGAATCACGACCCCGGAAGCCGCCATCAAGCATCTGCGCGATGGAAAGAAGCAGGCCCAGGCAGGGCAAAAGAAGAACTACTCAGCGGGCAACCGGCGGCTTGAAAAGGGGACTGACTGGAACAAGAAGCAGTTTGTCCAGCCGGTCAATATTTCAGATGAAGACTTGCGGAAGATGCTGCAGGGGCCGGACAAGAAAGACAAGTAAGGGTGATTAGATGAGAGCAATTGGCGACATGTTGAGTGAAGCTGCTAAGGCCGCGGCAGCCAAGAACGGGCAGGATTTTTCGGCGGAATCATTTGAAAAGATGAAAAAGCAGGTTTTCGCTGACCCTGACGTCCGGGCTTTTCTTACTGCCCACCAGGACCAGCTGACCAAGGAGAGCGTGGACGCCAGCTTTGCCAGCCTCTATGAATACTGCCAGCAAAAAGACGGCCACGACAAGGTGATCAGCGGTTATTTGCCTGAGCTTTTCATGGAGGGGCCCTTGATCGGGATCCGCTACCAGGCCAGCCAGGCTAAGCAGCGCCGGGACAAAGAAGAAGCGGCCAAGCGGCGGATTGAGCTGATTGACTTGCCGGAGAAATTGCGCCGGGTCAAGTTAGAAGACTTGGACGTGGCAGTTGAGCGCAAGCAGGCCTTGTTTGAAGTAGGGGCCTTTTTGCAGGCTTACCAGAGCAATCCCCACGCCAAGGGTCTCTATTTAAGCGGGGACTTTGGGGTCGGGAAGACCTACATTTTAGCGGGCCTGGCCAACCGGGTAGCGGAAATGGGGGCTAAGGTGATCTTTTTGCACATGCCGACCTTTATCGCGGGCCTGTCCAGCCACTTTGGCGACAACAGCCTGCAGGCTGAAATTCAGCGCCTGGCGGCTTGCGATGTCTTGATTTTGGACGACATTGGCGCAGAGACCCTCAGTCCCTGGTCAAGAGATGACGTTTTGGGCGTGATTCTCCAGGCCCGGATGGACAATGACCTGCCGACCTTCTTCAGCTCCAACTTTGACATGGATACGCTTGAGAGCCACTTTAGCGCGACCAAGAATGCAGATGACCCGGTCAAGGCGGCCCGGCTGATGCAAAGAGTACGCTATTTGGCTAAAGAAGTGGTTGTTTCTGGGAACAACCGCCGCCTGCAGTAATTTTTTGAAAAAAGTGGCAAAAAAGCCTTGTCTTATTTGGGCAAGGGGGTATAATCGAAAAGTAAATAGAAGACATGATTCCTCCCGCTTCAGAGAGAGGGGCCCCGTTCTGAAAGCCCCCATTTGGGAGGAACCCCACCTTCTATGACCCCAAAAGATAAATGACAAGGTTGGACGCCGTTATCAGTCCAATAAGAGAGGCCGCTTTAGGCCTGAATTTTGGGTGGAACCACGATGATTAATCGTCCCGAGCATGTATTTGTGCTCGGGACTTTTTTGTTTTTGGAGGATTTAAACCAATGAGTTTTGCTTTGACTCTGCCAGATGGCTCAAAGAAAGAATTTGACGCAGCTGTTTCCGTTGCTGACCTTGCTTCCAGCATCTCAACTTCCCTGGCTAAGAACGCCGTTGCCGGCAAGGTTGACGGGGAAATCAAGCCCCTTGACTTCCAGCTGGACGCTGACCACGAAGTTGCCATTTTGACCAACAAGGATGCTGAAGGCTTGAGCGTCTTGCGGGCAACTGTTGCCTTTGTTTTGGAAGCTCTGGTTAAGGACAAGTACCCGGAAATCAAGCTGGGCCAAGCTGAAATTTCAGAAGACGGCTTCTTCATCGAAACTGACAAGGAAGACCAAATCAAGGTTACTGAATTGCCAGACTTGGAAAAGGCCCTGCAAAAGGCCATCAAGAACGGCGAAGCCATTGAACACGTTCAAGTAGCTAAGAGCGAACTGGCTGAAGCCTTCAAGGACGACCCATACAAGAGCGAACTTTTGGCTAAGGAAGGCGACTTAGTTGACGCCTACAAGCTTGGCGACTTCGTTGACTTTGGTTTTAGCGCCCTTTTGCCAAACACTGGCAAGATCAAGAAGTTCAAGCTTTTGTCAGTAGCTGGTGCCTACTGGAAGGGCAAGAGCTCAAACCCAATGCTGCAAAGAATCTTCGGGACTGCCTTCTTCAAGGAAGCTGACCTGGAAGCTGACCTCAAGCGGCGGGCAGAAATCAAGGAAAGAGACCACCGGACTATCGGCCGGGACCTGGACCTCTTCTTCGTTGACCCTAAGGTTGGGGCAGGTCTGCCATACTGGATGCCAAAGGGTGCTACTATCCGCCGGATCATTGAACGCTACATCGTGGACAAGGAAGTCGCAGCCGGCTACCAACACGTTTACACTCCAGTTTTGATGAACCTGGACGCCTACAAGACTTCCGGCCACTGGGCTCACTACCGGGAAGACATGTTCCCGCCAATGGACATGGGTGAAGGCGAAATGCTGGAATTGCGGCCAATGAACTGCCCATCCCACATCCAAATCTACAAGCACCACATCCGCTCATACCGGGAACTGCCAATCCGGATTGCTGAACTGGGTATGATGCACCGGTACGAAAAGTCAGGTGCCTTGTCAGGTCTGCAACGTGTCCGGGAAATGACTCTGAACGACGGTCACACTTTTGTAGCTCTGGACCAAGTGCAAGAAGAATTTGCCAGAACTTTGCAAATCATCATGGACGTCTACCACGACTTCGACATCAACGACTACTACTTCCGTCTTTCATACCGGGATCCAAAGAACACTGACAAGTACTTTGCCAACGATGAAATGTGGGAAAGAAGCCAAAGCATGCTGAAGGCAGCCATGGATGACATGGGCCTGGACTACGTTGAAGCTGAAGGTGAAGCTGCCTTCTACGGTCCAAAGCTGGACATCCAAACCAAGACTGCTTTGGGCAACGACGAAACCATGTCAACCATCCAACTGGACTTCATGCTGCCAGAACGCTTCGAACTGTCATACGTCGGCGCTGATGGTGAAGAACACCGCCCGGTTATGATCCACCGCGGGATCGTTGGCACTATGGAACGGTTTATCGCTTACTTGACTGAAATCTACAAGGGTGCCTTCCCAACTTGGCTGGCTCCTGTTCAAGCTGAAATCATTCCAGTTAACCTGGACGCTCACTCAGACTACGCTAAGAAGGTTCGCGATGAACTGGTAGCCAAGGGCTTCAGAGCTGAAATCGACTTCAGAAACGAAAAGCTGGGCTACAAGATCCGTGAATCACAAACCCAAAAGGTACCTTACACTCTGGTGCTTGGGGATGATGAAATGAACGCCGGCACGGTTAATGTCCGTCCTTACGGGACTGAAGAACAAAACTCCGAAAGACTGGCTGAATTCATGGACAAGCTGAGCAAGGACGTTGCAAACTACTCCCGCGAAGATTAATTCTTTCCTTATAAAATTGAACCCTTTCTGACATAAAAAACATCCTGTCTCAACTCTGAGGCGGGATGTTTTTGCGTATGTGCTTCTTTTTTGGGCTTACATCATGTCGAAGCTGATTAAGTGGCAGTCGACTTGTTGGGCAAGCTGGCGGCATTTATCAGTAAAGCCGGTCTTGGAGAACAGGTAGTAATTTTTCTTAGGAGTAGGGAAGAGGCTGCTCCGGTAGATGAGGGTTTCGAGGATATCAGCGGAGATCGGTTCGCTTTTCCACTTGCATTCGCCAAAGTAGCCGTTCAGCTTTTGGTCATCGAAACCGACTATGTCCATTTCAACTTGTTTCTTTTCCTTAGGATCAGGCCCCCACCAGTTGCCTAAGTTGACAAAAGGCTCTGGCACCAGGTCTGGATCAAACAGCTTGGACCAGAGGTATTCTTGGGAGAGTTTCTCAAATTCTGGTCCCATGAAGTGGGGGAGCTGCTTTATGATGTAGTCTAAAATTGGCTCGGTAATCCCCCGTTCGATAAAGCTGACCCGTTTGCCGACGAAAGTATACCAGAAGCGGAACATGCCATCCTTAATGGCATAGATGGTCTTCCGGCTTCTGGCTTTATCAATTTCTGTAACCGGCACCCGTTTTTCGATAATGCCCAGGTCGATCAAATTGTCCAGGTAAGGGCTAAGGGCGCCGCTGGCAATACCAGTTTTAGTTGAGATCTCTGACTGCCGGCTGGCCCCGGCCGCGATGGCGCTGATGATGGAGCTGTAGCTTGCTGGTTCGCGGAGTTCTTGATTGAGCAGACTCATGGGTTCGGCATAGAGCATGGCGCTGGTTGTCAGAAAGTTGTCCTTGATATTGTCTCTAAGGGATTTTTCTGGAGACATCAGTGACAGGTAGAGGGGAATTCCGCCGGTGATGGCATTGAGTTCAAAAACTTCTTCCTTATTTAACTGCGGGAAAAATTCTTCGGCATCATGCAGGCTGAAGGGCTTCAGCTTAAACTGGGCAGTTCTGCGGCCATAAAGTGGACTCTTGTAGCCAAGCACTTGCTTTTCCATGAAGGACATGGAGCTGCCGCAGAGAATAAGAAAAAGTTTGTTCTGTTTGAAATAGTGGTCGATGTAGGATTGCAGCATTGAGCTGATTGGCGGATAAGCTTTCGCCAAGTAAGGAAATTCATCAATGACTAAGATCAAGCGGTCATTTTTCTCAGAGAGATGAACGAGATATTTGAAGGCCTGCTCAAAGGAGGAAAAATTCGGCCCATCCAGATAGCTGGGATCTTCGTAGGCGTGAATCGCGTCAGAAAAACGAGATAAACTATCCTGGAATTTTTCTTCAAGGCCAGTAAAATAGATAGCCCGCTTGCCTTTTAGAAATTGGTTGATCAAGCTGGTTTTCCCGATACGATATCTACCATAGATGACCGCAAATTGAAAGCTGTCTTCTTGATAGAGCTTATTCAAAGCTGAAAGCTCTTGCTTTCTGCCGATAAACATTGGAATCACCTCGTTATCAATACTATGTTTTACAACATCATACTTTACAAGTTTACGATATACAAGTTTACGATATTGTTAATTGCGGGATGTTTTTTGTATATACAAGGACACATTTTAGATGAATGATTGATAAAAGCGAATGGAGAATTTCCTTGATCAATATGGTTATAAATGATAATTTCAAAAGAAAGCGAATTAAAGAGATGAGAAAAGAGAAGGATGAAGGCAATATGAAGCAGATTGTTGTGAAAGTTCTTGCGAATACGTTGATTCTGTTCATTTTGACTTATGTCGTTGATCTTTTGACCCACCACAATAGCAACTACTGGAACATTATTCCGATATCACTGGCAGGCTTAGGCAGTTATGAGCTTTTGCGGAGTGATTCGGTCTCTGACAGAGTCAAAAAGATTATCAATTGGATCACA
>NZ_JBJEES010000070.1:0-36985 GCF_051873315.1 Lactobacillus sp.
CATCTGGCCCGTTGGTCAAGTGGTTAAGACACCGCCCTTTCACGGCGGTAACATGGGTTCAAATCCCGTACGGGTCATTGCCGGAAGGCAGAACAGAATATTTGGTCCATTGGAGCAGTGGTCTATCTCGCCTCCCTGTCACGGAGGAGATCGCGGGTTCAAATCCCGCATGGACCGTCACTGAGAAGCAGGTAGATACCTGCTTCTTTTTTTGTTTTCGTATATTTTTTCTTTCTGTTATTATTCTTTTCTTTCTAAATTTCCTCGGCCGATTATTTTACTTTAGAAACAATCTGTTTTCTTTTTGACAATTGCTTGTCAATTCGTCTTTAGTGTACTAGAATAAATAGTACAGTAGAGACAGCTAGAAAGGAGCGAGCTAGTGGACTTTATTGACTATTTGGACAGCCGGCCGATTTACCAGCAGATCGCGGACAGATACAAGCAGCTGATTCTGACTGGAGTCATGTTGCCGGACGAGCAGCTGCCATCGGTGCGGAAGCTGGCCATGGAATTGTCGACTAACCCTAATACAGTGCAGAAGGCATACGCCGCGCTGGAACGGGAGGGATACGTATACAGCGTCAAGGGCCGGGGAAATTTCGTCCGGGCTAATGAAACGCTGAAGAGCAAGCAAAAAGAAGAGCTGAAAGGGAAAATGATTGATTTAATTAAGGAGATTCAAGCTGTGGGGCTGGATCCACAAGAATTGTTTGCTGAAGCCATGGAGGAGGCGGCAGAAGATGATCGAGATTGATGCTTTAAACAAGGATTATGGGCAGACTGAGGCCATCAAGAACCTTAACCTGACCATTGAAGAAGACCGGGTCTTTGGTTTGATCGGGACCAACGGGGCCGGCAAGAGTACTCTCTTGCGGATGATCGCTGGCATCTTGCGGCCAACTTCTGGCCACATCACTATTGATGGCCTGCCAGTTTATGACAATCCGGCTGCTAAGGAAAAGTTTTGCTTTATTCCAGATGACCCCTACTTCTTTCCAAATGCCACGGCTGAGTCTATGGCTAAGGACTACGCGGCAGTTTACCAGGACTTTGACCAAGAGCGTTTTGCCAGCTTGCTGGCCGACTTCCGCTTAGAGCCTGAGCGCCGCATACACGACTATTCTAAGGGCATGAAGCGGCAATTAGCTATCCTGTTAGGATTATGTGCTAACACTAAGTACCTGCTCTTAGACGAGGTTTTTGACGGCTTAGACCCGGTTATGCGGCAGAGCATGAAGAGTCTGTTTGCCGAAGACATGGACCGGCGGCAATTAACCCCGATCATTGCCTCTCACAACTTGCGGGAATTGGAAGATATTTGTGACCACATCGGTTTCCTGCACAGCGGCGGTCTGCTTTTATCAGAAGACCTGGCCGATATGAAGCTGGAAATCCAGAAATTGCAGTGCGTCTTTAAGGACGACCGGGACATGGAGGAAGTCCTGGGCAAGCTGAAGGTGGTTGACCACAGCAGCCGGGGCCGCCTGCACACTTTGGTAGTGCGGGGGAGCCGGAGTGAAGTCGAAGCAGTCTTTGACCATGTGCCGATGACCTTCTTCGAAATCCTGCCGTTGACCTTGGAAGAAATCTTTATTGCAGAAGCGGAGGCAGTTGGCTATGACACGCGCAAACTCATCCTTAAATAAACATGCTCTGCCGCAAAAAGAAATCCTGCGGCATCGGAAGGTTCCCGTAGCCTTGACTGTTTTGGTCATGGCCATGTTCTACATCGTTGGGACCATGCTTCTCTTGATTAGTGGTGAAGAACCATATGAAAGCCTGCAGAGTGCGGTTAGATACTACTTCAATTACCGAAATTCTGTAACGCCGATTATCACAGGACTTTTCGGCGTCTACTTCGGCTTTGAAGCCTTTCGCTATTTGCATGTACCGCGGCAAGTAGACTTCTATGAAAGTCAACCCATCAGTCGCAAGACCCGGTATATCGGAATCACGGTTAACAGCCTGCTTACTTTCAGCGTTATTTACCTTGCCTTTTTCTTGGTCGGTCTGACGATTTGCATGGCCGCTGGGGCCAACGTGATGACCAGTGCTGGAGTATGGCAGAGCTGTTTGAATAATTTACTGACCTTTTCAGCCTGGTACGGGATTGCCGTTTTGAGCATGATGGTCACGGGGAATACTTTTGTGGCTGGCTTAGCCACGATCTTTTTCTCCTGCTTTGAACTGGGTGTGCTCTTTCTGTATTCGACTTTCTTTAGCTCCATTGCTCATACTGCTGGTACTGATGACTATGGCTGGCAACCATACACCAATCCTTGGTCGCAGGCCTTTAACAGCAATCACTGGCTTGGGATAGGCTTAAACCTGCTTTGGACTGTTCTTTACCTGGGTCTGGCATACTGGGCCTACCAGAAGCGAGCCAATGAAAAAGCTGGCAGAGCTGTTACCTTTGCTTGGATTGAGCAGGCAGTAAAAATTATCTTGGTTATCTTCTTCGCAGCCTTTGGCGGGATTTTAGGCTACTTGATTTCTGGAAACAAATTTGTTTGCGGAATCTTGGGTGCTGTTATCATTGGCTTGCTGACCGCAAGCATCATGGAAGTTATCTTCAAGTTTGATCTGGCCGCATGGAAGAACCACTTTGGCCAGGGATTGCTGTTGACCGCGGCTGGCTTGGCAATTTTTGTCGGTATGCACTGGGGAGGTAAACAGTTCGACAACTGGTTGCCTGCAAGTGATCAAGTGGCCAGCGTAGCAATTGCTCCGGATGACCGAGCTTTTAGCGCCTACTATATTGGCCAGTCTGCCGATAGTACTAGCGCAAATGAATACGCGGCCAAGTACATGTATTTGCCGTCTTCAAACGAGCTCTTGCAACTTGCTAAAGCCGGCAGCAAGCAAAGCCAGAAGACGGATCACGATCAAGCAACGATAATCCAGCTGCGCTTCTTGTTCAGAATGAAGAATGGCCAGGTTAAAACCAGAGTTTATAATATGCGGGAAGAGGATCTGGATAAATACTTCGAGCAGATCAGTAAAACAAAGGCTTACAAGCGGGGCTACTTCCAGATCTACCATGACCAGATGATCATGGACAAGCTGGGCACCGTATCCATTGCCTATAAGAGCGGCAAGAAGACGGTTAAGCTGGAAGACGGCAAGCTTTACAGCGAATTCCGCAAGGCTTACAAGCAAGACTTGGCCAAATGGGATTACAAGCTGGCCAGCCGGCAGAAACCAGTCGGTAGGATCAAGATCGACTGGGCAGCGACAAAGTCAGATAGTGCTACGGTTGAATACCCGGTTTACGCCAACTACAGCCACACGATTGCTTTCTTGAAGAAAAACAAGCTATATGACGAAACGCCGTTAAAGAATTCTCAGTTGGGGGACTTGGACTACTATATTAACGAAGATTACTAAGCCGAAAATCAAGCCAATTTAACTTAAAAACTTTACTTTTTCAGCTATTTGTTCTATCATTAAAACAATTATGCACTAATATTATTTTAATTATTTAGGAGGACAGATGGCGAAAGAACACGAAAACGCGGACGGAACGGTCCGGTCTTTATCGAACCGGCACGTACAGATGATTGCCATCGGGGGCACGATCGGGACTGGTCTCTTCTTGGGGGCCGGCAGCACGATCTCTGCCACCGGGCCGTCAGTCATTTTGATTTATGCTTTTATGGGTGTCTTCTTCTTCTTCATGCTGCGGGCATTGGGAGAAATGTTTTACTCAGACCCCAACCACCATACCTTCGTTTCATTTATTACTAAATACCTGGGGCCAGCGGCGGGCAACTTTGCCGGCTGGTCCTACTGGATCGGCCTGCTCTTTGCCTGCATGGCTGAACTGACAGCAGTCGGGACTTACTTCCAGTACTGGTTCCCGCACGCGCCGCTTTGGCTGGTTGAGCTTATCTTTTTAGGAGCCTTGACCCTGCTGAACTTAACGGCAGCCCGCCTCTTTGGGGAAACTGAATTCTGGTTTGCCATGATCAAGATCATCGCTATTATTTCCATGATCTTGACCGGGATCTTCCTGGTGGCGGTCCACGCAAAAACGCCAGTTGGCTATGCTTCTTTAAGCAACTTGACCAAGAACTTCAAGCTGGCGCCAAATGGCACTTATGCCTTCTTTACGGCCTTCCCGATGGTCTTCTTCTCCTTTGCGGGGATTGAATTCGTGACCATTACGATCGGGGAAGCCGCGGACCCGCACCGGGTGATCAAGAAGGCAGTCAACGAGACCCTTTTGAGAATCTTGATCTTCTACATCGGTACTTTAACCGTGATCATGTGCGTGGTCCCTTGGCGGTCAGTGTCTGCCTCAAGCAGTCCGTTCGTCCAGGTCTTCCAGCTGGCTGGCTTCACCACGGCAGCTTCAGTTTTGAACTTCGTGGTTCTGACTAGCGCGGCCTCAGCCTTGAACTCAACCATCTTCTCAGCTGGCCGACACTTCTTCCAATTGGCAGAAGAAGCCCACCGGGGCAGCTGGCTGAAGAAGCATTTTGCCAAAATCTCCCCGAATGGAGTACCGGCAAAGGGAATCATGATCTCGGTTCTGTTCTCTTTGATCGCGCCGATCCTCAGCTTCTCAAACACGGCGATTGAAGCCTTCAGCATGGTCGCCGGGGCAACCAGTGACATCTTCATCCTGGTTTACGTCCTGGCCCTGCTGGCTCACCGTAAGTACCGCAAGTCCAGCGACTTTTTGCCGGACGGCTTCAAGATGCCTTTTTACCAGGTTACCAGTCCCTTGACGATTGCCTTCTTCCTGGTCATCTTCTTCAGCCTCTTCTTCGTCAAAGAAGATGTCTTCGGTGCCAGCCTGGCCACAGCCTGGGTCATCTTCTTCGGTGGCTTCTGTTACTTCCACCAGCGGCGGAAGGACAAGCAGGCCGGAAAGTAAAAATCATTGAACAGATTGTACAGTCATGACGCCAGTCATGGCTGTTTTTTGTTGATAATGTTAGCTTTTATGGTAAAAAGTAAGCGAAAACAAGGCTGGAAAGCTGGACAATTTTGTGAAATCCGAATGCTTTTCTTGACATAGCCTGGCAAAGAGAGTATCTTAAATAGATATTAAAAATTAAAAAACGATTGAAAGGCGGAAATTGGATGGCATATAATAAAATGTTGGTCCTGCAGACAGACTTTGGTTTAGTAGATGGGGCGGTCAGCGCCATGCATGGCGTGGCTCACACGGTCGCCAGTGACATCAATGTCTCTGACTTGACCCATGAAATTCCCCCTTACGACATTTGGAACGCCTCTTACCGGCTTTACCAAACCATCAAGTACTGGCCAGCAGATACGGTCTTCGTTTCTGTCGTTGACCCAGGCGTTGGCTCTGCTCGCCGGTCAATCGCCGTCAAGACCAAGTCCGGCCACTATGTCATTACCCCAGACAATGGGACTTTGACTCATATTTACAAGTATGAAGGGGTGGAAGCTGTCCGGGTGATTGATGAAAACAAGAACCGCTTGCCGCATTCCCAGGAAAGCAACACCTTCCATGGCCGGGATGTCTATGCTTATAACGGGGCTATGCTGGCCAGCGGGCAGGTGGCTTTTGAAGAATTGGGCGAAGAAACTCCAGTCGACAGTCTGGTGACTCTGCCGGTGATTGAACCCCGCCTGCAAGGCGACACGGCCGTCGGTACTATCGACGTTTTGGACGTCCGCTTTGGTTCCCTGTGGACCAACATTCCTCTGGAAATGGTTAAAAAGCTGTCTATCGACCGGGGCGATAGTCTTTTGGTTACCATCTTGCACCAGAACGTGGCCGTCTACCAGGAGCACATCCCATTTGTCCGGTCATTCGCGGAAGTCAACCTAGGCCAGCCGCTGGTTTACATCAACTCCCTGGTCAACATCGGGATTGCCCTCAACCAGGAATCCTTTGCCGCTGTTCACCACATCGGTACCGGGACCGACTGGCAGGTCAAGATCAGCAAGGTCAACAAGTAAAAAATAGGAATTGGAGAGAATTTTTATGAATAAGGATATGTGGAAGTTAAGCCCTAAGAATATTGCTGCCTTGGGGATCGGATCAGCCGTTTTCGTGATTGTCGGCCGTTTTGCCTCAATCCCAAGCGGCTTGCCAAACACCAACTTTGAACTGGTTTACGCCTTCCTGGCCATGATTGCCATGATTTACGGGCCAACGGTCGGCTTCGGGGTCGGTTTTATCGGCCACGTGCTTTTGGACCTCATCATGTACGGGCAGACTTGGTGGAACTGGAACTTCGCGGCAGGCTTTTTGGGCTTCTTGATTGGCCTCTACGCTTTGCGCGTTAACCTTGACCAAGGTGAATTCAGCACCAAGGAAATGGTCATCTTCAACGTCGTGCAGGTTGCGGCCAACGCTATCGTTTGGTTCCTCTTGGGGGCCGTGGGTGACATGGTCTTGAACAGCGAACCAGCTGCCAAGGTCTTTGCCCAGGCCGGCTTGACCACCTTGATGGATGGCTTGACCATCGCGGTTTTAGGCACCATCCTGCTTAAGCTTTACGCCGGCAGCCGGGTCAAGAAGGGCAGTTTGCACAAGGATTAAGGAATTAATATATGACAAGTCTGATTCAGTTTAGAGATTTTTCTTTTCAGTACGACAGCCAGCAGGAGCCAACCCTCCGCGACATCAATTTGACGATTGAGAAGGGGGAAAAAGTATTGCTGGCCGGGCCCTCAGGGTCTGGCAAGTCAACCCTGGGCAAGTGCTTGAATGGATTGATTCCCAACCTGGATAAAGGGACGATCACAGGCCAGTGTTTGATTGATGGCAAGGACATCAGTCAGACTGGCCTGTTTGACTTATCTTTTACCACTTCAACCATTCTCCAGGACACTGACGCCCAGTTTATCGGTTTGACGGTCGGGGAAGACATTGCCTTTTCCCTGGAAAACGACTGCGTGCCCCAGGACAAAATGAAGCAGGTGGTGGACCGCTGGGCCAAGGAGCTGGATCTGGGCGACTTGCTCAAGCAGTCTCCGCAAAGCCTGTCGGGCGGGCAAAAGCAGCGGGTGGCCCTGGCTGGGGTCTTAGTCGACGAATCGCCGATCCTGCTCTTTGACGAACCCTTGGCCAATTTGGACCCAGCATCGGGTTACAAGACCATGCGCCTCATCGACCAGATGCAGAAGAAGTTCGGGGCTACGGTCATCATTATTGAGCACCGCCTGGAAGAAGTCTTGGCTGAGGAAGTAGACCGGATCGTCTTAGTTGATGATGGCCGGATTTTAGCTGACCAGAAGCCAGATGACCTGCTCAAGGCTGACCGCTTAGAAGCTGTTGGGGTCAGAAATCCCCTGTACTTGGACGCCATGAAGACGGCCGGGATTGATTTGAATAAGATCGAGAAGCTGACTCCGCTGACTGCTTTGCCGGTTGATGGGGATGCCAAAGATAAGCTTTTGGCCTGGCAAAACAGCTACCAGTTGCCGGCAGAAAAGGCAGCTGGCAAAGAGCTCTTGACCTTGAAGAATGTCGGCTTTGCCTACAGTCCAGAACAAAAGTATCCCTTAAAAGACGTTAATGCCGTCATCAAGGAGGGGGACTTTGTCTCCATCGTTGGGCAAAACGGGGCGGGGAAGACCACTCTTTGCCGCTTGATCTGCGGCTTTTTGCAAAACACGGGCGAGATTGCCTGGAAAGGCGAGGACATGGCCGGCTTGTCAATCAAGGAGCGGGCGGACAAGATTGGCTACGTGATGCAGGATCCCAACCAGATGATCAGCCAGACCATGATCTTTGATGAAGTGGCCCTGGGTCTGCGCTTGCGGAAAGTGCCAGAAGACGAGGTCAAGGAAAGAGTGGCCAAGGTGCTCAAGATTTGCGGCCTCTACCCATTCAGAAACTGGCCGGTTTCCGCCCTCAGCTTTGGGCAAAAGAAGCGGGTGACGATTGCCGCTATTTTGGTTCTGGAACCGGACCTCTTGATCTTGGATGAGCCGACGGCTGGCCAGGACTGGAAGACCTACACGGAAATCATGTCCTTCTTGAAGGAATTGAATGAAGCCGGCAAGACGATCATGATCATCACCCACGATATGCACTTGATGATGGAATACACTGACCGGTCACTTGTTTTTGCCAAGGGACGCTTGATTGCCGACACCACGCCGGTTGATCTTCTGACTGATGAAAAGCTGGTCCAAGAGGCCAGCCTCCGCCAGGTCAGCCTCTTTGACCTGGCCCAGCACTACGGCCTGCCGGATCCAGAAGGCTTTGCCCGCAAGTTCGCGGCTTATGAACGGGAAAGATTGGGGGAAGACAGAAATGAATGATGCTGTTTTAGGCTACACGCCAGGGAAGACCTTTGTCCACCGCTTGAGCGCGACCACCAAGCTTTTATTCTTGATTATTACTTCGGTGGCCTGCATGGTGACTTATGACACCCGCTTTTTGCTAATCGTGTGCATCCTGTCTTTGGCCTTGTTCAAAGTTTCCCAGGTCAAGTGGCGTCAGGTGTCAGTCGTGGTCAACTTGATCATGATTTTCGCGGTCTTGAATTTAGTTTTGGTTTACGTCTTCCAGCCCAGCTACGGGGCTGACCTTTACGGCAGCAAGCACGTCTTGCTGGGCAGCGGCTTTTTTGCTTTAACGGCTGAGGAAACTTTTTATCTCTTCAACCTGATGCTCAAGTATATCTGCGCCGTACCGATCGCGATCTTGTTCCTGCTGACGACCAATCCCAGCCAGTTTGCTTCCAGTCTGAACCAGATCGGGATCAGCTACCGTTTCTCTTACGCCTTTTCCCTGGCCCTGCGCTATATTCCAGACATCCAGGAAAGCTACTGGGCGATCTCCCATGCCCAGCAGGCCCGGGGCAATGAGATTTCCAAGAAGGCCAAGCTGGCCGACCGGGCCAAGGGGACGGTCAACATCGTCATGCCTTTGATCCTGTCCAGTTTAGACCGGATCACGGTGATTTCCACGGCCATGGAGCTGCGCCGGTTCGGGTCCAAAAAGAAGCGGACCTGGTATACTTCCCAAAAGCTCAAAGCCAGCGACTGGCTGAGCTTGGGAGTGGCGGTTTTGCTGGTTCTCTTGATGCTTTACTTCTGGCACCTGAACCAGGGACGTTTTTACAACCCATTTAAGTAGCAGAGAATTTTAGGACTCATTTGAGTCCTATTTATTTTCTATTTCTCTATTTCTCTTCTTCTCTCTTCTTCTCTCTTCTCTTCTCTCTTCTCTTCTCTCTTCTTCTCTCTTCTTCTCTCTTCTTTTGCCAAAAAGCTGCTAAATTATAGGATTAAGTGAAAAAATTACTGAACTAAGAAAAGGTAAAGAGACTTTTACCTGTCCTTTTTAAGTGAAAAAAGGATAATGCAGGCATCCAAATTATAGAAATACTGTTAAAAATGGTGAAAAAACGCCTTTTAACTTTTGTGACAGAAATCGCTATCTTTTGCAAAAGTGGAAAAGGAGAATAAAATAATTTATTCACAAAATCAAAAGACAGGTACCGCTTACATCGTTAATAAGGCAAAATATAGGGGAAAATCAACTTCTTGTGTCATTAAAAAAGAGGGATTTTACCCTCTTTTCTTTTTTTAAAATGCTGTTATAGTAGTAATTGATAAATATATCACAAGAAATAAACGAGAAGCAGGAGACGATAAAATGCTTAAGCAAAGCGCTGTTAACGTGGAAAAAGCAGTTGAAACTGAAGACGAAATCTACCACAATGTTGATATTTTGGTTGATAAATCACATGAAGCCTTGGCCCAAATGGACGACTTCAGCCAGGAAGACGTGGACAAGCTTTGCCAAGTCATTGAAAAAGTTGGCGAAGACAATGCCCGCCGCCTGGCCCAAATGGCAGTTGACGAAACTGGCCGGGGCAAGGTTGAAGACAAGGTGACCAAGAACACCTACGCTTCCCAAACCATCTGGGAAAGCATGAAGGACATGAAGACGGTCGGAGTGATCGAAGAAGACAAGGCAGAAGGCTTGATGAAGATTGCTGAACCGATCGGGGTCATCGCCGGGGTAACGCCAGTCACCAACCCGACTTCCACGGTTATCTTCAAGGCCATGATCGCCATGAAGAGCAAGAACACCATCATCTTTGGCTTCCACCCGCAAGCCCAAAAGTGCTGCGTGGAAACGGCCAAGCTGATCAAGGAAGCCACGGTAGCTGCCGGGGCACCGGAAAACTGGATCCAATGGATTGAACACCCAAGCCTCACGGCCACGACTGCCCTCATGAACAACCCAAAGGTGCAGATGGTCCTGGCAACTGGTGGCCCGGGCATGGTCAAGGCAGCCTACTCAACCGGTAAGCCAGCCTTGGGCGTGGGCCCAGGCAATGGCCCGTCCTACATCGAAAAGACGGCTGACATCGAACAGTCAGTAAACGATATCGTCTTGTCCAAGACTTTTGACAACGGGATGATCTGTGCCTCAGAAAACTCCGTCGTTGTTGACAAGGAGATCTATGACCAAGTCAAGGAAGCCTTCTTAAAGCGCCACTGCTACTTCTTAAAGCCTGACGAAATCAAGCTCTTTGAAGAACACTTCATCGACCCGCGCCGGGGGACGGTAGCAGGCCCGATGGCCGGCAAGAGCGCGGTTAAGATTGCTGAAATGTGCGGGGTGACCGTGCCGGCTGACACCCAAGTCATCGTGGCTGAATACAAGGGCGTTGGCCCGAAGTACCCATTGTCAGCTGAAAAGCTGTCCCCGGTCTTCACCCTCTACAAGGCGGAAAACAGTGCCCAAGCCTTCAAGATCTGCACCGACCTCTTGAACTACGGCGGCCGGGGCCACACTGCCGGCATCCACACCCAAAACAGCAAGGTCATCCGCAAGTTTGCCTTCGCCATGTCTGCCTGCCGTATCCTGGTCAACAGCCCGGCTGCTCTCGGCGGGATCGGCGGGGTCTACAACAACATGATGCCATCCTTGACCCTGGGGACCGGTTCATACGGGGCCAACTCAGTTTCCCACAACATCACTGCCAAGGATCTCTTGAACATCAAGACCGTGGCCATGAGAAGAAAGCCAATCCTGTAACATAAGCTATTTCTGCCATTAAAATCAAGAATTATCAGTCATAAATCCGAAAAGGCCAAGCTATCCTCCGCTTGGCCTTTTTCTTTCCCAACATTATTAATTCCTTTTGTTTGCTCACATTTTTTCTTATTTTTTGTAAGGAACAAGCTTAAATAAATCTGAAAAAGTGATAGAATAGTAAACATAGTCACTAAACGAATAAGATGGAGGAAAAAACATGCAAAAATCATGGTCAGTCAAAAGAACCGCCGTCGTCGCCGTTTTGATGGCGATGAACGTTGCTTTGTCTTCATTCAGTATCCCTGTCCCGGGTGGCCACCTCTACTTCAATGACGTGGTCATCGTGGCGGCAGCCCTGTTGCTTTCGCCGTCAGAAGCCTTTGTAGTTGGCGGGGTGGGGGCCTTCCTGGGCGACTTCCTTTTCTACCCGGCGCCCATGTTTGTCAGCCTCTTCTCTCACGGCTTTGAAGCCTTGATCATCTCTTACTTCGCCCATAAGTTTGCCGGCGAGCAAAAGAAAGTCATCTTGGGTGTTCTTTTAGGCGCGGCTGTGATGGTGACTGGCTACACCCTGGGCCGGGCCTTCGTCTACGCCACTCCGGCAATTTCTTTGGTCAAGTTTCCCTTTGAATGCCTGCAGGCAGCCGTTGGGGCGACCTTGGGCTACAGCCTGGTCTTTAAGGCCGGCATTGAAAAGCAGTTCCAGCACCGGCTGCGGTAAAAATTGCCAAATATAGAACAGAACAAAAAGTAAAAGAAGAAAGAACGAAAAAATCCACCCGCGAGGGTGGATTTTTAATGTTCATTAAGCTAAATAAAAGCACTAAGCACTAATTGTAGATAGACGGTCCGCCATTAATCTGGTTGCGGCCGCTTTCCTTGCTCTTGTAAAGCATTTGGTCGGCTTCCTGGATCATCTTGTCTACTTCGTCTGCCGTCTGGGCCTGGCCGTAGACGTAGCCGGCAGAAATATGAATGTCGAATTTTAAATCCAAAATTTTGACCTGCTCCAAGAGCTTGCGCACTTTTTGATCATCCTCTCGCAAGAGCTGCTGGGACTCAAAGTCCTCGATGATCAAGAATTCATCGCCCCCATAGCGGTAGCAGTGGCCGATCCCATAGACGTGCAGGAGAGTTTCGGAGATCTTCTGCAAGACGGCGTCCCCGTAAAGGTGGCCGAATTTATCGTTAAAAGTCTTGAAGTAGTCGATGTCGATCATCATGACCACGATGTCTTTTTGAGTCAAATAGCCGAAGTCCCGGTCAAAGCTGCGCCGGTTCTTCAAAGTGGTCAAAGGATCGCGGGCGGCTTCAATCTGTAAGGCAGCCAGTTCGTCCATTCGGCTGGTAACGTCAACGGTAAAGCCAAGCAGGCCGCTGACCGCGTCTCCTTCGTAGACAGGCGAGAGGTAGTAGTGGAAGGTTCGGCGATTGCCATTGACATTGAGAGTCAAGTAGTCATCCAAGGCCATTCCGTCTTTTAACAGTTGGCTTTCCCGCTTTTGGTAGTCCAGTAGCTCCTTGTTCCATCTTCCGCTGCTCTTTTTGTGGAGGATGTCTTTGAGATTTAAGCCGAGATAGTCCAAAAAACGTTGGTTGGCGCCTAAATATTCCAGCCGCCGGTTTTTCCAGAAGAAGCCAACATTGCTGCTTTCCAGCAGGGCCAGGCGGATCTTTTCAGAATCCAGGTCTCCGTTTTGCCCGATCCAGTTCTGGTAGACTTGCTGCGGAGTCCGGTTCTTGACCTTGTAGCCATCTGTGAGAAAAGCGGCCAGGTTGTCGGTTTTGGAAATCAGCTGCAGGCGGATCTTGAACTGTTCTTGGTCAGTGATCCAGTCAAACTGGGCAATTTCATTGACCTGTCGGCATTGATCAACACCGGTCCAGAAGCGGCTGTAGTTGCCGGTAGCCGCGCTGTTGCAGGTTCTGATGAATGAATCTAAGTCCGCGTAGCCCAAGTGCTCGGTCCAGGAGCGGAAAGCGCTGTTACTGTAGACAAGATTAGCCTGCTGATTCTGGACGATGAAGATGGAGTTAGGGTGGGGATTTTCAAAATTATTGTCCAGTCTACTTTTGGTCTCCAGGTAGGGATCAAGGACGTTAATATGGCTTAAGCCGGTAAAGAGAGCCCGTTCTTCGACGTTTTCAAATTCCAGCTTGCTTTTCCCAATCTCTTCTTCTGGCAGTTCTTTAGCTAAGAGCCGGCCTTGCGTCAGCATGACGCCAAAAGAACGGATAAAGTTGAGCATGCCCTTGTCTTCAACGCCCTTGACGATGGGGACGATCTTGAGCAAGCGGGACATGTTGATGATCGAAGCCAGGATGATCTTGGCCCTTTGCCGGTTGCTGGTGAAGCTGCGGACGTCGACTTTGAGATAGTCGAAATTATATTCCAGCAGAGTCTCAGTTGACAAGTCGCTGTTTTCGCCGCCATAGCGGTCCAGGCAGATCTTGAAGCCCTTTTTTTGCAAATTAGCCGCGGCCGTTTTTAAGTGTTGGTGGTCAGCTGAAACCGGCTGGGCCATAAGGTCAAACTGGATCATCATATGGGGAATCTGGTATTTCTGGGTGATTTCGACAACCTGGTCGACAAAACTGTCGAGGTTGAAGTCGCTGGGCGACAGGTTGATCGAGATGGGAATGGTAGGCAGATTGTCGGCCCGCCTTTGACTCAGCAGGCGGCAGGCCTTATCCAGGACATGAAGATCAAGCTGGTAGACCAAGCCGCTTCTTTCCAAAACTGAGATAAAGCGGCTGGCTTTCAAAGTTGCTTTGCCTGGCTCCTGCCAGCGGGAGACGGCTTCCAAGCTGCAAACCTTTTGGGAATAGAGGTTGAAGATCGGCTGGTAGTAGACTTTCAGCCAATTCTGGCTGAGGGCTTCTTCAAAATGACCGATCAAATAGTCCTGCAGCTCAAAGTGCTTCTTGACTGAATTATTGTAGATCTGGTAAGCCTTCTGTCGGTCGTCGCCCATGTGGCGCAAGGCCAGGTAGGCCTTGTCGACCGCGCTGGTGGCTGATTCAGGCTCTTTAACCTGGTAAACGCCCGCTCTGAGCGTCGTGATTTTGTCAGCGGAAAAAGCGGCTGTCTTCTTTTGAATCTCCGGCAGTACCCGCTTGAGCTGGACCGGGGCCGTAATGGTCAAGAAAGAGTCATCAACATAGCGGAGGGTCAGTCCCTCAGGGAAGCAAGCTCGGATTATTTCCCCGCATTTCTTGACAAACTGGTTGCCCTGCAGAAAGCCGAAATGGTCATTGTATGAACGCAGGGAGATAATGTCGAAGTAGATTACGTCAACTTGGCCGGATCGGGCCAGGAGCTTACTTAAAAAGTCATCTCCAAACTTGCTGAAGTAGCTGGTGTTGGGCAAGCCGGTCAAGAGGTCGATGTCGGGAGACTCAAGCTGCTGGCGGGTTTGTTGGCTTTGGTCATTGCCCAGGTCAAAGTAGGTGACCAGCAAAAGAGTAGTTCCATCGCTAGTCTTGATCCGCTTGGAGTGGGCAAAAAGGGTATGGTACTCGCCCTTGATCGACAAGCGGTAGGTCAAGTGGCATTCCGGGTACTTGACGGCGGCAGCAGAAAAAGTCGCCAGGTGAGCAACGTCAGCCGGGTGAACCCGGCCAAAGCTGTGGTGGTTGAGGTATTCCAGCATGGACTGCCGGTCAGAACCCACCATCTTGCAATAGTCATCGGAAACCAGCAAAACGTGATATTCACCATCGATGACCTGGAGGACGATAAGCGGCAGAGGCGTTTTCTCGTATCTTACTCGTTCTTGATCACTGAACTGATAAAGCTTGTCTGCCATTGTGCCTTCCTCATGTCATGAAAAAATTAACGTGTCTTTTATAAAAATTATAGCACTGATTGAATTTTGCAAGAGCTGATGAAAGAACTTTCAAACAAGAGAACTACTTAAAAAAATATATCAACTTGCTTACTATTGTTTAGCTTCAACCCCGCTTCTTTTACTGTGGCTGACAGAGATGACGGTAACCAAAAGGCAGGCTAAGATGCCGACAGCCAGGTCCCCGCCAAAGGCCAGGCGGATGTCGATGTCTGATAAGACGCCGGTGATGATCGGGACTGTAAAGGAAGCAGCTGCCCCAAAGAAGTAGAAGATCCCGGTAGCCAGGCCCTTTTTATCAGGGAAGAATTCCATGAAGGCGTTAAGGCCGGTCTGCATGATCCCGCTGGCGGCCGTCAAGCCAAACATGAAGGAGGCAAATTCAGACAAAATTGCGGAGTGGCTGAATAAAAGCAAAAGGACCATCAAAGTGGCTAAGACGTTCATGATCAAGAGGATGGCGTAAGGGGAGACTTCCCGGCTGAGCAAGCCAAAGAGGATGAAGACCCCAATGATGGAACCGACGCTATATAAGGAAAGAAAGAGGTGGCTGGTGGAAGTGGAGAAGCCCTGCTTTTGCCCAAAAAGGGTAATCCACTGGGTGAACCAGATCATGAGGGCCATGGAGGCATAGCCGTAGAGGGCAAAGCAGGCCGTGGTCAGCCAGCTCTTTTGGCTCTTGGCGGAATTTTGCCCGCTTTCAGCCTCCTTTTGGCCAGGCTGCGGGAATTTTAGGGGCGCCAGGAGAATGGCGTTGACGATTAAGATTCCGGCCATGGCCATGAAGCTGTAGCCGTACCAGAGCTGGTGGCGGTGAAGGCTGGACACCAAAAGGGGCAGGATGAATTCGCCCAAGGAGGCGGCGGCCTTGATCAAGATGTTGCCCCGGCTGCCCTTTTGCCCCATTTCGGCAAAAGTCGTGTAGGTCCCGGCGTCCAGGGCGGAGTTGGCGATCCCGGCTAAGATGGCCAGGCCGTAAGCCAGGTAGACGTTTTTGGAGAAGGGGATGCCCAAGGCAAAAACAAGATAGCAGGTCATGCCTAGGTAGACGAAGAACTTCCGGCTGATTTTGTCGGCCAGGTAGCCGGTGATCAGGTAGGCCAAGAGGCGGCCGATCCCCACGCCGGAGATGACGAAGGAAACCAGCTTCAAGGGGACCGACCAGCTTTTACCCAGGGCGGTCATGTTCTGGGAGAGGATCAAGAGGCCGAAGCCGTGGGCCACGTAGTTGAGGTAGAGGCTGATGGACAGCCGCAATTTCTGCTTGTTCATAGGCGTTTCCTTTCTTGTAAAAGCGCTTTCTTTATTATATGAATTATTATATCATTTTAATTGATCTGTTTCTTAGAACAATTGATAGAAAAAATTGTCAGAAAAAAAGAAAAATTGCAGCAAAAAAACCGCGGAAAAGATTTCCGCGGCAATATTTTCTGAAAATCAAGTTTTAACTTCTGCGGGCTGGTCAGCCGTTTTTGACAAAGCTTATTGCTCATTTGTGTTATCCTTTCTAATAAGCCAGTGCTTATGATGCAAAATTTTTGTTTCCCCAAATCCAAAAATAGATCAATAGAATGAATTTTGGATTTGATAGAAATTATATAATGGTCAAACGGCTTTGCCTAGGAGATTAATTAAAAAACACTAGAAAAAGGAAAGAAATATGAAAATAAAGCGAGAACAGTTTTTTGGGAGTGAAAAAGCATGAAAGAAGAAAGAAAATTAACCTGGAAAGAGCATCTGAGCAGCTTAAGCTTCTACTTGGATGAAAAAGGCATTGACCTGGCCTATGTGGCTGATCCAGTGGACATTGCCTACCTTACTGGCTACAGCAGCTGGACGGAGGAGCGGGTCTTTGCCTTGCTGGTATCCAGAACAAGCCAGGCCCTTTTGCTGGCTCCAGCCATCAATGAAGGAGAAGTCAAGCAGACTGCTTGGGCGGACCAGGCCTGCTTTTACCAAGACGGGGAGAATCCTTGGGAGAAGGCCAAAGAAAAAATGGCCGCCTGGCCAAAAGAAGTTTGGGCATTAGAAGCGCGGACGGTGACCCTCAGTCACTACCGGGCGATTAAGGAAGTTTTCCCGGAAGCGAATTTGGAAGCAGACATCTCTTCCTGGCTGGCCAGACAGCGGATGATCAAGTCGCCGGCGGAAATTGAAAAGCTGCAGGCAGCTGGCAGACAGGCCGACCAGGCACTGGAATTGGCTTTTGCCCTGTTAAAAGAGGGGCAGGGGATGAGTGAAAGCGAGCTGGCCCTTGAACTGGACTACCAGCTGAAGAAAAAGGGGATGGGGAACTTAAGCTTCCCATTGATCGTCCAGGCCGGAGAAAGCGCGGCCAGCGTCAGCGGTCTGCCCAGCCAAAAGGGGGTTCAGGCCGGGGATATGGTAATTTTTGACTTGGGGATCATGAAAGGCGGCTATGCTTCAGATGTCAGCCGGACGGTGGCCCTGGGCGAAATCAGCCCGGCAAAGCGGGAAATCTATGAGACGGTCCGGTTAGCCCAGGAGACGGCGGCTAGGGCAGCCAGACCAGGAATGACGGCAGGTGAGCTGGACCAGGTGGCCCGCGGGGTTATCGAAGAAGCGGGCTACGGGCAGTACTTTACCCACCGCTTAGGTCACGGGATCGGAATGCAGGTTCATGAGCCGGTGAATCTGGAACCGGGAAGCAAGCAGAAGCTGGAAGCAGGGATGTGCTTTTCTATTGAGCCGGGGATCTATTTGCCGGGCGTCGGGGGCGTCAGAATTGAGGACTGCGGCTGGCTTGATGAAGACGGCTTCCACCCTTTTACCAAGACCAGTAAAGATTTGTTGCTTTTGTGAGGAAAAAAGGCCAAGCGATTTCTCGCTTGACCTTTTTGCTGCTCTTGCTTACTAGTCTTATCTTTTCTCATTAAGCAGCCGCCACTTGAGCCAGGCTGCCTGGCCAGCCCCATGGGCAAATTCACCTTTGACGATCAAATCTTCCAGCTGGTCGACGGAGACGATCTCCATCTTGATTTCTTCCAGAATCTCTCTTTTTGGCTGAGCTATTTTCTTGGCCCGGCAGGCAAAAAGGTTGATCTTCTCATTGGTTGAGCCAAAAGAAGGGTAGGTGAAGCCCAGCTCTGTCAACTGGCTGGCCTCATAGCCCGTTTCTTCCAGAAGCTCTCTTCTAGCTGCTTGACTGGGCTCTTCTCCCTCATCAATGCCGCCGCTTGGGAATTCATATTGCCAGCTGCCAACGGGATGCCGGTATTCCTTTAAGAGCAGGACGTGGTCATCATCAATGAAGGGGATGATGGAAATCCCGAAGCCGATCGTGACGTAGGAATATGGGGCTATTTGCCCGTCCTTGGCCACTTTTTCTTGAATAACCGTGAAGCGGTCAGCCTTGATAGTTTCTTTTTTGACTACTTTGTACATTTTTTGCCTGCCACCAATCTTTTCAAAAATCAGTTCAATTGTAGCAAGAAATAGAGCTAAAGTACAAAAATAGCAGACCAGACGGTCTGCTATTTTCAGTGATTCAGTTTGTTAGCTTCTAGGGACAGACACTAGTTAACAGAAGCGTACTTGAAGTCCCAGTGGTCGCGCAGGTTTACCAAGCCCTTGATGTTTGGACGGACGATCCAGGCACTGGTGCTTGAGTAAAGTGGTGAAATACCAACGTCCTTAAGCAGAACGCCTTCAGCCTTGGACAGGTCGCTCCAGCGTTCAGAGTCTGAGCCAGTAGTCTTTGAAGCTTCGATCAGCTTGTCATATTCCTTGTTGGACCACTTGCCGCCATTTTGAGCGTTGGTAGTAGTCATCAAGTCCAGGAAGGAAATCGGGTCGTTGAAGTCGGCACCCCAGGCAGTTACGACCATGTCGAAGTTGCCGGCGTCGGTTCTGGCCAGCCGGGTCTTGAATGGCAGGTTTTGCGTGGTGATGGAAACTTGCGGCAGAGTTTCTTGAATGTTTGATTGCATTGCTTCAGTTGACTTCTTGGCACCATCGGTGTCGTCTGACAAAAGCTTGAAGCTCAGCTTGGAAACGCCAAGTTCCTTCATACCCTGCTTAAGGTACTTTTGCGCTTCCTTCTTGTTGTAGTAAGTGTAAGCTTCATCGCTCTTGGAAATCAGGCTGGTGTAGTCCTTGCCGTTGACCGTGGTCAGCTTCTCTGGAGTAAAGGTGTGAGCTACAGTGTTGCTGCCGCCCAGAACCTTGGTCAGGCTTTCCCGGTTGATGGCCATGGAAAGAGCCTTGCGGATGTTGGCGTTTTGCAGGTACTTGTTCTTAGCCTGGTTGAATTGGATGTAGAAGGTAGTCCCGCGGGCATAAAGCTTGTAGCCCTTAACGCTCTTGAGCTGCTTGCTTTGTTCAGCGTCCAAGGAAACCGCGTCAAGCTTGTTTGACTGGTAGAGGTTGTAGGCAGTTGACGGGGTCTTTTGCACGCTGTAGTTGACCGCGTCAAGCTTAACGTTCTTCTTGTCCCAGTAGTATGGGTTCTTCTTGAGCTTCCAGGACAGGTTTGAGCCAGTCCAGCCGCTCATAACGTATGGCCCGTTGTAGACCATGTACTTGGAGGCAGTACCGTACTTGGAACCGTACTTCTTGACTGCCTTTTCGTTTTGCGGGAAGAAGCTGCCGAAGGCCATCAAGTTGTTGAAGTAAGGGATCCGCCGGTCCAGAGTTACAACCAGCTTGTACTTGCCAACGGCCTTGATCCCCAAAGTTTCCGGCTTCTTTTTGCCGTTTTGAATGTCCATGGCGTTCTTGATGCCTTCAAACAGGTAAGCGTATTGAGAAGCAGTCTTTGGGTCAACAGTTCTGCGCCATGAGTAGACGAAGTCTTGCGCGGTTACCGGGTCACCGTTTGACCACTTGTTGTCCTTACGGAGAGTAAAGGTGTAGGTTTTCCCGTCCTTGGACACCTTTTCGCTGGTAGCCATGGCCTTTTCCTGGCTGCCGTCAGACTTTGCCCGGTAAAGGCCTTCCATGGTGTTGATCAATTGGGTAAAGCTGGCTGAGTCAGTAGCCTTGGACAGGTCCATAGTAGGAATTTCAGCTGATTCTTCCCAGTTCAGTTCTTTTTTAGATGAAGAAGATGAAGAGTTGCCGCCGCAGGCCGTCAAGGCTAATGCAGCAGTCAAGATGCTGCCGGCAGCCAAAAAAGTCTTAGTCTTTTTCATGTTGTCCTCCTTGAAAAGTTTACATTATCAAACACTAATTGTAGTCTAACAGAAAATACACAAAAAGAAACGCTTTCTTGCGACTATGAGCTGAAAATGAGACAGGACTGAAGTCCTTGTTAAAGCAACTGTTGAGAAATTAAAAACAACTTTAAGTATTAGTTCATTTGGTAAAAAGCAGACTTTGTCTAACTTAAAAGCAGAACCTGCTGATTATTTAAAGGAAAAAAGGTAACTAAAAATTACTGGAAAGAACTAGGTCAACAATAAAGGGACAAAATTTAGCTTTTTTGCTGTTTCTGCCTTGACGAAAGGGCCAATCCGTTATACACTAACAGTGTATTAGATAACTAGTACAGCGAAGGGGTGTGCAAATGAAATTCAAAGACAACTTGCCGATCTACTTGCAGATTGAAGACTACATCTACTTGCAGATCGCCCAGGGTAAGCTCAAGGCTGGCGACAAGCTGCCTTCAGTCAGAGCCCTGGCACTTGAATTGACGGTCAACGCCAATACGGTTCAGCGGGCGCTGAGAGAGATGACGGCTCAAGGCTATATCTATAGCAAGCGTGGTGAAGGCAACTTCGTCACGACTGATGAAAGCCGCCTGGAGGAAATGAAGAGCAAACTGCTGAAGCAGGAGCTGGCTGCTTTTGTCAGCCGCATGGAGAAGCTCGGAGTCGAAAGGAAAAGCCTGACTGGACTATTGGCCAGCTACTTAGAAGACACAAGGGAGGAATAGCATGAAGGCTTTGGAGATTAAGGATTTAAGCTACCACAAGGGTTCAAAGACGATTTTGGAGAGAGTCAACTTGACTTTGGAGGCCGGACAGATCGTGGCCTTAGTCGGGGCCAACGGGGCCGGCAAGACCAGCTTGATGCGGGTGATCGCAGGCCTGGCCAAACAATACAAGGGCAGCGTGGAGGTTTGCGGCGAAGGCGATGAAGACCGCCGCAAGCAGTATATCGCCATGACCGACAGCCTGTCAGCTTTTCGCGACTTCCGCAAGATCAAGGAAGTGGCCAGCTTCTACCGGACGGTCTACCCGGACTTTGACGCTAAGCAGTTTGCCGATATCTTGGAATTCATGAACTTGAATGAAGAAGAAAGACTGGGCAACCTGTCCAAGGGGATGAAGGAGAAGCTGATCATCGCCCTGGTCTTCTCCCGCAAGGCCAAGCTCTATCTCTTAGATGAGCCTTTCAATGGGGTTGACGCCATGAGCCGGAAGAAGATCATCAAGTCCATGCTGCTCTGGAAGCCGGAAGACGCGACCCTGGTCATCAGCGACCATGTCTTGGACGAAATCGCGCCAGTGATCGACGAGGTCGTCTTGATCAAGAAGCATTCAGTCTTAGAGCAGCGCAGCGCTGATGAAATCCGGGCTGAGCACGAAAGCATCGAAGAATGGTATGAAGGATTTTACGAGGGGGAAGAGTAATGATTGGGTTTAAGCAGATTTTCGCGGCCATGTTCAAGGAAAAGAGCCGGACCACCTGGATCGCCTTGGGCATCGAAGCAGTTTTTATCCTCTTGATCAACTTGTATTTCGGGATCAGATATGGTTTCGGCAGTGATTCAAATGGTATCAGCGTCGGAATTTCCGCAACCGCGATTTTTTTCATGTGTGCCTGGTACTCAATCGACATTATCATGGCTGCCTATAAGGTCAACCGGTCTCAGACCTGGCGGCAAGTACCGGTAACGACCGGCAACTTCTTGACGGCCAACTTGCTGACGGGACTGGCAGATCTGATCATCTTTGGTTTGGGCAACATCTTGATCCTTGCCGTAACCTTGCTGCCTTTCCTTTTCGGCGGGAAGATGCAGATTGATGCTCAAGCAGCAGCGACTTTCCAGCCATACGTTTCCAGTATCATCAACTGGAGCCTTTACCTGATCCTCTTCACTTTGGTCAGCTATGTCGGCGGCATCTGCTTCTGGCTCTTTATTACTGAATCAGCCAGCGTTTTGGGCGACTTCCTGCCTTTGAAGGGCAGATGGAGCAAGTTTGCCAAGGCGGTCATCCTGCTTGCTCTGCTTGCTCTTCTTTCCTGGGGCAGCACCAGCATCTTGAGCGCGATCATCAACATGATCTCCAATTCTGGCTTTGACTTCAGCTTTGTCATCGACAATACAGGCTTCCACACTTCCCACACGGACTTGAGCCTGCCGGTGGTCAGCTGGCTCTACCTGCTGGCAGAAGTAGTCTACGTGGCCATCTTGTGGGCAGCGGAATACTTCGTCTTCAAGAAGGGCGTAGAAGCCAAGAAATAAGCAAATCAGATTAATTGACAAATGCCTGCCTTTGGCGGGCATTTTTTGCTTGCCGTTAGGGCCGTATTTGCCGGTAAAGATTGAATTTTTTCCTTATTGCTAGTAAACTTAATAAGTTGAAGAATAGTAAGAAAGAGGCATAATTTTGGCTAATAAGAAAATCCGCGTGAGATACGCTCCGTCACCAACTGGCCACTTGCACATTGGTAACGCGCGTACTGCTCTGTTTAACTATCTGTTTGCACGTCACAACAAGGGGACTTTGGTTCTGAGAATCGAAGACACTGACACCGCCAGAAACGTTGAAGGCGGGGCTGAATCTCAAATCGAGAACCTGCACTGGCTGGGGATCGACTGGGATGAAGGTCCGGACGTCGGCGGCGACTACGGCCCTTACAAGCAGTCCGAGAGAAAGGACATCTACCAAAAGTACATCGATCAGCTGCTTGAAGAAGGCAAGGCTTACTACTCCTTTGAAACTGAAGAAGAACTGGAAGCCCAGCGTGAAGAACAGCGGGCCATGGGGATTGCTCCTCACTATGTCTACGAATACGAAGGCATGACTGCTGACGAAATCAAGCAATCCCAAGACGAAGCCCGGGCCAAGGGTCTTAAGCCAGTTGTCCGCATTCACATTCCAGAAGGCGTGACTTACGAATGGGACGACATCGTTAAGGGCCACCTCAGCTTTGAATCCGACACTATCGGCGGTGACTTCGTCATCCAAAAGCGCGACGGGATGCCAACTTACAACTTTGCCGTCGTTATCGACGACCACTTGATGGAAATCAGCCACGTTCTTCGGGGCGATGACCACATCTCTAACACGCCAAAGCAGCTTTGCGTTTACGAAGCCTTGGGCTGGGAAGCCCCGGTCTTCGGCCACATGACTTTGATCATCAACTCAGCTACTGGCAAGAAGCTGTCCAAGCGTGACGAATCAGTTCTGCAGTTCATCGAACAATACAGAGAACTTGGTTTCCTGCCAGAAGCCATGTTCAACTTCATCACCTTGCTGGGCTGGTCACCGGTTGGCGAAAGCGAAATCTTCTCCAAGCGCGAATTCATCAAGCAGTTTGACCCGGCTCGTCTGTCCAAGTCACCAGCTGCCTTTGACCAAAAGAAGCTGGACTGGGTCAACAACCAGTACATGAAGACTGCTGACAGAGACGAACTCCTTGACTTGTCCTTGCACAACCTGCAAGAAGCTGGCCTGGTTGAAGCCAACCCGGCTCCAGGCAAGATGGAATGGGTAAGACAATTGGTCAACATGTACGCCAACCAAATGTCCTACACCAAGCAAATCGTCGACTTGAGCAAGATTTTCTTCACTGAAGCCGAATACCTGACCGACGAAGAAGTGGAAGAAATCAAGAAGGACGAAGCTCGTCCAGCTATTGAAGAATTCAAGAAGCAATTAGACAAGCTGGACAACTTCACGGCCAAGAAGATCATGGGCGCCATCATGTCCACCCGGAAGGAAACCGGCATCAAGGGCCGCAAGCTCTTCATGCCAATCCGGATCGCCACTACCCGGTCAATGGTTGGCCCTGGCATCGGCGAAGCCATGGAATTGATGGGCAAGGAAACGGTCATGAAGCACCTGGACCTGACTTTAAAGCAGCTTAGCGAAGCTGGTATCGAATAAAACAGCATATAAACGAAAAGACTTTTACCGTTTTGGTAAAAGCCTTTTTTCATGCAATCGATTAAATTGTCTGTTTTTTTACCACAGGCCCAAGCCCCGCTGCAAAAGCAGGCTGACGGCAGTGATTCCGGCCCAGCAGGAAGCGCCGAGCAGGAGGGGCTTGGCCCCGGACTTGACCAACTTGACGATGTTGGAGTTAAGGCCGATCGCGGCCATGGCCATGACGATCATGAACTTGCTCAGTTCCTTTAGTGGCGAAAAGATATTGGCGCTGACCCCATTGGCCAGGGCGAAAGTCGTGATTAAGGAAGCCAGGACAAAGTAGAGGATGAAGGCGGGGAAGGCCCGCTTCAAGCTAAAGCTGTTGCCCCTTTGCTCCTTTTTGGCGCTGAAATAGCCTAAGGCCAGGGTAATGGGGATGATGGCCAGGGTTCTGGTTAATTTGACGGTCACGGCCTTGTCCAGGGTCTGACTACCTAAATGGAACATGCTGTCCCAGGTTGCCGCCGCGGCAGTGACGGAAGAAGTGTCGTTGATGGCTGTTCCGGCGAAGATGCCGAAAGAGTTCCCGCTGGTCTGGTCAAAGCCCAGGAGCTTGCCAAAGATGGGGAAGAGGATAGCGGCCAGGACGTTGAAAAAGAAGATGACGGAGATGGCCTGGGCCACTTCATCGTCGTCAGCGTCGATGACCGGGGCGGTAGCGGCGATGGCGCTGCCCCCGCAGATGGATGAGCCGACCCCGATCAAGGTTGAGATCTTGCTGGGAATTTTTAAATACTTATGCAAAAGCCAGGCGAGCAAGAGAGAGGTTGAGATGGTGCAGATGATGATCGGCAGGGACTGGCTGCCAGTCTTGACCACCACCTGCAGGTCCATCCCGAAGCCCAAGAGGACCACGGCCGTCTGCAGGATGTACTTGGAAGTCCACTTGATCCCGTTACTTGCCTTTTGCTTGTCTTCCCAAAAAAGGGTGATGACCATCCCAAACAAGATGGCGAAAACCGCGCCCCCGATGACCGGGAAGGCCTTGCCCAAAAGCCAGGCGGGGATGGCGATAGCCAGACAGACCAGGATGCCGGGCAGGTTCTTTTTAATCCAATTCATTTTTTTGCCTCCAGATATTTTTTGAACATGCTTAAGTATAGAGGTAAAATAGTAGAAAATAAAATTATAGATTATTATCTGTCGATAAACTGCATTTATTGATAAAGGGGGC
Source organism: Lactobacillus sp. (assembly GCF_051873315.1). Taxonomy (GTDB): domain Bacteria; phylum Bacillota; class Bacilli; order Lactobacillales; family Lactobacillaceae; genus Lactobacillus. The sequence continues at coordinate 25,144 of NZ_JBJEES010000070.1, forward strand.
AAGCAATGCTGGATTTTCGCGTCAAAACATTTTTAACGGTCTGTGAGACCATGAACTTCACCCGGGCGGCCGACCGCCTGCACGTGACCCAGCCGGCGGTCTCCCAGCACATCCGCTTTCTGGAGAAGGAATACCAGGTCAAGCTCTTCAGCTATCAGGGCAAGAGGCTGACCTTGACGGCTGCAGGAGAAAAGCTGCGCCTGGCCATGCGGCAGATGCAGAGCGATGAGCGCCTGCTTAAGGCCGAAATCAAGCAGGCCGACTTGCCGCCGGTTCGCTTTGGGGTAACCATGACGATTGGGGAATACGCCTTAGCCAGGCCGCTAAGCCGCTTTTTGAAAGACCATCCCCAGACAAATGTGGAAGTCGTCTACGGCAATACCCAGTTTTTGACCAAGAAATTGGATGAGGGAGACCTGGACTTTGCCCTGGTCGAAGGCGACCCGGCCAGGGGCTATGCCAGCCTGCGCTACCAAAGCGAGGACTTTATCGCCGTCTGCTCGCCAGATTTGGCTTTTGCCAAGGAGCCAGACCAGATCGCCGACCTTTTTGACCAGCGGCTGCTAGTCAGAGAACCAGGCTCAGGGACCAGGAAGATCCTGGAGGACAGCTTAGGGGCCCAGGGGCGGGAATTGAGCGACTTTGAGCAGTATGTCCAAGTCGGCAATATGCAGATGATCACCCAGCTGCTTTTGGCCAACTGCGGGGTCTCTTTTTTGTACCAGACCGCGGTCAGTGACCTTTTAAAAGCAGGAAAGCTGCGGAAATTAAATTTGCGGGACTTCCAGATCCGCCACGACTTCACCTTTATTTGGGAAAAGAGCAGCCTTTACGCTGACCGCCACCGGCAGATTTGCGAGGAACTGAAGGCAAGCAGATAAGAAAATACTTTTACCAAAATAAGGTAAAAGTCTTTTTTCTCTACATTCACTTGGTTAACTCGTAAATAGCTTCAGCGTAGATAGCCAGGCTTTTTTCCAGTTCAGCCAGGCTGATGGATTCGTCGATGGCGTGTGCGGTGTCCAGGCTGCCTGGGAAGGCAGGTCCGTAGCCGACCCCGTTTTTAAAGAAGCGGCCGTAGTTGGCCCCGGCGGAGATGATGGTCTCACCGGCTTGGCCAGTCTGCTTTTCGTAAACGGAAAGGAGGGTCTTGACGAAGGGATCATTGCTGGCAACGAAGTGGGGCTTTTCAAAGTCTTGGTAAGGCTGGAAGCTCGTCTGGGAAAAAGTGCCGAACTTGTCGTTTAGCTGCTGGCACATTTTTTCCGGGCTGGCCCCCCGGCTATAGCGGATGTCGCTCTTGATGTAGGCTTCCTGGCCCTTTTGGTAGCGGAAGACGGCCGGGCAGTTGATGGACTTGCCCATCTCGGGATCAGTATTGGCGATCCCGATCTTTTTCCCGTAGTAGTCCTCCAGTTCAAGTTCGCCGGCAAAATTGAGGAAGTTTTTGGCTCGGCCGGCGAAAGGAAAGTTCCGTAAAAAGCTGGCCAGGAGGCAGGCCCCGTTTTTTCCTTCCCAAGGAACAGAGGCGTGAGCGCTGACGCCCTCTAAGGTTATCTTTAAGCCAGTGCCATTTTCACAAGTTGATTCTTTGCTTTCTCCAATCAAGCCATTTTTGTCCAAAAAGTCCGGGAAAGCTGCAGCAATTTTCTCAAGCTTCTCGCCAGAAACGATGGCGGTCGCGGCAGCTGGGATCATATTGGTAGCCTGGCCGGCAGAGAAGGATTCAAGGACTAAGCCAGTATCTGCTTTACTTTCCTCAGCAATAAAATCTGTCTTCAAAACAGCCAGACCAGCCTGGCCAGTTACGATGGGAAAAGAGGAGTCGGGGGAGAAGACCCAGTCAGGAGCCGGGCGCTTTTGCAGGTAATACTTCATCCCCACCCAGTCGGTTTCCTCGTCAGTGCCGATAATCAAGGTGATCTTCTTTTTCGGCTGAAAACCAGCTTCCTTTAAAGCCAGGAGGGCGTAGTAGGCGGCTAAGGCCGGACCCTTGTTGTCGCTTGCTCCCCGGCCGAAGACTCTGCCATCTTTGACCCAGGGGGTAAAGGGATCCTGGCTCCAGCCTTCATCTGGCGGAACGACGTCGACGTGGACGGCCACGCCTAATTCCTGGTCGCCTTGGCCAAAAGTGACGACTCCGGCATAGTTGTCGATGTTTTCAATTTGAAAGCCGTCTCTGGCGGCAATGGCCAGGAACTTTTCCAAAGCCTTGACCGGACCCGGCCCCACTGGATATTCGGGAGTGGCCAGGTCCATGTTTCTGACAGAGTCGATGGCGATCAGATCTTTTAAGTCAGCTAGGAGGGCTGGCATTTTTTCACGGGCGAATTCTTGGTAGGGAAAAGTCATCTTTTGCTCCTTAGTAGTTAATTACTTGCTGATGTAGGCACCCTTGAAGTTGTAAGCCAGGCCTGCGCCTTTGAGGGTGATGTTCTTAACCTTTGGGTTGACCAAAGTCGCGGTGTTGCCGTAGTAAAGAGGAGTCACGCCCTGCTGGGTAAGGAGGATGCGTTCAGCCTTGACCAGTTCACTCCAGCGCTTCTTGGTTGAAGTCGTGGTCTTGGAAGTTTCCATAGCCTTGTTGTAGGCCGCGTTTTCCCAAGAGCCGTAGTTGTTGACGTTGGTCTTTTGGAACATTTCCAGGAAGGTGTTCGGGTCAGCGTAGTCACCGCTCCAGCCGTCCAGGATCACGTCAAAGTCGCCGGATTCTTCTCTGGCAAAGCGGGTCTTGAAGGGGATGTTGGTAACTTCGACCTTCATGCCCAGGGTGCTTTCCAGGGTACTTTGGATGAATTCCGTGGTCTTCTTGGCATCGTCAGTGTCATCACCTAAAAGCTTGATGGTGATCTGCTTTTTGCCCAGCTCTTGCAAGGCCTTCTTGTAGTAAGCCTTAGCCTGGGCCTTAGTCCCGGACTGGATAGCCTTGGTCTCTTTGGTTACGACTTCCTTGCTGAATTCCTTGCCGGTAACCGGGTCAGTGATCCCGCTTGGAGTTAAAGAAGTAGCAGCGATGTCAGCCAGGTTCAAGGTCTTGGCCAGGGACTTTTTGTTGATAGCAGCGGCGATAGCCCGGCGGAGGTTGACATTTTGCAAGTTCTTATCAGTCTTGAAGTTGTACATGAGGTACTGGGTCCGGTTGCTTTTCTTGATCTGCCAGCCCTTTTGTTTTTTCAGGCTCTTGCTTTGTGAAGCGGACAGGGTGGTCATGTCCAGTTTGCCGGCCTGGTAGAGGTTGTAGGAGGTGCTTTGGGACTTTTGCACGCTGAAGTTGATCTTGGTCAGCTTGACATTTTTCTTATCCCAGTAGTACTTGTTCTTGACCAGCTTCCAGGTCAGGTTGGACCCGGTCCAGCCCTTCATGACGAATGGACCGTCAGACAGGGTGTATTTAGCGGCCGTGCCGTATTTTTTGCCGGCTTTTTCAATGAACTTCTGGTTTTGCGGGGCGAAGGCAGATCCAGCCAAAAGCAATTGGAAGTAAGGGATCTTTCTTTCCAGGGTTACGACCAGCTTGTACTTGCCGACAGCCTTGATACCTAAGCTATTGACGGGCTTTTTGGAAGCGACGATGGCGTCAGCGTTCTTGACGCCGGAGTACTTGTTGGACTGGGTTGAGGCGGTCTTAGGGTTGACCTGCCGGCGCCAGGCGTAGACGAAGTCTTCGGCCGTCAAGTCTTCCCCGTTGGACCACTTGGCGTTTTTCCTAAGGTTGAAAGTCCAAGTGAGGCCGTCCTTGCTTTCCTTCCAGGACTTGGCGATGCCGGGCAGGACCTTGGAGTTGTTGCCCAGGCGGACCAGGCCTTCCATGGTGGCGTCCAGTTGCTCACCGCCGTAGACGTCATTGTTAAGAGCCGGGTCCATGGTGGAGATTTCCCCAGCGGAGAACCAGTTTAAGACCTGCTTGGTTTTAGAGCTGCTGGCGGAGCTGCTTGAGCAGGCGGAAAGCAGGCTGGCGGACAGGGCTAAAGTGATGATGGCTGATTTTTTCATGATCTTTTCCTCGGTGTTTTCTAAAAATTACTGATGCAGAACAATGTCGTTTTCTTTTTTAAAAAGCAGCGAGGGGATGTCGGCCACTTAAGGCAGACGGGGTATTTTTGAACATGTTTGACTCTTTCATGGCGGACTCCTTTACAAAATCATTTTTAAAGCTGGCAGAAAAAGAAAGATTAAAAAAGAAAGAGTAAGAAACGAAAAGAAAGAAAAAATCGCCCTCAAGGAATTGCTTCCTTGAAGACGATTGTTAGTCGTGGTCCCACTTCATTTCATCAGCTGTCTCACGGCAACTGACCTTACACTGCCGCTGACTAGTCGCCGGAAAGGGCAAAGAAGGCCAGTTTCCAGGAACACCCAGGGCAGCCGTGGTAACGCTCGCTAGCGGGAAGGCCTACTTTATTTCGGCCAACCAGTTCTTAGATGTGTTTCGCCAGGCGGCTTTTGCTCAATCGCACCAACTTGAGCTCTCTGGAAAAAGCCGGACCTGGTTACTCTTCTAATCGATACTTTTCTTAAATTGCTTTAATTTTTAATTAATGTAATCTTAAAACGGGAATAAGCGCCTGTCAAGCGTCTTTTTGAAAAAAGTTTTTAGTTCACCGGATAGTCCTTGAGCTTGGCGTTCAGTTTGGAGTAGATCCGGTCGACAAACCAGGGCTCGGTTGACTTTTCCAGGGCTTCGTCCAAGGCAAACCAGGCAACAGCCTTGTTTTCGTCTTCTTTAGGCCGGATGGGCAAATTGTCGTCTGCCTCTAAGAGGTAGGTGACGTTTAAGTGCAGGTGTGACGGGACGTACTTGCCCCTTTTCTCATGCCCGTCCACGGTCAAAATCTCAACAGAATAGATCTGCTTTGTGACTGGATCTGCTTTAACCCCACTTTCTTCTTCGACTTCTTTTAAAGCCACATGCAAAAGGTCATGATCGCCGTCGGCGTGCCCGCCCAGCCAGGCCCAGGAGTCGTAGATCCGGTGGTAGGCCATTAAGACTTTATCTCTTGCCGGGTTGACCACCCAGGCTGAAGCCGTAAAGTGCTCGGCCAAATTGGACCGCAAGAACAGTTCTTCCCCGGTCTCCAGCCGGTAGATCATCTCTTTGACGTCTGCTGCTTCTTGTTCGTTAAAGGGCTGGTAATTTTTTAAATCTGTCAGTAGGGTCATTTTTCTTCTCTCTATTTTTTCTATTTTTCTCTGTTTCCACAGATTTTACCACTGCCAGCCGGTATTTTGCGGCCAAGGGCCGTGATAGTTTGCTAAAATGTAGAGTGTTAAGTACTGAATTATTGCAGGTAAGGAAAAACTTGTAAAAGAAAGCAGGAAAATATCGTGAAGCTTTTCAACACTTTAACTAGGCAAAAAGAAGAATTCAAACCCCTGGTTGACGGCCAGGTCAGCATGTACGTCTGCGGGCCGACGGTCTACAACTACATCCACATCGGCAATGCCAGAAGCGCCATCGCTTTTGACACTATCCGCCGCTACTTTGAATACAAGGGCTACAAGGTCAACTACGTTTCCAACTTTACCGACGTCGATGACAAAATGATCAACGAAGCCCGGGCAGAAGGCACGACCGTGCCGGAATTAGCCGAACGCTACATCAAGGCCTTCCTGGAAGACACCCGGGCCTTGAACATCGAAGAAGCTACTCTTCACCCGCGGGCAACCCATGAAATCCCAGCCATCATCGACTTCATCCAGACCCTGATTGATAAAGGCTACGCATATGAAGCAGACGGGGACGTCTACTACCGGGCCAAAAAGTTCGCTGACTACGGCCGCCTCAGCGATCAGAACATCGACCAGCTGGAAGAAGGGGCCTCCCAGCACGTAAACGATGAAGAACAAGACCGCAAGGAAGACCCAATCGACTTTGCCCTCTGGAAGGGGCAGAAGGCGGCAGACGAAATTGCCTGGGACTCCCCATGGGGCAAGGGCCGGCCTGGCTGGCACATTGAATGCTCAGTCATGTCCACCAAGTACTTAGGCGACACCTTGGACATCCACGGGGGCGGGCAGGACCTGGAATTCCCCCACCACGAAAACGAAATTGCCCAAAGTGAAGCCAAGACGGGCAAGAAGTTCGTCAACTACTGGCTGCACAACGGCTTCGTGACCGTGGGCAAGGATGAGGAAAAAATGTCCAAGTCCCTGCACAACTTCGTGACCGTCCACGATATCTTAAAGACCGTTGACCCCCAGGTTCTCCGCTTCTTTATGGCCAGCGTCCAGTACAGAAGCCAGATCAACTACTCTGAAGAAAATCTGGCCCAAGCCGCCAACATTCTGGACCGCTTCAAGAACACCCTGGAAGGGATCAAGTACCGCCTGGCTGACGCAACTGAAAGCTTGCCAGACCCAGACCTGGCAAAGCTGCTTGCTGAAACCACGGCTAAGTTCGAAGCAGCCATGGACGATGACTTCAACGTGCAAAACGCCTTGACCGCCATCTACGAAGCCCTGCCAGCCGTCAACTCCAACGCTAACGCTGAAAAAGCCGACAAGGACAGTTTGCAGCTTTTTGCTGAAAAGTTAACCGCCTGGCTCAGCGTCTTTGGCCTGGATGTTGACAAGCTTCTGGCTAAGGAAGCCGGCGATGATGACGCCGTAATCGAAGAATTGGTGGCCCAGCGGACTGAGGCCAGAAAGAACAAGGACTGGGCCAAGAGTGATGAACTCCGCGACCAGCTTAAAGAAATGGGGGTAGTCCTCAAGGATACCCCGCAAGGAACCAGGTGGAGCCGTGAATAAAGTACAGAAGTTAACTGAGAAGGAAATCGATCCCAATACCTTGAGCGGGCAGACTCTTGCCTACTTAGGCGACGGGATCTATGAAGCCGCCATCCGCCGGCACTTGATCAAGGGCGGGATGCTGAAGCCGCAGAACTTGCAAAGAGCAGCGACTCACTATGTCTCAGCCAAGGCCCAGGCCGGCTTGATTGCAAAAATGCTGGACACCGGCTTTTTGACCGAAGAAGAAGAAAAGGCCTACCGGCGGGGCAGAAACGCCAAGACCCATACCAAGGCCAAAAACACCAGCCTGGCCACGTATGAGATGTCAACCGGCTTTGAAGCCGTTTTTGGCTACCTGGATTTGGCCGGAGAAGATGCCAGAGTCAAGGAATTGATTGCCTGGTGCATTGATGAGGTGGAAAATGAAGGGACAAGGGAATATGTCTTCAACTAACAAGGATTTTGTCTTCGGCCGCCATGCCGGAATCGACTTTTTGAAAACCCAGGACAGTGAAAAGATCAACAAGGTCTTCCTGGCTGAAGGGGTCCAGGAGGACTTTGCCAGAGAGGTCTACCGCTATGCCAAAAAGAAGCATTTGATCATCCAGCGGGTGCCGAAAAACAAGCTGGACAAGCTGACTGGCGGGGAAAACCACCAGGGCCTGGTTTTGGCTGTGGCCTCTTTTGAATACGCCGACTTTGACCAGCTCTTGGACAAACTGGACCAAGAAGATGCTCCTCTTTTGCTTATGCTGGACAATATTGAAGACCCGCACAACCTGGGCTCCATCCTCCGCAGCGCCGACGCGACCGGGGTCAGCGGAGTGATCATCCCTAAGCGCCGGGCCAGCGGTCTGACCAGCGTGGTCGCTAAGACCTCAACCGGGGCTATTGACCACGTCCCAGTTGCCCGGGTGAACAACCTGGTTCAAACCTGCCAGGCCTTGAAGGACCGGGGCTACTGGATCTTCGGGACGGCCATGGAAGGCGACGACTACCGGAAGTGGAATGCTAACGGTAAGACCGTTTTAGTCATCGGCAATGAAGGCAAGGGGATTTCCCCGCTTCTTCTTAAGCAAATGGACCAGACCCTGACCATCCCGATGATTGGCCACGTCCAATCCCTTAACGCTTCAGTGGCAACCGGGGTTTTGCTCTACCAGGCCTTTAACAGCCGCCACCCTTTGTAAGGCAAATCGTTTACAGTTTGCGAAAAGTGATAGAATCAAACAATGGTTCGATTCTGTCAAAGAAAAAAGTCCTTTATTCTGTGGGCAAACAGAATGAAAGGGCTTTTTATTATGGGATTGACAAAGGAAAGAGAGCGCCTGCTGATCAGCCGGATTCAAAAAGAGGATGATGACCAGGCCCTTAAAGAATTGTATTACAGCTGCCTGCCAGTGATCGGCGGCACCATCAAGCAGTATTTTGTGGAGCTATATGACAGCCAGGACTGGGAGCAAGAGGCCTTGATCCTCTGCTATAAGACGGCCAAGCGCTTTGATCTGACGCAAGAGAAGCCATTTGTCGGCTTTTACAAGGTCAGCCTGCACAACCGGGCCGTCAACTTGATCAGACGGGGCAAGCGGAAAAAGCGCCTATCCATTAGTGACCAGGTCTACTGGGAAGACGTAGCTGGCGAACTTGAGCAGGCTTCCTGCCTGATCGCGGATCCACCCGCGCCGGTCTTGGACTGGCGGGACCTGGTTGAGTCTTTGAGCATGCTGGAGCTAGAAGAATTGCTCCTGGAGCTCGGCTATAAGCAGGCCGGGGAGATCAAGCGCCAGTACCAGGTCAGCGAGATGGGGCTCATGCGGGCCAAATACCGGGTGAAGGAAAAAATCAAGCTAAAATTGCGGGTTGGGGCATAAACTTTTTAGCCAATTCGGATTATAATATAGGTGTAGGATGAAAAAATTGTTTAGGAGGTAATCAAAATGTCAGAAATTGTAAAGACAGCTTTGCTGGACCGTTCAATGAAAGAAGTTTTTGACTGGAGTGACTCAGACACTCCTGTAAGAGATGCCCTCTGGGACTACTTCATGGAGTCAAACGGCCACAACACCGACAAGACTGAGGAAGCCATGCTTCCATTCATGAGCGACTCTGACGACAAGATCATCGCTTTTGTCAACGAACACCTTAAGAAATAATCTTTTCCCTACATTCCTGACCTCTTGTCTCCCATAAGGGAGGGGAAGGGGCGAAAAACGGCGACTCGTAGAGTCGCCGTTTTTTCTGCTTTTAAATCGTCTTAGTTAAATAATTGCTTGACGCTGGCAACGATTTGCTCAGCCGTCAATTGGTTGTGAACCAGGATCTGGTCGTAGCTTTGGTCAACATCGGTGTATTCCCGCTTTTCGCCAAAATTCTTGACCAAAATCGGCCGGTCAGCCAGGTAGGAGGCTACCTTTTGCCCGAAGCCCCCGTCCAGGATGTTGTTTTCTAAAGTAACTACGGCCTGGTAGTGGCGGGCTAAGTGGTCCAGGCAGTCAGTATCCAAGATATTGGCTGACAAAGGATTGTAGAGGGCAGCGTCAAGTTCATCGGCAACTTGGCTGCCTAATTCCTGCATGTCGCCCAAAGCCAGGATGGCAATTTTTTGCCCGGCCCGCCGCTTTTGGTAGTGGATGTGCCGGTAGCCTTCTAGAACGGCGCCGCCGGCTGGAACTGGCCGGACCGGCAGCTTGATAGCTACGGGGCCGTCTTTTTGCTTCAGGGCCCAGTTGATCATGGCTGCTTCTTCAGTCAAGCTGGTCGGGGCCAGGTACTTCCAGTTGGGCAGGTTGCTGACCATGACCTGGTCAAAGACGCCCACGTGGGTCTTGGAGTTGGCCTGGATCCCGCCGCCAGCCACGATCATGACGACTGGCAAGTTGTTGGCGGCCACGTCATGGCTGAGCTGGTCAAAGGCCCGCTGCAGGAAGGTGGAGTTTTCAAAAAGGACCGGCCGGCCGCCAGCCTTGGCAAAGCCTGCCGCGAAGGCCACGGAATCCTGCTCGGCGATCCCAACGTCCAGGTAGTGGTCCGGGTAAGACTTTTTAAAGGAGTCCAGGCCAAAGACGCCAGGGATAGCGGCCGTGACGGCCATGATGTTTTCCTGGCCGCCGTCAATAGCGCTGGCCACGGTCTTAACGGCAATTTCCGCTGGAGTCGGGCCAGCGGCCACGGTTTTTGGCGAATCATCGCTTAAATTGAAGGGCCGGACCCAGTGGTGCTTTTCTTCATCCTGGATGGCTGGCTCATAGCCCTTGCCCTTTAAAGTGTTGACGTGCAAGACCAGGGGATGGTCGACGTCACGGATTTCGCTGAAGGCATTAATCATGCTTTCCAGGTCATTGCCGTCAGCCACATAGCGGTAGTCAAAGCCGAAGGCCTTAAAAGGATTTTCCGGATCCTTCCCTTGGCTGTCTCTCAGCTTCTTTAGGGCCGTGGTCAAGCCGCCGACATTTTTGTCAATGGACCACTGGTTGTCATTGATGACGATGACCAGGTTGCCCTTTTCCATCGCGGCGTTGTTTAAGCCTTCGTAAGCCATCCCGCCGGTCAAGGAGCCGTCGCCGATGACGGCCATGATCCGCTCGCTGCCGCCTAAGAGGTCTCGAGCCTTGGCCATGCCGGTGGCTAAAGAGATGGAGGTAGAAGTGTGGCCAACGGCGTAGTAGTCGTAGGGACTTTCATCGGGGTTGGTGTAAGGAGTCACCTTGCCGTAAGCTTCCGGGTCCAGCCAGGCATAAGCCCGGCCGGTCAGCATCTTGTGGGGGTAGGTCTGGTGGGAGACGTCCCAGATGATCTTGTCTCCAGGGGCGTCAAAGACGTAGTGGTAGGCGATGGTCAGTTCCACGACCCCCAGGTCAGGACCCAGGTGGCCGCCGACTGCCGCGTCTTTTTCGATGATCAAGTGGCGGATTTCTGAAGCCAGCTGGTTCATTTCTTCCAGGTCCAGGACTTTGAGGTCAGCTGGAGACTTGATCTTGTTAAGCAGGTATTCGGGGTGTTGATTCATTTTTTCTCCTCATGGAATACAACAGTTGCATTTTCGATAGTACCATTATGACACAGGGACCACTTAAGATGTGAAAATAAAGCCCGGCAAAGTCGGTCATATATATAGTTGCTTTTAGGGCGGATTTTTGCTAAAATCAAATGAAGTTTGAAGGTGAATATTATGGCAGTAAAGAAAGCAGCTTTGGCCTGCAGCGTTTGCGGGTCACGGAACTACTCAATCACTGCAAACAACAACCGCACCAAGCGCTTGGAACTGAACAAGTTTTGCAAGCACTGCGGCAAGAAGACTTTGCACAAGGAAACGAGGTAGACAGGGATGATTAAGTTTTTTAAGAGCGTTGGTCAGGAAATGAAACTGGTTCATTGGCCAAGTGCTAAGGAAAACCGGCGCGACACGGTGAACGTGGTCGTAACCTCTCTGCTTTACGCGATTTTCTTGGGTGCCTTGGATTGGGCCTTTGCAAAATTGATTCAATTAGTTCTGTAAGAGCGACAAAGTATGTTATAATCATGCTAGTTTCTAGGAAAACCTCTTTAGCGAGGTTTTTTTGTTTGCCAAAAAGGAGATTAAAGAAATTATGGTAGAATCCGCCAAGAAGCAATGGTACGTCCTGCACACTTACTCTGGTTTTGAAGACAAGGTTAGATCCGACTTGCTGTCCCGGGCCCAGTCACTGGGGATGCAGGACTACATCTTCCGGGTTGTCGTTCCGCAAGAACCAAAGATCGAAGACGTGCACGGCAAGAAGGAAGAAGTTAACGAAAAGGTCTTCCCTGGTTACGTTTTGGTTGAAATGGTCATGACTGACGAAAGCTGGTTTGTTGTCCGGAACACTCCTAACGTTACTGGTTTCGTTGGCAGCCACGGCGGTGGTTCCAAGCCTTCCCCACTTTACGAGGAAGAAGTCAGAGCCATCCTGCAGATGCAAGAAGGCGAAGCAACTGAAAAGGTTGACTACGACTACGAAGTTGGCGAAAACGTCATGATCACCGAAGGTGCCTTCAACGGCATGGTCGGCAAGATTGCTGAAATCCAGGATGACAAGCAAAAGCTCTTCTTGACCATCGACATGTTTGGCCACGCTACTACGGCTGAACTGGACTT
>NZ_JBJEES010000071.1:0-8950 GCF_051873315.1 Lactobacillus sp.
ATTATATCAAGAATTGGTAAGAAACGTTGCTATTTAACATTGGATGAAATGAATAATTTTTAGCAGTTACACCCTCTTTGTTTACTCTTTCTTTTTTCTCTTTATGCTGATTCTCTCTTGTTACTCTGCTGATTTACTTCTTTTTCCTTCTGGCTGTCCAGCTAGCTGTCAAGGCCGCGCTGACGCCGATCGCCGCGTAGGCCCAGATACCGGTCGCGCCGGCTTTTGGCAAGGCAAAGTTTTCACTCTTCGCCTGGTTCAAGATGGTGATCTCCCCATTCTTGATCCCATTGTTGTTCCGGTAGCTGCTGGTGTATCCTGGCACCGCCTCCTCTTCTGCGAAATATACTAAGCTGTTTCCATCTTTATCTTCTTGCGGCAAGTCACTCCAGACATATTGCCAGTTGTTGGCACTGGAGAGCTTGACCGTGTCAACCAAGGTCTTACTAGTCTGGTCAATCGCCAGCTGCGGATCTGTCTTGTCGATTTCCGGTGAATTGATCCAACTGTTGGCCTTAATGACGATATTTGTATCTTCATTAAGGGCACTGGAAGCAAAAGCCTTGCTGCCAGACTGCAGCTGCTGGTCAATCCCGTTAACCAGGACGCTGGCTAAGCCGGAACTATCAATGGCTCCCTGCTTTTCCCAAGACAGGCTGACCGTGCTGCCCTTGGCGACTGTCCAGTCATAGCTGCTATTTGTATTGCCCCAGCCATCTATAACGGTTACCTTGACCTTCACCCCATCCAGCTTCTTGACAGCCCGGTAGAGGTGAACCGTAATTTCCGGCACTCCAGCCTGGCCGGCCGTGCCGTCATGGTTCAGCCAGGTCTTGCTTACCTTCAATTGGCAGTAGCTGTCTGGCACGTAGATTGAGCCGCCGGCACTGGCAAAGAAGTGAACGTTCTTTTGCCCGCCAATTTCATTTTGGATATTTGCAGCAAGACCGCTGTAGATCTCGCTCTTGCTCTTCTTGCCGTTCATCCAGGACAGGTAGTAGTAGTTCTGGTTGAGGCCGTAGCCTTCTGGCGCCTTAGTTTCCTTGATCCGGTAGACCGCGTTGTTGTCTAAGTCAGCAACAACAACCTTCCCTTCTTTATCTGTCGTCAAGTTTGATGAAACCTTCTTCCAGCTGCCGTTGTCCTGTTCTTCCAGGCTGAACTGGGCTCCTGGCAAAGTCTTGGCATTGTTGTCCGCGTCGACCTTGTAGACGGTCACCTTTTTAGCCGCGATGGAAGCGGAGGAGTCGCTGTTGGTCAGTTTGCTGGAAGTATTTGCTGAGTAATGGCCAGCCAGAGAAGCGCTGTTGGAAACAGTCGGATCAATGTTGTCCCCACTGTCAAAACTGTAATGGTAGACCAGAACGCAGGCCTGCTTGTCTGGCAGTTCCAGCTTTAATTGCTGCTTGTCTGGGTCATAGTTCAAGCTGTATAAGCTTGGATCTAATTCCTTGCCCAAGTGGTCCTTAGCAGTTGGGTCATACTGGTAAAGCTTGGTTTCTTTCAATTTAAGGTAAGCCTGCATCCCGTCCGGCATGGACAACTGGTCGGTCAAAATAACCGTGTCCCCGTTTGGATTAAGGTCATCAGCCGCCGGATTGATGTTGACCTGGTAGGCAACTTCATTGGTCAAGCTGCCACTTGCATCCTTGACCTGGCTGCCAGTCTTGGCCAAAACGGGAACATCCCGCTTGATGGTTGTCTTCTGGCTGTCTTCATCACCTTTAAAGCCCGCGGTGTTGACATAGGTCTTGGAAGTATTCTTCATGTCCTGCCAAGTCCGGTCATCCGTATAAGAAGCCTGGTAGGTCAAGCGGATCTTTTGCTCACTGCTGCTGTCATAGCCTGCTGGCAGAGTAATCGTCAGTTTGGTCCGGCCATCAGCCAGCTTTTCTGCCGCGATTTGCGGCTTCTGGTCTTTTTCCAAGTCATAGCCGTTGTCTTGCTTGGTCCAGGTATACCAGTCATTTGAGTAAAAGGCCGCCTTCAGCGAATCTTCAACATAGGTCAGGCCTTGCGGCAATGTGTCTGTCACAACCAGCTTGCCGCTTGAATCCTTGTCCACACTGAGCAAAAGACTGTAGTAGATCTTGCCGCTGGCTTTGGCCATATCCTGGGTGATCGGCTTGCTTTGGTAGCTGCCGGCATCCCCGGTTAAGCTGGCCTGCTTGCTGATGTGGCTCTTAACTGAGAAGCTATGCTGGTCATAGCTTTCCTTGTTCTGCTTTTTGTCATTGACGCTGACCAGTTCCCCCCGGTTGTAGTAGGTCCAGGTTTCACCAGCCACGGCTTCACTGACTTTAGCGCGGGTTGAATAGTGAATGGTGTACTTAGTTGGCGTCAAAGTTCTGCCGTTCACAGCAGTCAGCTGCAACTTAAACTTCTGTACCGGTGTTGAAGAATCAGTGTTCTTGACCACCTGTCCGTTTTTGTCATAGCAGGTAAGTTCCAGCTTGTAGTCTTGGCCTAAAACATAAGTATTGCTGCCATCAGTCAAGCTCTGCTGGCTCTTATCGGTTAATTCCCGGTAAAGCTCACTGGCTAAAGCATAGTGGGTGCCGCTTCCCCGGTCAGTTACAACTTCATCATGGCTGGTATAGCTTGAAGCGTTATAGATGTCATCCTCATAAGTCAAGGTAGACAGCTTTTCACCAGTCAAGGTCATGTCAGAGTGCCACTTGTAGCGCTGCTCGTCAGCGTTCAGTTTTTCTTCGCTATCGTATTGCTTCTTCAGGTCACAAGTCTTGCTTTCCTTGGTTACGGTAGCTTCACCGCTTGAATTGTAGCTGTGGCCGTCACCTTTAAAGTCAGCCTTATTGGTCACCTTAGTGTTTGCCGCTAAAGAATTTGTCTTGGTCTTGTAGACGATCTTGAAGCTGTGCTTCTTCAAGCTATCCGGCAATTTTGAAAAGTCCAGCTGAATCTGGCTGTCACCTTTTTTGCCCTTGACGATCAGCTTGCTTAAAAGGCTGGCTGACTGGCTGTAGTCGTCTACGTCAGTGATCGTTATATCATCGTCCAAGGTCAGCTTGCTTGGCAGATCATCGCTGAGCTGGTAGTGACTGATGTCGCGGCGATCATCATTGACGGTGATCGTCCATTCAATTTCGCCATTGCTGGAGCTGCCGGATTTGGAAACCATAGACTTGGAAACCGTCTCCTGGTCGCCGCCCCAGCTTTCTTTTTTACCGGAGGTCGCCTTGACGCTGTTGCCGACTTGGACGTAGCCGTCGGTATTTTCTTTAGGCGTAATGCCAACTGAGTAAGTAATCTTGTAGGATTCACCCTTGCCCAGCTGCGGAAGATTTTTGATTGTAAAAGTATCGCTGTCAATCTGCGGCTTGTAGTCCGACAGACTCATCTCTGTCTTCTTGCCGCTGGCATCTTCTTTGACAATCTTGAAACTGCTGTCGTCATACTTGCCAGTCGCGTTATTGATCCAGGACAGCTTGTCAGTGACGTCAACTTTGTCCGGGCTGCCGTTTTCACTTGAAACGGTGACTGTATAGTCAACCCGCTTTTGGTCGCCAGAGACCTGGCCGGTCTTTTTAACGGAAACGTCTTTTGTGTCAGCTTCCTCCTGCTTTTTCACCGTGATGCTGGTGCCCGAACCCGGAAAGACCAGAGGCTTGTCGCTGGAGGAGCTGGAATTTTCCAAAGTCCCATTGACCTGCAATGTCCCGATCTGGTTGGCAGCCGGGTCAAAGTTTTCATTGAAACTGATCTCAACCTTACCAGAAGTGGAAATTGTGTAGTCACCGATTATCTTGCTGGAATCATTGCTGTCATAAACATGACCGGTCTGCTGCTTGTCAATCCTAAAGCCGTCCGGGAACTGGTAGGTTACCTTGCCCTTGTCCGCCAGAGAGTCATGCGGAATCGTGTAATCAATTTTGACCCGGACGTTTGCTCCGTTTTCCAAGCTGCTGCCGCTGTCAATCTTGACCCATTTTTCCTGGCCATTGACATTCTGCTCGGTAGAAATTGTCAGATCATCGATCCATTTTTCTTCAGCGAGGTCCGCACTGCTCTTTACCGCGGCCAGCGCAGAAGAAGGAGCCTGGATATATTCCGCTATCCCGGCCCCGCAGGGCAGAAGCAGGCTTAAAGCGAGCATCAGCGCTGTCAGCAAGTGGAGAAGCTTCCAGCAGCTCTTCTTTTTAACCCATTTCATTGCAAATCACCCATTTATCATCTTTTCTTACACCAAAATAATTTATAGTCTTCTTTTCCAAATTTAGAACATCACTTATACCATTGTGAGCATTGTTATAAATTTGAATAACACTTGATTAATACACAAACTTGTTTTCCTTAGAGGCCATTAAGCCTTTTGGTATCTATCGTTACTAAATATAAGCCTTTAGTATTGCTTAGACAAGGTTTTTTCACAAAAAAGTAATTAGTTTTTAGTTATCATATAGGGCTTAAATTTATTTTGAGAAAATAATTGAATTGTATTACAGATATAGTTTCCTATACGCAGCTATTACACATTTTTGTAATATCGTAATACTAGTCGCTATAAAGCTATACAAGACAAAAAAACAGGGCTCTTTCACTCTTTGTGAAAAAGTCCTGTTTACTTTTACATTAACAAGCAATATTGCTCTTTTGACCAGAAATTCTACTTAAAGGCCTACTTATACTTGATAACGACCTTGGTACCCACCTTCAGCTTGCCTGAAGTCCGTTGGCCATACAGCCAGCGGGCGTCGCTCAAGGTCAAGCGGATGCAGCCGTGGGAGTCCGGCTTGGTCCCCTGCACAGTCAAGTGAGCATTGCTGCCGACGCCGCCGTAGCCATAGTGGTAGCCCTTGTAGTAGACGCCAGAGCCGTAGTTGTTGATCGGCACGCTGTGGAACAAGTAGTCACTGCCATAGTAGGCCATGTAGTAACGGGCCCCTACGCCGTCTGATGAAACAAAGGACGGGCCGTAAGCTGCCTTGATCGAGAAGGTGCCGCGCGGCGTGTCGCTTTGGTACTTGCCATTAGTCATTTCAAAACGGCCGGCTGAAGAGTACATGGTGTAGATGACCTTCTTGCCGCTCATGACGTAGACCCGGTTGCCCAAAATGGAAACCCGGATCCAGACATTCTTGTACTTGGCCAGGTTCGGGTAAGCCCGCTTCTCACTTGACTTGAAGTAGTAGTCCCCAGTCTTGGCCCGCATGTCTGCTGGGTCATAGTAAGGAGCGTTGGCCGGCTTATGAAGAACCTGCTTGTAGCTAACCTTGATTGTAACGTTCTTGGTCTTGCTAGTCACTGTCTTGGCCTTAACCTTAGTCGTGCTACGCTTGTAGCCGCTTATAGCAGGAACCTTATAACTCTTCCAGGTCCCTTTTGACCACTTGCCATAGCTCTTCTTAGAGCTGGTCGAAGTCTTGGTCAATTTGTCATCTGTATAGGTTTTAGTCGTTGTCGTGGTCGTTGTTACCGTTCTGGAAAGCTTAACCTTTTGAGTGATGGTCTTGTTCTTGCCCGGCCGGTCCAAGATGATCTTCCGGGTCTTGGTTACATATTGCTTCTTCTTGCTCTTCTTGACCGACTTCTTGGTCGTCACGACTGAAGACACTTTAACCGTGACATCTACCGTATCGGTCGACTTATCAGTGTAGGTTACTAAAACAATCCCTTTAACCGTGCCAGCCTTGGCGGTGCTTGGCGCCTGCTTCCAGGTCACGCTGGCCACGTTCTTGAGACTGGAAAGGTTGCTGATAGCTGAGCTGGCCGACAAAGTCTGGCCAACCTTGGCAGTCAAGCCAGTCTTGGCTACCGGGCTGTTCTGGCTGGCATAACTGGTTACTACTAAGTCGACTGCAACTTCACTGGTCGTCCCGTCAGTATAAGTGATGACTACCGTTGCCTTCTGGCTGCCGGCAGTTGACACGTCTGGCGTGGTCTTCCAGCTGTAACCCTGGACGCTCTTTAAATCAGACTTGTTGCTGATGGCGTCAGAAGCATCCGGCAGCGTGCCGACGGTCGTGGTCAGCTTCTGCCCCTTGGCTTCCTGCTGGTTTAAAGCAGTAGATGCATCCGACGTATCCGTAGTCGTATTAGTTGACGTATTGGTCGTCGTGTCCGTCGTCTGCGCCGTATCCGTGTCGGCCAAGACAGCTTGGCTGCCGATTCCGCTGGTCAGCAGGGTCAAAGCGGCCACTGAAAGCAGAGTAAGATACTTTGACTTTTTCATAATTTCCTCCGATATCTAACAGGTGCTCAGGCGCTTCATCAAGCGCGGCATATAAGCAGAGATTTGCGTTGGCCGGACAAGGTAGGAAGACTGGTAAAGGTCGTCTCCTGCCCTTGAATGGCAGTAAACCGCTGCTGAAACACTGGTCAGCTTGGGGCCAAACTGGCCAATAAAAGCGGCAATAATACCGGCTAAAGTATCGCCCATTCCGCCCGTAGCCATCCCTGGGTTGCCGGCTGAATTGCGGTAGATTTCACCTGTAAAGCCATATACTCGCGTTCGATGTGCCTTCAAGACCAGTATAACATTTTTCATTTCGCCCGAAAACAAACGCGAAAGAGCCGCTTGATTGGTCTGGTCTTCCTGGTCAGCAATCTTGATCCCGCTCAGCCTCTGCCATTCCATCTGGTGGGGAGTCAGAACGACTAAACCAGCCTGGAGATTTTTGAGCAGGTCTGGCCTTTGACTGAGCAGATCCAAGGCGCTGGCGTCAAAAACAATAGTCTGGCCAGAACCTGCATGCTTGCAGACTGCTTCCAGAATTTTCCAGGCTTTTTCATCCAAGCCCAGGCCCGGACCGCACAAAATTACGTCAGACTTGGAAATTTGCTCAGCCAGATCTGAATTGTAGTCAAGCACGGCTGCTTCTGGCAGGCGGGCGTGGAGGGCGGCGAAATTGACCGGGTCAGTCGCTACCATCGTTAGGCCCGCTCCCGAGCAAACCGCGGCCTCAGCAGCCATGCTGATGGCTCCGCCGTACTGGCGATTTCCACCAATCAGGAGGACCCGGCCGTAATTGCCCTTGTGGCTTTCAGCCGGTCGGGGGCGGACCACCTGCCGGGCTAAATCTTCATCAATGCTTTTCATTTTTACTTGCTGCCAAAAATGCTCCGCCACAGACGGACGAAGAAGTTGGCCTCCTGATTGTCCTTGGTTGCTACAGCTGGCGCGGTCACCGTCTTACCGCTAAGAGATGGCAATTTTCCGCTAGTTGCTGAAAACTTGTAGCTGGCCAGCTTGCTCCCCTTCTTTACAGGTGCTGATACTGCAGTCTTGGACAAAGAGGTTTGCAGCTTGCTGCCCTGCTTGGCCCAGATGGTCACCGTCTTGCCCAAAACAACTTTGCTGCTGGTTTCCTTGCCTTCTGGCACCTTGACCGTGTTAGCCCCGCTGATGCTGGACCCCTTCTTCAAGGTAACAGCCGTGTAGTTCTGGTAAACATAGTGCATCAATTTGGCCGTTTGCACGAAACGGGACGGGTCCTGGCTGTTTGCGTGCTTGGCGCCCAAAACTACAGTGATGATCCGGTGGCCGTTTTTCTTCACTGTCCCGGCAAAGCAGGCACCTGCTTTGTCAGTAGTCCCCGTTTTCAAACCGTCAACTGGCAGGTCAGAGTAGTAGCTGCTGAGCCCCTTCAGCATCCAGTTCCAGTTGGTCATCTGGCTTTGAGTTGAGCCGGATGAAAAAGTCGCGCTGGTGATTGAAGTCGTCTGCAAGACTTCCGGGAAGTCCTTTAAGAGCTTCTGGCAGACGATAGCCATGTCAGTGGCTGACATCTCATTTTCAACATTCTTGCCTACGCCCGGGTAAGCCGCTGAGCCAAGGTTGCCGTTGGCCAAGCCGCAGGCGTTATAGATCTTGGCGTCCTTGATCCCCCAGCTGGTCAAAAGCTGACGCATCTTTTTAACAAAAGTCACCTGGTCGCCGCTGACAGCCTGGGCCAGGGTCATAGCTGCCCCGTTGGCGGATTCGATCAGAGTAGCCCGGTAGAGCTCCTTGATCGTGTAGGCATGGCCACTGGTCAAAGGCACGTTGGAATACTCGGTGTTCTGGCTGACCTTGGCAATCGCGGCCGTTGGCTTGGCCGTGCTGGTCCAGGACAGCTTACCTTGCTTAATGGCCTGCAGGGTCAGGTAAACCGTCACCAGCTTGGTCATGGAAGCAATCTGCCGCGGAGTCGTGGCATTCTTGGCATAAAGGATCTGCCCGCTGTCGGCATCAACGGCAATCGCGGCCTTGACGTCCAGATTCAGGTCCTGCTGCTGATAGTTGGCAGTTGCCGCCGCAACCGGCGCCGCCTGCCAAGTACTTATTCCGGTCAGCAAAAATCCACTGGCTGCCAGACTCAGCAGCGCCTTTTTTATCTTTTTTAACAAAATCGCTCCTCTTTTCAAAAAAAATTACGAAAATTTTGAATTAGCACTTCCATTTTACCAAATTTTTGCTATTATTAAATATGTGCTGAGGCACGAGATGCCCACTTGGCGGAATTGGCAGACGCGCAGCGTTCAGGTCGCTGTTCTGGCAACAGAGTGAAGGTTCGACTCCTTTAGTGGGCATGAATGAATAGCTGGGACGTCCAGCATGGGAGTTTTGAGAGCTGACCTTAGGGTCGGCTCTTTTTTTGCTTCTACTGCCTTTTTAGCCTAGCAAAGTAATGGAAAACTGCTCCTAAGAAAGAGTAAATATTTTCTAAAAGAGAAAATATAGAAAAAAGAATAGAAGGCAAAGACAAAAAAGAAGATCTCCCTCAAAAAAGGAGATCTTCTTTTGCTCTTATTCGCCGTTTAGACTATTAGTGAGAAGCACCTGAAGTAGTGTCTGGCGCGGTTTCTGGAGATGAAGCACTAGTAGTTGCTTGAACTTGCAAAGCGTCAGCCTTGTCTTCTGAGTGACCAGATGCACCTGAAGCCGCGTCAATGTCCAAACCAAACTTTTCAGCAAAGTATGAGAATGGGTGCAGAGCTTCTGCGTGGT
>NZ_JBJEES010000072.1:0-8931 GCF_051873315.1 Lactobacillus sp.
CGCTCTTCTTGTCCCAGTAGTATGGGTTCTTGACCATCTTCCAAGACAGGTTGGACCCGGTCCAGCCAACGTGCTTGAACGGACCGTTGTAGAGCATGTACTTAGAAGCTGTGCCGTACTTGGAACCGTACTTGGTTACAGCCTTTTCTGACTGCGGGAAGAAGACGGCAAAGCCCATCAGCTTGTCAAAGTATGAGATCCGCCGTTCCAAAGTCACGACCAGCTTGTACTTGCCAACTGCCTTGATCCCCAAGGAGCTGACTGGCTTCTTGCCAGCTACGATGGCATCAGCATTCTTGATCCCGGAGAAGAGGTAGGAATATTGGGAAGCGGTCTTTGGGTTAACAGTCCGGCGCCAGGAGTAAACAAAGTCCTTGGCGGTCAATTCACTGCCGTCGCTCCACTTAGACTTGCGCAAGGTATAAGTGTAAGTCTTCCCGTCCTTAGAAACCTTTTCGCTGGTTGCCAAGCCCTTTTCCAGCTTGGAGTTCTTGCCTAAACGGTACAAACCTTCCATCGTGTTGGAAATCTGGTTGAAGGAAGCCGCGTCGGTGGCCTTTGAAAGGTCCATCGTTGGAATTTCGGCTGAATCCATCCAGGTCAAGGTCTTCTTGCTGCTGGATGATGAAGAACTGCTATTGCTGCCACAAGCAGCAAGCAATGCTGCTGAAGCCAAAACCGTGGCTCCCAGGCTTAAACTCTTAGATAATTTCATCTTTTTCTCCTTGCTTTTACTGACTGTTCCAGCGCCTATGCTAGTTAAGACTCCACAGCAGTCTTTAATGATATTTTCATTATAATTCTCTGCTTGATCAGCTTCAAGCGTTTTTAAGAAAAAATGTCATATTATTTCATCAATCTAAATATACCAAAGCAAATACAAGTCAATTAAACATATATCAAAATAAGCAGACAAAAAAGAAGAGGCAGAGCCTCTTCTTTTTGCTTGATTACTTGATGTAAGTGTCCTTGAAGTTCCAAGTACCGCGGTTTTGGTAGACGTCCTTAACAGTTGGACGGATCAAAGCAGCATTAGTGTTGTAGTAAAGTGGAGCAACACCGACATTGTTCAGCAGGATGTCTTCTGCCTTAGTCAGGTCGTCCCAACGCTTGCTGGTTGAAGCAGTAGTCTTGGAGTCAGCGATCAGCTTGTCGTAGCTTGAGTTCTTCCACTTACCGTTGTTTTCTGGGTTAGTTGAAGTGAACAGGTCCAAGAAGGAGATCGGGTCTGCGAAGTCGGCACTCCAGCCGGAGATTACGACATCGAAGTTACCTGCAGTTGACCGTGACAGACGGGTCTTGAATGGCAGGTTTTGAACTGAAACGCTGACCTTGCTGCCGAAGGTTGATTCAAAGACTGATTGCAGGAATTCAGTAGTCTTCTTGCCTGAGTCAGTGTCGTCGGACAAGATCTTGAAGCTGAACTTGCTTACGCCCAGTTCCTTCAAGCCCTTGTTCATGTACTTGACAGCTTCCTTCTTGTTGGTTGAAGCTGGGTAGTAGCTTTCAGCAGACTTGGAGATCCGCTTGGTGTAGTCTTCACCGTTAACTTCAGTCAATTGAGTTGGAGTCAAAGTGTTGGCTGGAACACTGTTGCCGCCAAGTGATGAAGTCAAGCCCTTACGGTCAATAGCCAGTGACAGGGCCTTACGGACGTTGGTGTTGGCCAGGTACTTGTTCTTGGCTTGGTTGAACTGCATGTAGAAGGTTGCACCTTGGTTCAAGGTTACGTAGCCCTTCTGGTTCTTCAATTGCTTGGTTTGTGAAGCGTCCAGGCCAGTGTAGTCCAGCTTGTTTGATTGGTAAAGGTTGTAAGAAGTTGATGGAGTCTTTTGTACGCTCCAAGTGATAGTGTCAAGCTTGACGTTCTTCTTGTCCCAGTAGTATGGGTTCTTGACCATCTTCCAGGACAGGTTTGAGCCAGTCCAGCCGGTTTGCTTGAACGGACCGTTGTAAAGCATGTACTTAGAAGCAGTACCGTACTTAGAACCGTACTTGGTTACGGCCTTTTCTGATTGTGGGAAGAAGACGGCAAAGCCCATCAGCTTGTCAAAGTAAGCGATCCGGCGTTCCAAAGTAACAACCAGCTTGTACTTGCCAACAGCCTTAACGCCCAAAGTGTTGGCCTTCTTCTTGCCGGCTACGATCGCGTCAGCGTTCTTGATCCAGGAGAAGAGGTAGGAATCTTGTGAAGCAGTCTTTGGGTCAATAGTTCTGCGCCATGAGTAGACGAAGTCTTGGGCAGTAACGTCGCTGCCGTCGCTCCACTTGGACTTGCGCAGAGTGTAAGTGTAGGTCTTCCCGTCCTTAGAAACCTTTTCGCTGGTTGCCAAAGCCTTTTCCAACTTGGAGTTCTTGCCCAAACGGTACAGACCTTCCATAGTGTTTGACAACTGGTTGAAGGAAGTAGCGTCAGTGGCTTTGGACATGTCCATGGTTGGGATTTCAGAAGCAACCGTCCAGTTCAAAGTCTTCTTTGAAGAAGAGGATTCCTTACTGCTGTTGCCGCCGCAGGCAGCCAAGAGAGCAGCTGATGCCAGCACAGTTGCACCAACGCTCAAAGTCTTAGATAACTTCATCTTTTTTCTCCTTATAACACATATTTGTTTGCGCTGAAAAGATGGCCAACACAGCTTTAAGCCGTCTCTCAGTCAACATGATAAATTGATTATAATTCTAAGTTAGACTCTTTTCAAGGGCTAACTTAAAGAAAAATAAATTTTTGCCCATAAAAAGCTAAAAAGATGTCATCACCTGGCCAGTTTGTTAATTTCCTCTAATTTAAATACCACTCCTGCTTAAATTCCTGGACAAAATCCCGCATGTATTCTGTCCGCCGGCGGGCTTCCTTTTGGGCGGCCTGGCTGTTCATCAGCCCTTCCAGCTTAAAAAGCTTTTCATAAAAATGATTGATCGTAGTTTCTTCATGATTCCGGTATTGATCATGACTGACCAATTCCATCGGCGGAATTTCCGGGTCGTAGATCTTGTCATCGTGCTTGCCGCTGTAAACGAAAGCCCGGGCAATTCCCATCGCCCCCAGAGACTCCAGCCGGTCGGCATCCTGGACGTACTCTCCTTCTAAAGAAAGTTGGTAGTGGCGGTCAATGTTTTTGGAAAAAGACATGTGCTCGATCGTGAAAAAGACGTTTTCCTGGTCCTCTCGGCTTAAGCCGGCTGCCGTGAAGACTTCCCGTAATTTGGCCAAAACTTCACTTGGGTTTGGGCAGACCTTTTCATCGATCGTATCGTGAACAAAGCCCGCCGTATAAGCGATGTCCCGGCTCTTTTGGCTAGACTCCGGGTGATCAGCCAGCAGCATTCTTTCAGCTAAAACCGCCACCCGCTGGCCGTGGTAGTAATCATGCCCCGTTCTTTCTTCGGCCAGGTTTTCTTTGACAAAATCCGCGATCAGTTTCCGTTCCATTTTTACCTCCGTGTTTGCTTTAATTATTTTTTCAATTATAGCGGATGGCTCTAAAAATGCAAGCAAAAAAGAGAACTAGAGTTCCTAGTTCTCTTTTAGAATCTTATAATCATTCTGCAATGACAAGGTGATATAAAAGACCTTGCCATAGCGGGCGTCTTCAACTAGCCGGGTCTTGCTGAAGACCTTCTCGCAGCCGCCATCCTTGGTTAGCAGGCGGCAAGACAAGCAGCGCGGCCGGTCAGGTACCCGTCTTGCATCCTCACCGGCCACCAAGTCAAGCAATGCCCGGTCAGAAGGGTAGATTAAACCCAGCAGCTTGCCAGCCGTAAAGGCAATTAAATCCGCGAAACCCTTGAAGCCCAGCATGTCCAGAAGGGACTGGTTGGCAAAAAGAATTTCCCTCTCCCCTTCTGCCTGGCAAATGAAGAAAGAAACCGGCAGGTTGTCGGCCACCTCCCTTAAGGTAAAGCCAAACTGCTTCCGGTCAGTCCGCGTCATTGCATCGTTGTACTCCCGCCAGCCATGCTTGCCATCGTCCTTGACCACGTAAAGGGCCAGGTCTGCCTTAGCCAGGGCATCAGCCACCGAGACGGCCTGCTGGGGGTAGTGAACATAGCCCAGGGAAATGGAAAAAGGATACTGCTGCTCTTTAGCGGAAAAAACCTGGTCCAGCTTGGCCAGATTGGCGACCTGGTCGTCGCTTGTGCCCGGAACGAACGCGCAGAATTCATCACCCCCGTTGCGGCAAATGATTGCCTCGCTGCCCAGGGTACTCTCCATGTTGAGGGCCAAAGTCACCAGAACCTGGTCACCCACATTGTGACCATGGACGTCATTGATCAGCTTGAAATTGTCGATGTCCAGCATGACGAAGCTGCCCTGGGCAGCCGGATGCTGGCGAAGGTAGTCATTGACCCGGTCATCAAAGGCCGCCCGGTTCAAAAGGGTGGTCAAGTCGTCCCGGCTGGACATGTATTCCAGCTGCTTCTGCCTTTGCAAAAAATAGCGGAGCAAAACCAGCAAAGCCGTCAGCAGCCCAGCGATCAAAAGATGGGCCAGCAAGTATTTCCCGTCCAGCAGGTAAAACTTCCCGTCATCAGCTATGAAGTCCCGTGACCGGGTTTCTATCGCGGCTAAAGCAACTGTAAAAATAACCAGGACAATGGCCGTCGTATTGGCAAAATTGGCGAATCGCCGCCGAATGACCAAGAGCCGGGTCGAAAATTTCTGCATGCGATCCCCTCCAAAATAACAATTGACTAATAATTCTTAGTATATCAGTATTTTGAAGAGCGATGCAAATAATTTAATCACTTTTGCTGATCATAAGCTGCTAGCCAGATTTGAACTGGCGACCTCCTCCTTACCACGGCGGTGCTCTACCTCCTGAGCTACAGCAGCGCCTTAATTGTAACATGCCGGCTTCTTTTCGGCAAAAAGATAAAAGCGAGAAAAAAGAAAAAGAAAGCTTCCAGTTTGGAAACTTTCTTAAACATCTATTAGCCCTTGATGTGCACCAAGGTGTACTTCTTCTTGCCCTTGCGGATGATGACGAACTTGCCGTCAAAAGCAGCTGCCGGGTCAACTTCAAAGTCAGTGTCCTGGATCCGGTCGCCGTTGACGTAGATGGCACCGTTGTTAACGTCTTCTCTGGCCTGCCGCTTGGATGATTCGATCTTGGTGTCAACCAGGAAGTCCACCAGATTCTTCTTTTCTGCCCCGCTCTCAGCACTTGGCGCCTTGGCCAGGGCGATTTCTACCTGCTTGGTGGTCAAGTCCTTCACGTTGCCGGAGAAGAGGGCCTCAGTGACCGTTTGGGCTTCCTTCAAGCCGCTTTCGCCGTGAACGAACTTAGTCACTTCTTCCGCCAGCCGCTTTTGGGCTTCCCGCTTCCAAGGTTCAGTCTTGACCTTTTCTTCCAAGGCGTCGATTTCTTCATGGCTGAGGAAGGTGAAGTACTTGAGGTACTTGATGACGTCCCGGTCATCCTGGTTGATCCAGAATTGGTAGAATTCGTAAGGACTGGTCTTTTCCGGGTCCAGCCAGACAGCGCCGCCGGCAGACTTGCCGAACTTGGTCCCATCAGCCTTCAGCATCAATGGGATAGTTAAGCCAAAGGCTGGCCGGTCTGCCCCTTCCAAACGATGGATCAAGTCGATCCCGGCCGTGATGTTGCCCCATTGGTCAGCCCCGCCGATCTGCATTTGAACGCCGTGGTCCCGGTTCAAGATGTAGAAGTCGATGGCCTGCAGAATCTGGTAGGAGAATTCAGTGAAGGAGATCCCGTTTTCCAGCCGGCTGGCAACGACTTCCTTGTTCAGCATGTTGTTGACCTGGAAGAGCTTGCCGTAGTCGCGGAGGAATTCCAGCAGGGTCATCTTGCCCAGCCAGTCGCGGTTGTTGACGATGCGGAAGTTTTCCGTGCCAAAAAGCTTGACCATCTGCGCCGTCAGCGCTTCTTCATTGTGCTTGATCGTTTCTTCAGACTGCAGGACCCGTTCAGTTGACCGGCCAGATGGGTCGCCGATTGACCCGGTACCCCCGCCGATAACGATGACTGGCTTGTAGCCGGCCAGTTGGAATCTCTTCAAGATCATGAAAGGAATCAAGTGACCGATGTGCAGGGAGTCACCAGTCGGGTCAGTCCCGCAGTAAAGAGCCAGGTCGTCATGCTTGGCCAGGTAATCCCGCAAGCCTTCCTCGTCAGTTTCCTGGTTGATGGCGCCGCGCCATTTCAAATCTTCCAAAATGTCAAAATTTGCCATTTCTGCCTCCGGATAAAAAAAGTCCCTGGATCAAAAGATCCAGGGACGACTAAATTCTGTCTTAGCCGTGGTACCACCCACGTTCGCACAAAGTGCCTCTTTGGAGCTTCTTAACGGGGCTCTCCTCCCCGCGCTGTATTTCGTCTGCCTGGCCTGTCTAGCTCGCACCAACCGCTAGTTCTCTGAACGCTGAACCAGGCAGCTACTTCGCTGTCGCGTTTTTATAAAAATAACATGATTTCGCCCCGGGGTCAAGCGCCTTTTTAAAAAGCAGCAGGAGGAGCAGCAGCCAGGAAAACCAGCACAGGTTAATCAGCAAGCTGCACCATAAAGGCTGTTTAAAGGTCATAATCACGGTATTCTTGCCCATTCTAGCCCGCACAACCGGGAATCCGCCGCTTTTTCTTTTTAGATTATGGATCTTGCGGCCATTGAGCGTTAATTCTGTCTGCGAGTATGCAACAAGTGGCAAGGTTATTTTGCCGCCAGTACTTGTCCAGCTTAATTTAAGCCTGCCGCCAGTCATTACCTGGTGGTCAAACTTCTTCCAGCGTTTAATTACCAGCATATGGTATTTGTGGCCTAAGTTGTCTTCTTTCCCAACAACGGGCAAATAATCCGGCTGATTGCCATAACTCATCACAGAAATCAAGGGTTTAAGCCCTTTGCCCACTACCTGGGCCATTTCAGGCGTTCCATTAGCGTGAAAAGTATTTTTCCGATGGCTTTCCGCTACCGGGACAGCCGTATCTAGCAGCAAAGCCAGCGATAAAAGCAGCAAGAACGGCTTCCCGCCTTTAGCTGCAAGTTTCTGGATACTTAAGCCAAAAGACAGAATCACCATTGGGTAGATTATAACCACCAAACGGAATGGAAACTGAAAGTTGCTGGCCAGAACTGGCCACTTATTTTGCACATATCCCCAAGGAAAACGGTTGGATGCAATGAGCATAAGTACTAAAGACCATATTGCCAAAAGCTTTTCCACGCTTTTGGCAGCCCGGTTAAAAAAGATGTACAGGAAATTCAAAAGAATTATGGCCAAAAACATCGGCATCAACTGTCCATAGCTGCTTCCCAGGTCGTTTTGGTAACTTCCCAGCTTCAAGCCGCTTACTGCCATATTATAGGCATCCAAGTGGGCCATCTTGTTGCTGGCAGCCAGCCAAAAAACTGCAACAATCGTATTCAAGCCCAATGCGCTGGCCAATGCAACTGCCTTAAAGAAGTCTTTCCAAACATTTCTCTTTTTAAAAAGCGCCAGCAAGAAAAACGGGGCCAAAAGCACGCATGCCAATAGGGCGCTGAGCAGGTGAACCTGCAAAAGCAAACCCATCGTTGCCCCAAGGATGACCCAATCGATCGGCTTTTCCTGGTCTTTAACCATTCGCACCCCATTAAGCAGGACCAAGGGCATGAAGGCCTGCCCCCAGCCGCTAAAGGAACTGGCGTTGATAAAAGCGGGTATCATGCCGATATTGATGTACACCAAGCTTAAGAGCAAACTGGCGATTTTGCTGACGCCGCTATAGCGTAAAAGATGCATCATATTTCCCGCGGCTAACAGGCAAAGCAGGTAAATACTGATGATTTGAAAAGTAAACCAATTTCCGCACAGCAGAAGCAAGGCACCATTAAAATAGGCAAACAATGGCCCATAGCAGGCGTTAATGATCCGGCCGCTTTGCTGGAAACCATAGTTTGTTTGAAAAAAGCTGTAATGGCCAGTCTTAATCTGCATGGCCGCATCATAAAAGCGGCCAAAGTGAAAGCGGGCATCTCCAGCAATAATTACCCTTTTAGCCTGCAGCTGCGGCCAAATAACCACCGTTGTTACCAAAGCAACTGCCAAAAGCGGCCAAAGATAAGCCCAAAGATTTTTTACTTGTTTTTTCATTAGTTTTATATTTACAATCCTCTATTTTTTTCAAGAGCTAGAAAAATTGTAACATACCAATCAAATACGTTTTAACAAAAAAGCAGGCTAACCTGCTAAGTTAGTCTGCTTTTGCCAGGTATTCTGGCTGTTTAAACTATTTCTTCATGGTATAGAAGCCCTTGATCTTCAAGGCATAGGCTGAACCAGCCGTCATGTCGTATTGGATCATTTCGTAGTCCTTGAGCAGAGCTTGCTGTGAGCTGGTCAAGGTCTTCGGGTCAACTTCCTTGCCCTTTTGGTCGACCAGGGTAAAGCCGGTGTCATCGCTGTAGCTGATAGTCAAGGCTGGCAGCTTCTTGTGCACTTCAGTCAAAAGTGCCTGGTAAGCCGTCACCTTGCTGTTGGTCTGTTCCAGCATCATGGCGATGAAGTCACTGGTGTTGACGTAGTTGGTCTTGGAAGTCAATTTAGCCTTAGCCCCATGCTGACGAGCGTACTTGTTAGAGTAGATGAAGTAGCGGGTCGAGTGCATTTGAACCGGGTACTTAGACGTGTATGACTGGGAAACGATTGACGGGTAGTGGTCACCGTAGAAGACCAGGGTAATTGGCTTCTTGATCTTGTCGATCTGCTTGATGAGCCAGGCACCGAGCGGACCGCAGATCATCGCGCCCAGGATCATCACCGTGCCGGCGGCACCGAGGATGACGCCCATCGCCATGATCGCGCCGACGACGGCACCGCGGGTCTCGTAGACCATGCGGCCGCCCTGGAACGCGATCGCGAGCGGGATGAGGTAGGTGAGGATCGGGCCGACGAGACCGACGTTCGCGACGCCGTTCGTCTCACCGAACCCG
>NZ_JBJEES010000073.1:0-8772 GCF_051873315.1 Lactobacillus sp.
GCGATGACCTGGTCCATGTTGTAGTACTTGTACTGGCCCAGGCGGCCGCCGAAGATAACCTTAGCATCTTCCTTGTCAGCCAGTTCCTTGTACTGGGCATACAGGGAGTTGTTCCGTTCGTTGTTGACCGGGTAGTAAGGCTCATCGCCTTGGTGCCAGTCAGCCGGATATTCCCGGGTGATGATGGTCTTGTCCGGGTCACCCTTGCCGAATTCGAAGTGCTTGTGTTCAATTACCCGGGTATAAGGCGTTTCAGCGTCGGTGTAGTTGATCACGGCGTTGCCTTGGTAGTTGCCGACGTTCTTTTCTTCAGTTTCAAAGCGGAGAGACCGGTATTCCAGTTCACCCAAGCGGTAGTCAAAGAATTCGTCGATCGGGCCGGTGTAGACGACCTTGTCAAACTTTTGCAGGTATTCGTCCTTCTTGGCAAAAAAGTCAGTGTTCAGCTTGACCGTGATCTTGTCATCCTTGAGCAGGTTTTCCACCAGCTTGGTGTAGCCGCCCTTAGGGATGCCCTGGTAGTCATCGTTGAAGTAGTTGTTGTCGTAGATCAAGCGGACTGGCAGGCGCTTAATGATGAATGCCGGCAGTTCAGTTGCCTTTCTGCCCCACTGCTTTTCCGTGTAGCCCTTGATCAGCTTTTCGTAAATGTCGCGGCCGATCAAAGAAATTGCCTGCTCTTCCAGGTTTTGCGGGGTCTTGCCCGCCATTTCAGAGCGCTGCTCGTTGATCTTGTCCATGGCTTCTTGCGGCGTCCGGACGCCCCACATCTGGTTGAAGGTGTTCATGTTGAAAGGCAGGTTGTACATCTTGCCCTTGTAGTTGGCTACCGGGCTGTTGGTGTAGCGGTTGAATTCCGCGAATTGCTGGACATAGGTCCAGACTTCCTTGTTGGAGGTATGGAAAATGTGGGCCCCGTACTGGTGAACCTGGATGCCGTCGATTTCCTTGGTGTAGATATTGCCGGCAATGTGGTCACGCTTTTCAATTACCGTCACCTTGTGGCCGCGCTTGGCAGCTTCGCGGGCAAACACAGCGCCAAAAAGACCTGCACCGACTACTAAATAATCAGCCATAATTTTCTCTCCTGTTCTTCTTTCCTAAAAGTGGGTTTGCTTCTTGCCAACGCCAAGCTTGCGCTTGATGAGGTTGATCCCCTTCTTGATCTTCTTTTCTCCGCCCAGCTGGCCCCAAGTCATTTCAGTATAGTTCTGCTTGGTCGTGTAAAGCCAAACATCCATCAACCGCTCTGAAATATAACCATAGACTCTCTGGTCTTGGACGGAATAGCCGGAAATATCGATTTGCCCCTCCAGCTTGCTCAAAACGCTGAAGATGAATTGACAGTAGTCGGCAAACTGCTCCTTCTTCATGACGAACATGTTAAACATGTGGGCGCTGCGCCGCTTCATCATCATGTCAAAAGCTGGCAGATAGTCAGGATAGTCCTTGGCCAGAATCTCTCTGGTCTTGTCCAGAGGTTCTGCCGGGTGGGCGTGAACATAGTGTTCGTAGTTGCTTTCGATATAGTAGTTCCGCTTGGTCGGGACAATTACGTCATATTTTTCAAGCAGCTTGGCATAGTCGGCCTCGTTCGCGACATTTTCCAAGGTGAAAGGCTTCTTCACGTAAAAATAGCGGCGATAGTGAACCAGACCCACCGCGTCAACGTCTTTTAAGTTCTTCCAAGCCCAGTAAATCCCGGTCAGCTCGTTATAATAGGGATTCTTGGCTGAAATGTTGTCGCCTTCGTCATCGCGCTGGTAACCGATTCCAGGCTTGTAGTTCTTGACCGCGCCAACCAAAACCGGCATGTAGACAGAATCGGCCGGCATTGGAAACTGCTTGTGGGCCGCGACTAATACTTTAACCTTCACTAATAAGCCCCTTCTTTTTTGAAAATACTAAAAATCGTCTGGAAGAAGATCTTCACATCATAGGCAAAAGAGATGTTGTCAATATATTCCAGTTCAACATCGCAGCGCTCCGGATAGCTGATATTGCTGCGGCCCGTTGCCTGCCAAAGGCCCATGGCACCTGGCCTAACTGAAAGAAACTTGGCCTTGCGGTCACCATATTCTTCCAGCTCTTTCTCCACCACCGGACGTGGTCCAATGATGCTCATGTCGCCTTTGAGAATATTGACGAATTGCGGCAGCTCATCAACTGACGTCCGCCGCATCCAGCGGCCGATTGGTGTGATTCTTGGATCCTCTTCAGCCAGCAGCTTGTAGTCGTTTGCTACATATTTGGCATACAAGTCAGGGTCGCTTTTCAAGATCTTCTCCGCGTCCATTTTCATGGAACGGAACTTGTACATCTTAAAGGGCTTGCCGCCCTTGCCAATTCTTTCTTGGGCAAAAAAAGCTGATCCGCCATCCTGGCCCTTGATGATTAGGGACAGAAGCAAGAAAATCGGCGAGAAAACTATCAGTGCCAGCAAGCTGCCGACAATGTCCAAGAATCTCTTTATATACTTGTAGGCGCCCAAGTCGGTCTCGTAATTGGACGATTTTGCTTCTTTACTCATTTATTACCCGTACAACTTAACAACTAAAATATTTCAGCGGTTCTTCTTTGCTTATAAGAATCATTCAGTTTAAGCGTATCAGTCAAAGACACTATTAACCGCATTGTATTCAAGTATAACATTTTTGACCTGGATTGTGCATCACCAATCGCAGATCGCCGCTATAAGCAAAAAATGCTGGATGTTTGCACCCAGCATTTTCTAAATTATTCTCGCTTACTGAACCGTCTTGGTTTTAAGGCCCATGGCCTTTCTGATCAAATTGCTGATTCTCTGACGCTCAGCCGTAGATACCTTCTGGTATGAGACACCGTCTTCCATAAAGCCAGTCCCGTGAGTGTAGTCAGTTACGACATTCTTCGTGGCTGGCAGGTATGAGCTGGCCAGGGAAGTCAAATCACTGAAAGTCAAGTCGGTTTGAACCTGCTTGGACAATGATGAAACAAAACTCGTATTCAGCAAGGTTTGGGCGGATTCCGCCTTCTTGACCAGAGCCTGCAGCACTTGCCGCTGCCGCTTCTGGCGGCCGTAGTCGCCTTCTGGGTCGTCATAACGCATCCGGCTGTATGCCAGAGCCTTGGCCCCGTCCATATGGGTCTTCTGGCCCTTGGTGAAGGTATAGCCTTCATAGCTGAAGCTCAAGACTGGTGAGATGTCGACCCCGCCAACCTTGTTGACGATGGTCTTAAGCCCG
The DNA here is from genome assembly GCF_051873315.1 of Lactobacillus sp. Taxonomy (GTDB): domain Bacteria; phylum Bacillota; class Bacilli; order Lactobacillales; family Lactobacillaceae; genus Lactobacillus. Next base: position 3,225 of record NZ_JBJEES010000073.1, read on the forward strand.
CCCATGTTGACCAGAACGTAGGCATTGATTGGGATGTTGAAGTACTTCTTCAGCACCTTGGCCAATTCACCGGCATTGCCATAAGCGTAAGCCGCGTTCAGCTTAGACGGTGAGTATTCCGGATAATCTGGCAGGTTGACTTGGATGTCGCGTTCAAAGCTGACCAAGGTAGTCTTCTTGGTCTTGGGGTTGAGGACCGCGACCATGATGGAGTCGGTCCGGCCCTTGTAGGTTCTGCCCAAGGCCCCGGTGTCAGTCCCCATCAAGAGGACTGCCAGCGGCTTCTTGTTGCTGATGACATCGTTCTTGCTCCCGTTTTCGGCACTGCTGATCCCGCCGGATCTGTAAGCAGTGTTGGCCGCGTTCTTGACTGAGCTGTATTCATACCAGGCAAAGCCAGCCAGACCAAGCACGATTACCCCAATGACAGACCAGAAGATCCGCCAAAACTTGTTGCGCTTCTTGCGCTGTTCTGTTCTTGAATTTATCTTTTTCTCATTCACAGCTTTTCACCATATGTCCAATCTTTAGAATTGATGCAATAGTTTCATTATATATAAAAACGCGGTGTCTGCACCAATTAAATCACTTTCTTCTGTTTTTCTTTAAAAATTCAGAAAATTATTGTCTAACACTTTAATTTTACCAGACCTTTCAGGTATTTAGCCCGGGTAAATAAAGAGGGCACGCAAAAAGGGGTCAAACTGGACCGTTCGACTCCCTTGTTTCTTGTTTTAATAACCCGCGCCAGTATTTTGGCCTGGCCCATTTGAGCCGCCCGGCGTGCCAGAGCCGGCATTGTAATTGCTGCCAGCATTTGTGCCTGGACCAGCATTGTTGCCAGGGGCGGAGCCGGTTGTGCCGGCTGAGCTGCTTGAAGTGGTCGTGCTGCTTGAGCTGGTTGAAGTGTCGATTGAATCAGTCTTCACCTTCTTGGTCTTCAGGCCCAGGGCCTTTCTGATCAAGTTACTGATTCTCTGCCGCTCTGAAACAGAAATCTTCTGGTAAGAAACGCCATCCTGCATGTAGCCCGTCCCGTGAGTGTAGTCGGTCTTCAAGTTCTTCGTGGCGGCAACATAGTTTTTGGCCAAAGCGGTCATATCGCTGAAGGTCAAGTCAGTCTGCACCTGTTTGGACAATGATGAGATAAAGCTGGAATTGAGCAAGGTCGTCGCGCTTTCCGCCTTCTTCAAAAGTGCAGACAAAACTTGCCGCTGCCGCTTTTGCCGACCGTAGTCACCTTGCGGGTCGTCATAGCGCATACGTGAGTATGCCAAAGCCTTGGCCCCGTTCATGTGGGTCGTTTTGCCCTTGGTAAAGGTATAGCCTTCATAGCTGAAAGACAGCACCGGAGCAATATCGATCCCGCCAACCTTGTTGACAATGGTCTTAAGCCCGCCCATATTGATCAAAACGTAAGCATTGATTGGAATATTGTAGTACTTCTTCAAGACCTTGGCCAATTCCTTGGCATTGCCGTAAGCATAGGCCGCGTTCAACTTGGAAGGCGACTTGTCCGGATAGTCAGGCAGATTGACCTGTTGGTCTCTTTCGAAGCTGACCAAAGTCGTCTTCTTGGTCTTAGGGTTGATGACCGCGACCATGATTGAATCAGTCCGTCCCTTGTAGGTTCTGCCCAAGGCCCCGGTGTCTGTCCCCATCAAGAGGATCGCGATCGGCTTGGAGCTGCTGATAACGGAATTCTTGCTCCCATTTTCAGCACTGCTGATCCCGCCGGACTTGTAAGCTGAATCTGCCGCGTTCTTCACCGTATGGTACTCATAGTAGGCAAAGCAACCGATCCCTACCAGGAGAACGCCCAGAACGCTCCAGAAGATGCGCTTGATTTTGCCATTCTTCTTTCGCTTGCCGACTCTGGTATTTATATCCTTGTCATTTTTCAATATTTTCACCAGTATCCTATTCTTTTGAGATAAAAATCATTATCTTCATTATAGTTAAACTTGAATCAAATGGATGCTGACGACAATTTTTTTATCTTTTTTGAAGAGTATTTTCACATCTTGGTCAAAGAAAAAATCCCGCTGATGCGGGATTTTTTTGTTTAATATTAGAAGTTTGCGGACTTGATGTACTTGCCGCTAGCTACAGCGTAGAACTTCTTGCCTTGGAAGATGACTACTGAGCCGTAAGTGTACTTAGTGCTCCCCTTCTTTTGCAAGCCCTTGAGTGCCTTAACCTTCTTGCCCTTCTTAACATAGATGTAGGCATTCTTCTTAAGAGTACGCTTCTTGCCGACAGTAATGTTGCCAGCCTTGATATACTTGCCGTTGCTGAGCTTGTAGTAAACCTTGCCCTTGATAATTCGGATGCCGACAGACTTAGTGTACAGGCCCTTCTTGTAGGTCTTGGTCTTAGTACGCTTGCCCTTAGCTGAGTAAAGTGCAGCGTTGTGCTTCAAACGGATGTAAGTACCAACCTTCTGGTAGCTGATCTTAGCACCTGACTGCTTGTCAAACATGTACCACTTGCCGTTGATCTTCTGCAGGCCATACAGCATTTGGCCGGTCTTAGGACTGTAGTAGACAGTCTTCTTTTGGCTGGCGATGTACTGGAAGCCAGTTTGCATCACGCCGGTCTTCTTGTCAAACATGTACCACTTGCCGTTGATCTTAATTTGGCCAGTAACTCTTGCGCCTGAACCTGGAGCGAAGTAGTAAGTCTTGCCATTGATCTTTTGCAGACCGTACAGCATGTGACCAGTAGCTGGGTCGTAGTAAACAGTCTTGTTTTGGCTGGCGATGTACTGGAAGCCAGTCTGCATTACGCCGTCTTCCTTGCTGAAGAGGTACCAGTAGCCGTCAAGCTTAATTTGGCCGCCAAATCTTGCACCTGAACCTGGAGTAAAGTAGTAAGTCTTACCATCAATCTTCTGCAGGCCGTAGAGCATGTGGCCAGTTGATGGGTCATAGTAAACCGTCTTGTTTTGACTTGCCAGATATTGGAAGCCAGTTTGCATCTTGATTGAACCGTCGTCGGTTGAGTCGTTATACAGGTACCAGTAGCCGTCCTTGTTGACTTGGAAGCTGAAGCTGTCAGTTGACCGCTTGGCTTCCTTTAAAGATGCGGCTGCCAGTTCAGGCTTAGGACTGTTTTCGTTCCAATCCCAAACACCTTGGTCAGTAACCGAGTTGGCCAAAACTGTTGTCTTGTCGCCATCGATCAAAACCAAGAAGCTTGGCCCAAGAGTCGAGTTGAGCCCCTTGCCAGCGACTTCACCCCGGTTACCCATGTAGGAGTTGACCAAAACAACGTGGTTGACGAAGTAGTCCTTGTCATAAGTTACGCCATTGACCGTAATCTTATCACTCTTTAAGTTAGCTGGATTAATCTTGACTACATAGTATGAGTAGGTAGCAGTCCGCCAAGTAGATGGTACTGAAGCACCTACAACCAAGCCATCACCGTTTAAAGGAACATAGTCCCCATCAACCTTGTCAGAAACAAACCCCAGCATAGTGACGTTATCCCCAACCGCGATGTTGGTATTAACAGCTAAATCAGTGTCAGCTGCGTGGTTAACCCGGGCATCGACAAAGAGGTAGTACTTGCCATTCAATTTGACCAAGTCAGGACGTTCAATTTCGTCCCCTGACAATACAGTCTTAACCAATGGATTGTAAAGAACCTGCTTACCATTTTCGTCAGTAGCTACTTTAGGATTCTTAGGGTCACTCATGTCAAGCTTGAGCAAACCAATCGCACTGTTGCTTACGATCGCTCTAGTGTACATGTCGGTACTGTTGAGTAACTTGAACAATTCACTTACGTTGTAAGCAGCGTTGCCACCGTATCTGCTCCAATCGTACAGATTGTCAGCTCCTTCTGGATCGTCGCCGAGATCACCAGTAGCAGTTTCAAAGGCGAGATAGTAACTGCCATCGCTGTCCTTAAAGACGTGGCCATCACGCATTTGTGGGTTGTTTGCTCCACGGTTTTCGCTGTTCTTCCATTGTTCATAGTTTTGGTAAACAGTACCATCACCGATAAAAAGTATGTGGTCATTTTCAGTGTTCTTGATGTAAACACCGTCAGCGTTTTGGCCAATATTTACGGTGACAGTAGCAACTCTTTGGTTATTACTTTCTTGAACAAGAACATTAGCATAAAAGAGCTGGATTGAACCATCTTCATTAAGCATGGCAGAACCGGACCATTGACCAGTAGATGGGTCATTGTTGTAGCCAAAGATTGAGCCAGCAACTTTCCAATTAGCAAAGTTGTTATCACCATACTTGCTGTAAAGCAGGTACAGGTGACTGTCGCTCTTGTGCGGAATCCCCATCATTGCCACGACCAACTGGTAGCCATTCCAGTTTTGTACGTAACCAGTTTCCGGGTCTTGCACTGGCCAAGAGTCCCAGATATCCATGGTTGCTTCTTCACCTGTCTCCGCGTCCTTGACCTTTTCCAAGCCAGGCATATTGACAACTTTCTCACCATTAAAGAGCGGGATTTGGGAGCTACTGTCACGGTTGACAATCTTTTTGGTAATTGAATCATAATCCTTAAAAGTATACTGGTTGTCGTCCGTCTTGTTCAGAACCATCTTGTTCAAAGCAGCAATCTGCGTATCAGTCAGCTTGTCCAGTTCCAAGGTACTGCCTTCTCTTAAAGCGGCAGCCACGATTTTCTTGCCAGTGTCATTCAGTTTTGCATAGTTGTCTTTGGCAGTTTGCGTGGTTAGGTAGCTGTTAATAACCGAGCCTTCGCCAATGTTTTCGTTTGAGACGTCTTCGCTGACGTTTTGCTTGCCCAAATCCGAAGTCTGGTCGCTAGAAGTATTGCCAGTTGATGAGCCGGGATGGGTCTGAGTATTGTCACTTGATGAACCAGGGTTGTCAGTCGTGTTCCCAGTACTCTTAGTGTCCGGATTGGTGCCAGTAGTAGTGCCAGTTGAACCTGGGTTAGTTGGATCTGGAGTACCAGTGGCCGTGCCAGTTGAACCTGTGGTGCCGGTTGTAGTGCCAGTAGTACCTTGGTCGGTATTGCCAGTTGCTGCGCTAGTTGTCCCAGTATTTGTGGTACTAGTATTATTGTTAGTACCAGTTGCAGTATTGTCATTAGCTACAGTAGTAGCCGCAGTAGAATTGTTGGCTGTGGTGGTAGTCGTAGTAGCAGTAGTGGCGGCTGTAGTTGTTGCCGCCTTAACCTCAGTCGTTGCCTTGTCAACAGTATCAGCCTTAACGGTTTGTGCCTTGCCCGCGCCAGCAAGTAAACCGATGGTCATTGCTGACAGCATCAAATAATCCTTGCCGAACAGGTTGCGTTTCTTATCTTCCTTTTTCATAGCCTTAAGTTTTTCCTCTAAAATATAGTCTATCTATTACTTAAAAATATAGAATATTTACACATTTTACTCAGCCAGCTAACAAGCACACTAAGCAATGGTTTTATTTTACAACAATTCTTTCACATTTTTTATAACGTTCGTTTTAACTTATCTATTTAAAGGTAAATCGCTTTACCGTGACCGTTTTCCTCTGATTTTTCTTAAAAAATTAAACCTCATTCATTCCGAGCCGTT
>NZ_JBJEES010000074.1:0-2343 GCF_051873315.1 Lactobacillus sp.
AGCAATCCAGAATGCCTTGCAGGAAATTGGTGACGTGACTCAGGCTTCGCACGCGGTGCTTTTGGAAATCGGAACTGACAGCTTCTCAATTAACTACGAATGGACAGCTCCTTATGCCCAGCCGGTTGAAGACAGGCTCGAAAACATCAGCAACCGCTTCTTGAAGCCTTTCAGCGACTTGCTGCAAAGGAAGGATTATCTGCTGATTCCTGATGTCAAGGAATTTGCCCAGAAGCAGGCTGATTTCAGTGAACAGGAAGAATTTTTGGATAAGTACGCTATTGACCAGCTGCTGCTTGTGCCCGTGAAGAATGAGCTTGGCAAAACGATAGCTTACTTAATGCTCAGCAATGCTTATGTCAAGGGCCAGATCGAACCGGTTCGCTTGCTCAAGCATTTGGCTCCAGTATTTGCCAAAAAGCTGCGGACAGCAGCAGAGCGGATTGGAAAAGACGATTAATGTATGAAAAAAGGAGTCACATGCGTGACTCCTTTTACTTTCTGATAAATAAGCTGGATTGTTTGGTCTTGTAACTGAAGCCTTCGCCAAGAGCTTCGTTGACGTCAAAGAAAGTGATGAAGGCTTTGGGGTCTTCTTGCTTGACGATTTTCTTTAATTCCGGGATTTCCCTTGGCGACAGGACCAGGTAGATCATGTGGCGGGGATCGCTTGAATATCCGCCTTCAGCATTGATGTAGGTAAAGCCGCGTTCCAGTTTCAAGTCGATCAGTTTGGCGATGTTCTTGTAGTTTTGGGAAATGATGAAGACCCCCTTGGCCCGGGTCCCGCCTTCAGTTACCAAGGCCATGACCTTGGAGAGAATAAAGCAAGACACCATTGTGTAGCCAACGTGGAAAAAGTCCAGGTAGGACAAAGAGCAGGCCAGGGCTAAAAAGTCCAAAGCCAGAAGGCCCTTGCTGGGGGTGATAGCATATTTTTCCTGCAAAACCCGGGCGATAATATCACTGCCCCCAGTCGTGCCGTTAAAGCGGAAGACCAGGCCTAATCCCAGTCCCGACAAGCATCCGGCCGTGACCGTGGCCAGGAAGGGGTCGTGATGGAGGGGAACTTGGTCTATAATAGACTGCAGGGTCCACGCGCTCAAGAAGAAAGACAGGCAGAGGGTTCCCCAGACGGTATAAATCATGGCCCGCCTGCCCATATACTTAAAGCCTAAAAAGATCAAGGGAATGTTGATGATGAAGGTGCTGATACCAGGGTTGATGCCCCAGAAGTGGCGGATAATCAAGGTGAAACCCGATAGCCCCCCGTCAGCCAGCTTGTTGGGAATCGACACCATGTCCACGCTGAAGGCGTAGATGGCTGAGCCCAGGGCAATCATCAGGATATCGATCGTGTCACTAGTGGTCCATTTGAATTTTGGCTTGTTCATTTCGATACTCCTTTCTTTTATAATTCCCCATGCGTAATCAATTTTAGCAAAAAACAGTCAAGGTGGAGAAGAAGATGACTAATACTCGTATAACGGAAGTTTTTACCCAGGCCATGCCGGTCCTGGAAAAGTTGGAAGAAGCTGGTTTTGAAGCCTATTTCGTCGGCGGCTGCGTCCGCGACCTGCTCTTAGAGCGGCCGATTCATGACGTGGACATCGCGACCAGTGCCTATCCGGAAGAGGTCAAGGAGACTTTTGCCAAAAGCATTGACACTGGCATCCAGCACGGAACCGTGACCGTCCTTTATGGAGGCTCCAGCTACGAAATCACGACTTTTAGAACCGAATCCGGCTACCAGGACTTCCGCCGGCCGGACAAGGTCACCTTCGTGCAGAACCTGGATGAGGACCTAAAGCGGCGGGACTTTACCATCAATGCTTTGGCCATGAACCGGCAAGGGGAGATTATTGATCTTTTTGACGGTCTGGGCGACTTAAAGCGCCACGTTATCAAGGCGGTCGGAGTGGCGGAAGAACGTTTCCACGAGGATGCCTTGCGGATGATGCGGGCAGTCCGTTTCATGAGCCAGCTTTCGTTCAGCCTGGAAGAAAAGACCAGGCAGGCAATTATTGACAACCACGAGCTTTTAAGCAAGATTTCCGTGGAAAGAATCAGAGAAGAATTTGTCAAACTGGCTCTGGGCAAGGACAGCCGCCGGGCCTTCCAGGACTTTTTGGCAACAGGCTTAAGTGAAGAATGCCCGGGCCTGGCGGGGAAAAAAGACCAGCTCTCCGTCTTCACTGATCTTAAGGCGGGCCCAGACGACGAAGCAGTTTTTTGGAGTTTGATCGCCGTTTTAATCAACCTGCCGGCTGATCAGATCTCAGCTTTCATGCGGGCTTGGAAGAACTCCAATGCCATGAACCAGCGGACCAGGCAGATCGTGGC
>NZ_JBJEES010000075.1:0-8701 GCF_051873315.1 Lactobacillus sp.
GACTGGGGTAGCGACGAATCCATCAATAAGATCCTGTATGTGTTGAAAAAGCATCATGTCAAGGCAACCTTCTTCGTCTTGACCGAAAACGTGGACAAAAATCCCAACTTGCTGCGGGCAATCGCGGCTGATGGTCATGAAATCGCCAGCCACTCCAACTCGCACTGGCCCCTGGCGGCTAGCCAAAAGGGCAGCTACCGCAATTTGACGGCTAAGGAGACCGCGGCCATGCGCGAAGACCTGGCTCAGTCTTACCAGAAACTGAACAAGTATGTCGGTAACGTCCAGGTTGCTGGGAAAAAGGCCCTGTCCCTGGACTTCCGGCCGCCAACTCTGGAAGTTTCCAAAAAGGGCCTGGAGGCGGTCTTTGACGTGGGCTTCCAGTACGCGGTTTCCGGCGACGTTTCAACCAATGACTATGAGCAGACCAGCTTCCAGAAGTACTTGCATGACCTGAAATACGGGTCGGGCAAGGATGACAATGACTACCAGGTGACAAACGGCAGCGTGATCGTCATGCACATGCTGGAAAATGCCAAGTATACCGCCCAGGTTTTGGACATCATGATTCCCATCTGGAAAAAAGCGGGCTACAGCTTTGCCCGGGTTGACCAGTATACGGCAGCTTATTCCCGGCAAAGAGCGAAGGAAAGCAATTAGAGAAAAGAGAGGGACTTGGAATAATGAAGATTTTTGACAAACTGACCAAAGGACAGGGCAAGCTCTGCGTGGTGGGCCTGGGTTACGTCGGCCTGCCGCTGGCGGTGGAATTTGCCAAAAAAGTGCCGGTGATCGGCTTTGACATTAATGAGGATAAGCTTATGGCTTACCGGAAGGGGGCAGACCCGACCCATTCAATGGGCGACGTCAGCCAAAGCGGGATCGACTTTACCAGCGATGAAAAGCGGATCAAAGAAGCCGATTTTGTGATCATCGCGGTCCCAACCCCGGTTTACGAGGACAATGAGCCCGACCTCCGTCCTTTAAAGGGGGCCAGTCAAGCAGTTGGCCGAAATTTGCAAAAAGGAGCAGTCGTTGTTTATGAATCAACTGTGTATCCGGGCATGACGGAAGACTTTTGCGGGCCGATTTTGGAAAAAGCCAGCGGCATGAAAATTTGTCAAGATTTTAAAATCGCCTATTCGCCGGAAAGAATCAACCCTGGTGACCGCCAGCACCACCTGACCAATATCAAAAAGATCGTTTCCGGCATGGACCAGGAGACCTGCCAAACGGTCAAGGAAGTCTATGACCTGGTCATCGAAGAGACGGTGCCGGTTTCCTCAATTAAGGCAGCGGAAGCTATCAAGGTGACGGAAAACAGCCAAAGAGATGTCAATATTGCCTTTATGAATGAATGCACGGCGATTTTTGACAAATTGGGCCTGGATACCCAGGAAGTCCTCAAGGGGATGAACAGCAAGTGGAATGCCCTGGGCTTTCAGCCGGGCCTGGTCGGCGGCCACTGCATTGGGGTGGACCCCTACTATTTGATCCAGCAGGCAGAAAGATATAATGCCGATGCCAGTCTCCTGCGGATGAGCCGGGAGATCAACAACCGGGTGGCGGGCTTTTTGGTCGAAAAAACCATCAAATTGCTGGCCTTGACTGGCCGGCCGGTCAAGGGAGCCCGGGTTGGCCTTCTGGGGATCACTTTTAAAGAAAACGTAGCTGACGCCAGAAACAGTAAGGCAGCTGATATCGTCAAGGGCTTGGAAGAATACGGAGTCCAGGTTTTGGTGGCAGATCCGCATGCAAGTCCCCGGGACATCAAGCAAAAGTATGGGATCGATTTGACGGATATGAGCGAGATGAAGGATTTGGACGGTCTGGTCATTGCCGTGGCTCATGACGAGTTTAAAAAGCTGGATCTGAATAGTTTTTACAAAAAAGAGCTGGCAAATAAGGACCGGGTCCTGGTTGACGTCAAGGGCCTGTATCCTGCTGAAGAAGAAGAGGCGCTGGGGCTGACTTACTGGCGCCTGTAAGGAATTGGGGTGAGCAAGATGGCTAAGGGCCAAGAAAAAGAGGAGGAAGTCCTCTTAAAAGAAAAAAGCGACCGGCGTCTATTGCCGCACGTTCCTGACCCCCTGGGCCAGCGGACCAATCTTGACCGCCGGGGCAAGTATACTAATGATGAAGACTTGACGACCCTGATAAAAGAACATGCCTTAGGGGTCCGCTATATCAGCCGTTTCCCAGTTAAAGTCAAGGCGGAGAGCAAGGGCCGGCCTTTTAAGGTGACCGGGGAGTGCCGGGATATTTCGGATACGGGGATGCTTCTGGCGGTAGAAGACGACTATGACCTCTTAAAAGAGGCGAAAAACGTCCACCTCAACTTCAAGGTCCCGGCCGGCAGCATGCCGGAAGGCCACGAAATGCGCTTTAGGATCAGCGGGCAAGTCGTCCGCGGCGTCGACTCCAGCCAGGCAGTGGGGATTGAATTTTCCCAGACCCTGCCCAGCTACATGGACCGGCATAAGGACCGCTATTTATTGCTTTGCGCGGCAATCCTCCTGGCTTTTGTCAGCCTTTGCGTGGTTTTGATGCGGGCAGAATCAGTCATCTACTTCAAATACAACGCGATCTTGTACAGCTATTCCTTGATCGCGGCTGCTTTTTTGCTGACTCGTTACCTTTTTGGCAGCCTCTACCGGCCGGTCCCGATCAATCCCGACTTTACCCCCTCGGTGACGATCGTGATTCCTTGTTTTAATGAAGAAAAATGGATTCAGCGGACGATTTTGTCCTGCCTGGACCAGGCCTATCCGGTCGACAAGCTGAAGGTCTATGTCGTTGACGACTGTTCAAGTGACCAGTCAGTGGCTAAAATTCATGAGCTGCTAGAGAGGCTGAACGACAAGGAAGGGGACCGTTACCGGGTAAATGACCGGGTGAAGCTTTTCGTCCAGGAGAAAAACGCTGGCAAAAGGGCGGCCCTGGTCCGGGGGGTGGAGCAGACTGACACTGACCTGGTCATGTTTGTCGACTCTGACTCCTTTTTAGAACCAGATGCCGTCCGCAATATAGTCCAGCCCTTTCAGGACCCGAAGATGGGCGGCTGCGCGGGCAGATGTGACGTGGCTAATACTTACACCAATGCCTTGACCGAAATGCAGTCGGTCCGCTACTACATTGCCTTCCGGATCATGAAGGCAGCTGAAGGAGTCTTTGACTCGGTAACCTGCTTGAGTGGTCCTTTGTCCTGCTACCGGCGCGAACTCGTGATGAAGTACAAGGACCGCTGGATCAACCAGCGCTTCTTGGGCCACAAGGCTACTTTTGGCGATGACCGGGCCATGACCAACTTTATTCTTAACCACCACCGCTGCTGCTACCAGGATACGGCTGTCTGCTCGACGATCGTTCCCCGCGAGCACCGGGTCTTTTTAAAGCAGCAGATGCGCTGGAAGCGGTCCTGGCTGAGAGAATCTTTGATGGCCGGCCGTTTTATGTGGCGCAAGGAGCCTTACGCGGCCATCAACTTCTATATTGGCTTGATCGTGCCGATCATGGCCCCGGTCGTGGTGGTTTATAACTTGATTTACGTGCCATTGACCCAGCATATTTTCCCGCGGACATTTTTGGTCGGCCTTCTATTGATGAGCTTGATGATGTCTTTTGCCCAGCTCTTCTTGAGAAAGAGCACGACCTGGACCTTTGGCTTCCTCTTCTGCATTTATTACGAGCTGGTCTTGCTCTGGCAGATGCCGATTGCCTGGGTTACCTTCTGGAAGTCGACTTGGGGGACCCGGCAGACGCCAAGTGATGTGGCGGCTGAGAAGAAAAAGGACCAGCGGAAGCTAAAACGGCAAGCGAAGATGGAGGGTGGTGCAAATGAAAAAGAATAAGCGCCGGCCCTGGCTGCAGACCAAGAAGGATGTGGTCAAATTAGTCAGATCAATTTTGGAATGGATCAGCTTGATTGTTTTAGCGGTCATGGTGGTCAAGGCCCTTTTCGTTTTCAAAAGCTACCAGCCCTATAGCAAAAATGATCCTGAAGTTGTTGACGGGCAGGACCATGGCTTTATTTCCCTGGCCTACTTTGGGGTTGACCGGGAAGGCAGCGACAGCTTGATTTCCTTAAAAAGACTGGAAGAAGAGCTGACAGCTTTAAAGCGGCTGGGATATGTGACAATCAGCCAAAAAGACGTGGAAGACTATTATTACCGGGGCAAGCCCCTGCCTAAAAAAGCCCTTTTTCTCTTGTTTGAAGACGGGAGAAAGGATACGGTTCTTTTTACGGAAAAATTGCTGGAAAAATTGAACTACAAGGCGACGATTTTAACCTACGCGGAAAAGTTTCAGCGTGATGACCAGAAATTCATCTCCGCCAAGGACTTGCAGAAGCTGCAAAAAGAAGGCTTCTGGGAACTGGGGACCAACGGCTACCGCCTGTCTTATATCAACTGTTATGACCGCTATCACCGTTTTTTGGGCCAGCTGGACTCAAGGGAGTTTGTCGAGATCAACCAGTATATCGGCCGGAATTACAACCACTATCTGATGGACTATATCAGAGACAAGGACGGGATGCCGGTAGAGACAACCAAAGAGATGCGTAAGCGGATCAAGCGTGACTACCAGCTGATGGACCGGATTTATAAAGAGCAGGTGGGAGAAGTGCCGGATCTTTACTGCATCATGCACTCCAATACCAGCCGCTACGGGGATAACGCCAATGTTTCAAGCGCCAACGCGGCCAGTCTGGAAAAAATGTTCAAGCTGAACGTCAACCGGGAAGGCTTTTCCTATAATACCCGGAAGTCCTCGCCCTATGACCTGACGCGTCTTGAGCCCCAAGCCTGGTGGTATACCAACCACCTTTTGATGCGGATTAAAGACGACCTGCCAGCCAAAGAGCAGAAGCGGATCAAGTTCGTCAAGGGCAGCCAGCGCCGCTATAAGAAGTGGCAGCTTGTCAAGGGAGCGGCGGAATTCAAGCAGAATTTGATTGCCTTGACTTCAGAATCGGAAAGCAACGGTCTTTTGACTTTGAAAAAGGCAAAAATTGGTGACTGCAAGCTGAACTGCGAATTTTTGGGCAACAAGATCGGTCAGCAGACGGTCTATTTGAAAACCCAGGGGACAGCTTCAGGCAAGCACAATTTTTCCAGCTACCTGTCACTGTCTTTAGAAAACAATATTCTCTACCTGCGGCAAAAGCAGGACGGGGAAATCAAGACCCTGTACAAGGTTGACATGTTCAAGCTGGAGGATGATAAACCGGTTTCCGTGCCCGAAGACAAGCGGGCAGCTTTAAGCTCAGAACTGAATGTCCGCGGCCGCTTTGCCCAAAACAGCACCACGGCTTCTTTATACAAGCTCAAGGCTTTTAAAAAGAAGCGGCAGAAGGCCAAGAGCGTTAAAGAGGGGGCGAAAGAGTACGTGCCGGAAATCCAGATCCAGGATCCAGGTGACGTCAAAGCTGAACTGATTGTTAAGGGGAGCAGCCTGACTTTAACGGTTAATGGCAAAAAGCTCTGCCAGCGGCAGATCAAGGCGCAGGCAGCCGGCGGGGTAGCTTTGGAAAGTGCTTTTGGTGGCTTTGGCCAAAGCCAGCGCAACATCGCGGATGATGTTTATGACGGGGCCTTCAAGGACCTTGTCATCACCAGCCCGGACGGGGAAAAGGTCTATTACGACAACCGCCTGCACGGCTGGGAACTGGTCTCAGATAAGTGGAATCTCTTCTGGAATAAGGTGGTTGACTGGTTCATTGTCAATTTGTAAGAAAAAGCTCAATCCTGCATAACTGCAAGGATTGAGCTTTTTTCTTTTGTGGCTTCTACTCGCCGCTATTCCCGTAAAGAATATTTCTGACTAGAGAAATATTTGATTTATATCAAAAAAGCGTTTACATAAGTCGAAGAAAAGAATATAATGATTTACAGGAATTAAGTGCTTTCATGCAAAAGAATAAGAGGTAACATAATGTACAAGGAATCATTTGCCGCAGCTGCGGGCGCGGCACAAAAGAAATTTAACCTGCTCAAGAATAATCCAGCTGGCTATGTCCTACTTTCCGTTTTGGCAGGGATGTACATCGGCTTTGGGATCCTGCTGGCTTTTACGGTTGGGGGACAATTAGGGACAAGCCCCTTTGCCAACTTGATCAAGGGGTTGATCTTCGGGGTTGCCTTGAGTCTGGTGGTAATTCCCGGGGCTGAGCTTTTTACTGGCAACAACTTTGTAATGAGTGCCGGTCTGCTGGAAAAGAAGGTCAAGCTGAGCCAGGCGGCTCTCTTGTGGCTGCTTTGCTGGCTGGGCAACCTGCTGGGGGCTGGCATCTTGGCTTGGATGTTTGTCAAGTCTGGCTTGGATTTGCCAGTTACGGCAACTGTCTTTACCAAGGCGGCAGCCGCTAAAATGGCAGCGCCAGCTGGCCAGCTTTTCTTGCGGGGTATTCTCTGTAACATCTTGGTCTGCCTGGCTGTTTGGTCAGGTTTCCAGACCAAGAGCGACTCAGCTAAGCTGATCATGATCTTCTGGTGCCTTTTAGCCTTCTTTTCAACTGGCTTTGAACACAGCGTGGCCAATATGACGACTTTCATCGTTGCCTTGCTGGCTCCAGTGCAAGGGGCAGGCGCCATTTCAGCTGGCGGCATGTTCTACAACCTGCTCTGGGTAACCCTGGGCAACATGGTTGGCGGTATCGTCTTCGTGGCCTTGCCATACTGGCTGGCTGCCAAGGACAAGCAATAATAACTGAAAACTCCTTTTACAAAAACAAGTCCTGCTTGATGAACTCAAACAGGACTTGTTTTGGTGTATTACAGATGACTAAAATTTTAGAAAATCTAGGGAAGGAATTTTTAATACATGCTGATCAGCAGCTGCTTGATTTCAGCCATGCTTGGCTGGCGCGGGTTCTGTACCGTGCACTGGTCATCGTAGACCCGGTCGATCATGGCTGGCAAGGCAGCGTCGAAGGCTTCCTTGCTGACCCCGTTGGCTGACAGGGAGGGCTGAATGTCGCAGGCCTTCATCAGTTCCCGGATCCGCTTGCAAAGAGAATCAACCAGTTCAGCGTCATTCTTGCCTGGCAGGCCTAAGCTGCGGGCGATATCAGCGTAGTCTTTTTGGGCCCGGTAAACTTCATATCTTGGGTATGGGGTCCGCTTGACATTGCCGCTGGCTCCGTTGAACTTGATGACCGGCAGCATGGAAATCGAGATGCAGAGGCCATGCGGGAAACCAAAGGCCCCGCCCAGCTTGTGGGCGATAGAGTGGTTAAGGCCTAAGAAGGCGTTGGCAAAAGCCATCCCGGCTAAGGTTGCTGCGTAGTGCATGTTTTCCCGGGCTTTTTCGCCTTCATAAGTCGGGTGCTTTGGATCATACTTGTAAGAAGCTTCCAGGTTGTTCATGATCAGCTGGATGGCTTTGAGCGACCATGGCCGGGTGAAGTCGCTGGCGGCAACAGAGACGTAGCTTTCCAAAGAGTGGGAGAGGCAGTCAAAGCCGGAGAAAGCCACGGTATGCTTTGGCACGGTCATGACAAAGGCCGGGTCAACGATGGCGACTTGCGGGGTCAGTTCGTAGTCAGTCAGCGGGTACTTGACATGCTGCTTGTCGTCGGTAATGACGGCATATGGGGTGACTTCTGATCCGGTCCCTGAAGTGGTTGGGATGCAGATCAAGCTGGTCCGGGTCTCATGCTTGAACTTGACGATCCGCTTTCTGATGTCGACGAATTTTTGCTGCAGTTCCTTAAAGAGCTCGCTCACATTGTCATAGTTGTCCAGCCAGCCTTCTTCTTGGTCCAGGCTGTATTCGTAGATGTAGCGGGCAATCTTGGAGACGTCCAGGGCACTGCCGCCGCCGATGGCGATAATGGTGTCGGGCTCAAACTTCTTCATCTGCTTGGCAATCTTGATCGCTTGACTCAGCGGCGGGTCAGGCAATACTTCACTGTAGATTGCCGTGTCGACGTGATTATCTCTTAAGGCTAATTGCTCATATATCTTGTCAACGAAGTGGAACTTGACCATGCCTGGGTCTGCGACGATAAAGGCCCGGTTGATTTCCTGCTCATTTTCATCTGAGAGGTAGGTAATGGAGTCTTTTTCGTAAAAAATCTTCTCTGGCAGGCGGATCCATTGCGGCCGGTTGCGCCGCTTGGCAATGGTCTTGATGTTCAAAAGGTCGCTGGTTGACAGGTTGTGAGACAGGGAGTTCTTCCCCCACGACCCAGTCCCCAAGGTCAAGCTCGGCCGCAGGGCATCAGTGTAAATGTCACCGATCCCGCCTAAGGCATCTGGCTGGTTAACCAGGACTCTGGAAGCTTGGACTGCCTTGCCGTATTCATCGATGAATGGGTCGTCTTGGGAGCCAATTTGAATGGCTGCATTGTGGCCGGCACCTTGGTAGTCGAGCAGGGCTTTGACGATTTTGATCCCGTCTTCCCGGTCCTTGGCTTTGTAAACTGACAGAAGCGGGGAGAGCTTTTCGGATGAAAGCTTTTCGCCAATGTTCTTTGGATCCAGTTCAAAGAGGATGACATCCTTGCCTTCAGGCAGGGTGATGCCGGCGTGTTCGCAGATCCAGCGGGCGCTCATCCCGGCAACCGGACCATTGACCCCATGCTTGTCATTGAAGACGAAGTCGGCCAGCTTTTGGTAGTCCTTCTTTGGAAGCAGGTAGGCACCTTTGTCCTGCATCATTTGCAGCCACTTATCGTAGATTGGTGCTTCAACTACGG
>NZ_JBJEES010000076.1:0-8699 GCF_051873315.1 Lactobacillus sp.
AAAATATCGGCTCGACCTTGATTTATAATTGACATTTTGGTATTTAGGACATATGATATAAGAGTATGTTTGTCCACGATAGGCCCCGGAAACTTATTGTATTCAAACTACGAATTAAACGGAGGAATTTACATTGCGTACTACACCATTAGCAAAGACTAGTGAAATTGAACGTAAGTGGTACTTGATTGACGCTACTGATGTTTCATTGGGTCGTCTTTCAACTGCTGTTGCTACTATCCTTAGAGGTAAGAACAAGCCTCAATTTACCCCAAACGTTGACACTGGTGACAATGTCATCATCGTTAACGCTTCTAAGTTGAAGCTGACTGGTAAGAAGGCAACTGACAAGATCTACTACCACCACTCAGAATACCGTGGCGGCTTGAAGTCTGTATCAGCTGGCGAATTGCTTGCCAAGAACCCTGTTAAATTGGTTGAATTGTCAGTTAAGGGTATGCTTCCAAAGAACACTCTTGGCCACCAAGAATTCTTGAAGATGCACGTTTATGCTGGTGAAGAACACAAGCACGAAGCGCAAAAGCCTGAAAAGTTAGACATTAACAATTTGATCTAGGAGGTAGTTTAGATGGCACAACAAGCTGCATATGCAGGTACTGGTCGTCGTAAGGACGCCGTAGCTCGCGTTCGTTTAGTACCAGGCGATGGTAAGATCACTGTTAACAACAAGGATGTTGCTGACTACATTCCATTGCCAATCTTGGTTAAGGACCTTAAGCAACCTTTGACTTTGACTGAAACTGAAGGCCAATACGACGTTATCGTTAACGTTAACGGTGGTGGTTTCTCAGGTCAAGCCGGTGCGATCCGTCATGGTATCGCCCGTGCCCTTCTTGAAGTAGACCCAGACTTCCGTGGTCCACTGAAGAAGGCTGGCTTCTTGACTCGTGACCCAAGAATGAAGGAAAGAAAGAAGCCAGGTCTGAAGAAGGCCCGCAAGGCTTCACAATTCTCAAAGCGTTAATCTTACGATTACGTTTTGCCTTCAAAAAGCGTTGTTCCGCAGGGAACGGCGCTTTTTTGTTTTTCTCCCATAAGCAGACCAATTTTTCTCCCCAACTTATCCACATAAGAAAATTAAGCAAAAGTCTAGACCAACTGAATAAAGTAAATCAGTCCCCGACAGAAAATTTCCAAAATGAAGAGTTTCCCGGAATAAAGTACAAGTCCTTGCATATGCTACAAAATGAAAATACAATGAATGCAAGCTTAAAAAGTGACCCGTGATGATAAAGATGTGAAAGCAGGGGACAAGACAATGAAAATTCCGAAAAACTTAGGTCAAGCAGCTTGCGTCTGTCTGGCGGCACTCGCATTAACGGCATGTGGTTCTTCAAAGGCAAGTTCTTCTAGCAAAAAGACCTTGAACTGGTCAGCTAGTGCTGAAATTCCAACCATGGACCTGTCAAAGGCGACCGACTCGGTTTCCTTTACCCAGATCTCCAACACCTTTGAAGGCCTCTACCGCCTGGGCAAGGACTCAAAAATTACTCCGGGCCTGGCAACCTCTGAAAAAGTTTCCAAAGACGGTAAAACTTACACCTTCACCTTGAGAAAGAACGACAAGTGGTCCAACGGGGACCCGGTGACGGCCCAGGACTTTGTCTACTCCTGGCGGCGGACGGTCAACCCGAAGACTGAATCAGAATATTCATACCTTTTCTCAGGCATCAAGAATGCTGACAAGATCGTAGCTGGCAAGAAGCCGGCAACGAGCCTGGGGATCAAAGCGGTTGGCAAGTACAAGCTGGTCGTGACCCTGGAACGGCGGATCCCATACTTCAACAAGCTGATGGGCTTCGCGGTCTTCTTCCCGCAAAATGAAAAAGCCGTCAAGAAGTATGGCTCCAAGTACGGGACAGCTTCCAAGTACCTGGTCTACAACGGTCCTTACATCCAGAAGGGCTGGACCGGGTCCAACCTGTCTTGGAAGATGGTCAAGAACAAGTACTACTGGGACAAGAGCAAGGTCAAGCTGAGCCAGATCAACTGGAGCGTGCAGAAGTCAACCACGACTTCTTACAACCTCTACCAGGCTAAGAAGCTGGACGCTACTTCCCTTGACTCCTCACAAATCAAGCAGCTGAAGAGCGACAAGGCCTTCACCTTGCTGCCACAAGGCGGGACCTACTACATGGAATTCGGCCAGGGCAAGAGCGGCAACGAATACGTTAAGAATGCCAACATCCGCAAGGCCCTGTCACTGGCAATTGACCGCGGGGGCCTGGTTTCTACCATCGACGGCGGGGCCAGCCAGCCGGCCAACACCTTGACTTCCAAGGACTTGACCAAGGTCAACGGCAAAGACTACACCAGCTTGATCTCCAGCAGCGCCAAGAGCCTCTACCCGAAGGACGGCAACAAGAAGCTGGCCAAGCAGTACCTGGCCAAGGGCTTGGCTGAACTGGGCAAGAGCAAGATCAAGCTGACCTTGATCTCCAGCGACACGGACAGTGCCAAGAAGACGGCTGAATCAATTCAGTCCAACATTGAAGCGACCCTGCCGCAGGTCAAGGTGGAAGTCAACAGCGTTCCGTTTAAGACCCTGCTGAACCGCCTGGCCAGCCACAACTTCCAGCTGGGGCTGATCGACTGGATCGCCGACTTCGCTGACCCGATCTCCTTCCTGGACCTGTTCACGACTGGCAACAGCCAAAACGACGGGCAATGGTCAAACAGCGAATACGACAAGCTGATTGCTGACTCCAAGACCACCACGTCTACTAGCCAGCGCTGGAGCGACATGAGCAAGGCTGAAGATATCCTCTTAAACGATGCCGGCATCTGCCCGCTCTACTACTCAACCAGCGTCATGCTGGTCCGGACCAGTGTTAAGAAGGCGGTCTACAACCGGGGCAACTGGGACTTCAAGGAAGCCTACGTCAAATAATCAAGATTAAAGATAGTCAAGAAAGCAGATCTCCGGATCTGCTTTTTTGCGCAAAAATTTTTCCCTTTGACTATAATTAAGGCAGAAACAATTACAGCAGAAGGAAAAGAGGGCATGATGAAAAAAGGCGACAAATTAATTGACTGGGCCATGGAAATCCAAGCGATCGGGCAGACCGGCCTGGCCTACAGCAAGGATGTTTTTGACACGGAGCGCTACAGCCGCTTGCGGGAAATTGCCGCGGAAATGCTAGCGGAAAAAAGTGAGGTCAATTATGACAAGGTCAAGGAGCTCTTTTGCAATGAAATTGGCTATCAGACTCCGAAGATCGCGACCAGGGCAGCCATCTTCAAGGATGACCAGATTCTCCTGGTCCAAGAAAAAGAAGGGCACTGGTCCCTGCCCGGCGGCTGGTGTGACGTCGACCAGTCCCCAGCTGACAACTGCGTCAAGGAGTGCCGGGAAGAGTCCGGCTTAACTGTTAAACCGGTCAAAATTATTGCTGTTCAAGATCACTTTAAGCACCATGGCTCCATCCACCCTTACGGAATTACCGACATCTATTATCTCTGCCAGTCCCTGGGCGGGGAATTCAAAGCCAACTCCGAAACCAGCCAGGCAGCTTGGTTTAAGGAAGCTGACCTGCCGCCTCTGGCGGAAAACAAGAACTCGACTGAACAGGTCAAGATGTGCTTTGCTGCCCAACGTAACTCTGACTGGCAAACTTTATTCGACTAAAAAAACTCGCTGTGAGGCGAGTTTTTGTTTTCTATCTCTATTTTATTCTCTATTCTGTTTTTCTTTACTTCTTAGCAGCTAATTGCCGGCAAACCAGGATCATCAGAAGGCAGCTGAGTAAGCTGTAGACACCGCCAAAGTAGGGGGTGCTGGAAATACCAGTCAAGCCTGCCGCTTGTGCAGCTGTAAAGGAGCCCAGGGAAATGCCGATATTGGCAAAAATCGAGTTGAAGCTGGAGGCAAAGTCAATTGACTCTGGATATTCAGCCGCGGCCAGGTCCAGGAAATAAACCTGGGTGGAAGACCCGTACATGCTGTTGAGGCAGCAGATGCCGACGATGCATAGGAAGGCCAGCCAGGACAGCGGCAAAAGCGGCGCCAAGAGGAAGAGCAGGACGGTCTGGATGCCGAAAACCAATGGCAGGCGCTTGATTCCGCCATGGTCGGCCAGAAAGCCCCCAGTCTTGTTGCCGGCGATAAAGGCCAAGCCCAGCAGCAAGAGCAAGATGTTCAGCCAGCTCTTTGGAAAATGCATGTAGTCGGTGATCAAGGACCTGATATAAGTATAGTAGGTATACTGGGCCGCGCAGACCAGGACGATGGCCAAGAGGGTCAGCTGGATCTGCCGGTTGCCCAGGATGGCAAACTGCTTATTGCCCTTGCTGGACTGGCTCTGCGGGGTATCCCGGGGCACGAATACCAGTAAAAGGACGAAGGTTACAAGTGTCAGAACTGAGATCATCCAGAAACTGGCATGCCAGGAAAAAGTGGTTGAGATGAAGGTACCAATCGGCAGGCCGATGATGGAAGCAATCGAGAAGCCGGCAAAAATCCAGGACAGAAGCGAGGCTCTTTTTTCCAAGGGCGCCACGAAATTGGCGATAACCAGGATCAGGGAAATAATTGCCCCGGCCGTAGTGGCAGACAGGATTCTGGACAAAAGCAGGCTGATATAGCTGTGGGACAATGCCGTCCAGGTGTTGCCGATGAAGAAGACGCCCATCAAAAAGAAGAGGAGCTGGTGGCGCTTGAAATACTTGGTTAGGGAAGTAACTATGGGCGTAGCGATGGCATAAACCAGGGCAAATACGGTAACCAGGTAGCCTAAGCTGCTGAGTGAGGCATTTATTTCCCGGGAAATATCCGGCAAAACACCGACGATCATATATTCATTGCAGCCGAGCATGAAGGCCACGAAGACAAAGAGAAAAGCTTGAATTTTATAACGTGACATACTAAAACTCCTATAAAAGACACTGTTAATTAGTTTAACAGAAAAAATGTTAAAATGAAGATGATAATAGTAAGTCTTGAGTAAAGAAAGCAGGTTTGACCATGCAAATTCAAGTGAAATTGAACAAGGGCTATTTACCCGACGAATATGCCAAGTATGCCAGCGTTAAAGAAGCTGGCAACCCGGTAGTGTCTTTTCCGTTTACCCTGACGGACCTGCCAGAAGGGACCAAGTACCTGGCCTGGTCCTTGGTCGATTATGATTCCATTCCGGTCTGTGGCTTTGCCTGGATCCACTGGCTGGCCAGCGACGTGCCAGCAGCCAGCGAAATTCCAGCTGACTTCAGCCGGACGACGGATACTCCCCAGGGCTACAACAGTACCGTTTCCCGCTTTTTGAATGATCCAGAAGAAGTACATACGGGCTATATCGGGCCAACTCCGCCGGACAAGGACCACGACTACCGCTTCCGGGTTTACGCTTTAAGCGAGAAGCTGGACCTGGAAGAGCCTTATTACTACAATGAATTCTTGCGTGCCTTGGAGGGCAAGGTCTTGGCTGAAAGCCAGCTTGACCTGCCGGCCCGGGTTTAAGGAAAAAGTTTTTTAGAAAAAAGTTGCCGAAAACTGTTGACCACAGCTGGGAAATTAGGTAATATATTATTTGTTGAGCGATCAGCTCACAAGTAAGATTGCGTTATAGCCAAGTGGTAAGGCAACGGTTTTTGGTACCGTCATGCGCTGGTTCGAATCCAGCTAACGCAATAAGTTAGGCCAGGCTGGAAGGCTTGGTCTTTTTTGCGCTCTCAAAAATGCAAGGCAAAAATCTGGTAAAATGGAAAAGAACTTTTGTAGGCAGATTTTTTAAGAAAAGAGGCAGCAGATGGCTGGAAAAGAAGAAGAAGTGGAGAAAATGCAAAAGCTGCTGGGCCAGCTGGAAGAAGAAATTTCCTTGAGCTACTTCCTTAAGCCTGGCACCATTACGGTTGGCCGCGACCTCCTGCAGGCCATGCAGGACCTGTTGGCCAATCCTGAAAATTGGGAAGAAAATTAACGCATCGCGCTTGACTTTAATTTATCTTTAAGATATAGTTAAAGCATCAAATGTTGAGAGAGGACAAGAATCATGAACGCTTTAATCAGCAAGAACGCGAAATTCTTTAGCTTTTATTACTGGAACTAGCTTGCATCTGCGGATGCAAGTCTTCAAGCAAGAACATGCATCTGCAGTTTCAATAATAAGAGTTTTCTCAGCATTTTTTGAAACGGCAGGAATCAGGATCCGGCGGTTTCAAGAACACGCGCATTAGCAGACTTTGGTAATCGTGGATCATCTGATCCGCGATTTTTTTATTTTTACGGTAGCCAAGGAGGACACCATGGTTGATTTAACTAAGCACTTTAAGCAGGGGGTAGCGGAAGTAAAGTCTTCAGCTATTCTGAATTTTGCCAAGTATACGAGCCAATACCCGGACATCGTCAAGTTCACGGTTGGCGAACCGGACTTCAACACCCCAGACCATATCAAGACGGCTGCCATCAAGGGGATCGTGGACAACCACTCCCATTACGCGCCTTCAAACGGGACGCCTGGCCTCAGAAAAGCCGCGGCTGACTTCCTGGCCCGGCATTACGACATGCACTATGAGCCAAGCGAAATCATTGCCACCAACGGGGCAACGGAAGCCATCTACACGGTCATGTCTGCCATTATCAACCTAGGCGACGTGATGGTCCTGCCAACTCCGATCTTTCCTTTATATATTGCCGACGCGGCCTTGGAAAAAGCGGAAGTTGTCCAGATCGACACTTCCAAGACCGGCTTCAAATTGACGCCAGACCAGCTGCAGGCGGCAGTTGACGAATACGGCGACCGCCTCCGAATTCTGGTTATGAACTACCCGACCAACCCGACCGGGGTCATGTACAGCCAGGAAGAACTGGATGCTTTGGCGGCAGTGATCAAGGACCGGCCAACTTTTGTCCTCTGCGACGAAATCTACAGTGAACTGAACTACGAGCAAGAGCACGCCTCAATGGCCAAGTCCCTCAGAAGCCAGGCCATCGTTTTAAACGGGGTCTCCAAGTCCTGGGCCATGACCGGCTACCGGATCGGGATCATGGCTGCTCCCCAGGAAATTACTGACCAGCTGGCCAAGGTTCACCAGTTCATCACCACGACTGAACCGACGCCAATGCAGGACGCGGCTGAGGAAGCTTTTAAAAACGGGGACCGGGATGCCCGGGAAATGAAGGCAGCCTTCAAAGAGCGCCGGGACTACCTCTACCAGGCTTTAACTGAGATCGGCTTTGAAGTGATCAAGCCGCAGGGGGCCTTCTACATCTGGGCCAAGATTCCGGCCGGTCTTAACCAAAAGGACACGGAATTCGTCTACGAGCTGGCTGACCAGGCCCATGTCGGGGTCTGCGCTGGTTCCTGGTTCGCCAAGGGTGGGCAGGGCTGGCTCCGCTTCTCCTACGCGACGGCACTGGACGAAATCAAAGAAGGCGTAAGCAGAATCAAGAAATTTGTCGAGGAAAATAAGAATGACGGAAAGTAAAGAAACAAATGGCCTTAAGCAAGGCACGCTGAACATTTTAAACGGGATCGGACTCGGGGTTATTGCCGCCCTGGTGCCGGCTGCGCTTTTAGGACAACTAATGAAGGCCCTCTTGGGCGTGGCACCAACTTTTGCCCAGACGGTCATCAATATCACGACTTTTACCCAGAGCCTGCTGGCCGCCATGGCTGGCTTCTGCGCTGCCTACCTCTTCCAGATGAACATGATCCAGATGTGTTCTGTTGCTGCCGCGGCCATGATCGGTTCTGGCGCGGTTACTTTTAAAAACGGCTTGATTATGGTGGCCGGGACTGGTGACGTCATCAACATCGGTTTGACGATCACCCTGGCCATCCTCTTGATCAAATTGATTGGCAACAAACTGGGTTCCTACACCACGATTCTTTTGCCAATCATCGTCTTGGTCGTTGGCGGCGGGGTTGGTCTCCTAATTCTGCCATACGTTAAGACCGTGACCACCTTCATTGGCATGATCGTCATGGCCTTCACCAAGCTGCAGCCACTCCTGATGGGCGTTTTGATCGGGATGTCCTTTGCGGCCATGATCGTGTCGCCAATTTCCTCAGTTGGGATCGCGGTGGCGATTGGCTTGACTGGGGTTGCTTCCGGGGCCGCCAACCTGGGCATTACCGGGGCTGCCTACACTCTGGGGATCATGAGTTACAGCGTCAATGGGATGGGGACCACCTTGGCCCACTTCATTGGGACGCCAAAGATCCAGATGGCCAACATGCTGGAAAAGCCGAAGCTTTTTGTTCCGGTCCTGCTTTCATCTGGTCTGTCCGGTCTTCTGGCCGCCATCTTCAACCTGCAGGGGACGCCTAATTCCGCTGGCTTTGGCTTCAGCGGCTTGATCGGGCCTCTGGCGGCTTACGCAAAGATGACGCCAGGCTGGGGGAGCATCATCCTTTTGACGGTGCTCTACGTCGTTTACCCGGTTGCTTTGGGCTTCTTCATGCGCTGGCTCTTCATCGACCGCTTGAGTTTTGCCCAAGCAGAGGACTTGCGCCTGGAAGTTTAAGCTAAAAAACAAAAAAATTACCAAAAAAGCTTGCACTTACCCTGTTTTTTCGTTAAGATAATAGAGTACTTCAACGGAGGAATAGCGAAGTGGCTAAACGCGGCGGTCTGTAAAACCGCTCTCTCTGAGTTCGGTGGTTCGAATCCACTTTCCTCCATTGATTGCGTTATAGCCAAGTGGTAAGGCAACGGTTTTTGGTACCGTCATGCGCTGG
>NZ_JBJEES010000077.1:0-8607 GCF_051873315.1 Lactobacillus sp.
GATCCCAAAGACCGTCAAGGCCCAGATAATGCCGAACATGACCCAGCCTTTTGCCCCGCCGATGGTGACCAGGGTATAAGGGGTATAAGAGCCGGCGATAGCGATAAAGATCGAGGAGTGGTCAAAGATCTGGAAGACCTTGTTTGCCTTGGTAAAGACCAGGCTGTGGTAGAGGGTTGAGAAGAGGTAAAGCAGAATCATGCAGGAGCCATAGATGGCAAATGTGGTCACTCTTAGGGCGCTGTGGGTGTGGGCGGCCCGGATTACTAAAACGACCAGGCCAGCGATTGAGAGGCCAAAGCCAATCCCGTGCACGACGGCTGAGAGCACATTGTCAATGATGTAATAAGATTTGGGCCGGTCTTCAGCCGGCTGCCAAGGATTAAAAGCCATATAAAGTCCCTTTCAGTTTTGATCAATTAATTATAATTTTTAGCCGAAAATTTGCTATACTAAACTCTGTATTAAGTCTAATTCTATCACAACAGAGAAGCTGATAGGATAATTTGGAAATTGAGGTCAGTTAAATTGTCTAAGATCAAGATCATGACGGATTCCTCAGTACAGCTGAGTCCGGAAGAAATTGAAAAATACGGTATTACGGTGGTGCCCCTGTCGGTGACGATCGACGGACATACCTACACGGATGGCGTTGACATTACCCGGGCCAACTTTATCCAAAAAATGGATGAGGCGGAAAAACTGCCCAAGACCAGTCAGCCCCCGGTCGGTTTGTTCGTGGAAAGAATGGAAGAATTGACGGCTGACGGCAGTGAGGTTTTGGGAATTTTCATGGCCAAGACCCTGTCCGGGACGGTTGACTCCGCCCGCCAGGCAGCGGAAATGGTAGCTGGCAAGATCACGGTCATCGACTGCGGCTACACTGACCGCTCGCAAGGCTACTACTGCATTGAGGCGGCCAAGGACGCGGAAGCGGGCAAGGAAATGGATGAAATCCTGGCCCACCTGGACCAGATCGGCAAGAACATGTACCTGGAAATGATGGTGCCCAACCTGCAGAACATTCTGGCTGGCGGCCGCTTAGGCAAGTGGGCCGGCCGGGTGGTTTCAGCCTTGAACTTCCATGTCGGCCTGACCATGAAGGAAGGCAGCTTGAACGTTCCTTACCGGGGCCGGGGCAAGAAGTTCATCAAGAAATTCGACGACATGCTGGTCGATCAATTAAAAGAACTGGGCGACAAAGTCAAGTACGTCGGCATCTCTTACGTCGACACCAGAGACAAGATGGAAGAACTTGCCCAGCGCTTCAAGGAAGTTAACCCGGGCCTTGAAATCCTGGTCCAGGAAACCAGCCCGATCATCATCACCCACGCTGGCCATGAGGCCTACGCGGTCATGTTTTACACGGAGTAATATATGGCATACCGACAAAGTTTTTACCAGTTTCTGATGACTCTGCGCGATCCGGATTCAAATAGCGACCTGGCTCAGTTTGCCAATAATGCCCAGTTTGACTCGACCTTCCCCAGACAGGAACAGGACCGGACCAAATTGTCAGAATACTTGGAAGAAAATGCCGCCTACCTGCCCAGCATGACGATTTTTGACGATGCTTACCAGGCTTACGAAGAGAAAATGCAGTATTAGTAGTATTTTTAGGATTCAATGAAAAGCACGAAAGGGAGCCCAGGCTTCCTTTTCTGCTGTTATTGGGAGGAAAAATGACTAAAATTCAATGGTATCCAGGCCACATGAACAAGGCCAGGAATCAACTGGAAGAAAAATTAAACTTGATTGACGTTGTTGTCGAAGTTTTGGACGCGCGGATTCCCAGCGCTTCCAGAAACCCGATGATCAGTGACCTGGTTGGCGACAAGCCCCACTTGATTATTTTGAACAAGGCCGACCTGGCTGACCCGGTGATGACCAAGCTCTGGCAAAAGAAATTGCAGGGGCCGCGCACCTTGGTCATGGCCATGGACGCCCAGCACAACACCAACATGCAGGCTCTGATTACTCTGATCAAGAAGGCAGCCAGTGAAAAGGTTAAGAAGCTGGAAGAGAGAGGGGCCTCCAACCCGATCATCCGCATCTGCTTAGTTGGCGTGCCAAACTGCGGCAAGTCCACCATCATCAACCGACTAGTGGGCCGCAACGTCGCTATCACCGGGGACCGGCCAGGGGTAACCAAGGGCCAGGCCTGGCTGAAGACCCCTTACGGCATTCAGATTCTGGACACGCCAGGGATTCTCTGGCCGAAATTTGAAGACCAGGACGTGGGCTATAAGCTGGCTGCTTTTGGGGCGATCAAGGACACGATTTTCCACGCTGACGACGTGGCTCTTTTCGTCATCAAGCAACTGCGCCAGTACTACCCGGCCTACCTGGCCAAGTTTGCCAACTGCACTAAGGACAAGCTGGAAAATATTGGGGATACCGACCTGCTTTTGGCCATGACCCAAAACAACGGGATGCGGGATGACTATGACCGCTTCTCTCTCTTTATGCTGCAGCGGTTAAGAAAGGGCAAGCTGGGCCGGATCAGCCTGGACCGGCCAAGTGCGAATAATGAAAATTAATGAAATTAAAGACCTGCTGCAAGCAGATTCAGTCGCGCCTGCCATCTTGGCGGAGTTAGCCAAAGATGACCGCAAAGGAGTCCAGAAGCTGCTGGAGAGCTACCAGCGCCGGCAGGAAAAGCTGGCTAAGCAGAAAGAGGCCTTTTTGGCCCGCTTTTCCTATGAAAAAGACTTTTGGGCAAATGGGCAGCTGGTGGCCGGGGTCGATGAAGTCGGCCGTGGCCCCTTGGCTGGTCCGGTAGTGGCTGCAGCCGTGGTCTTGCCGGAAGATTTTTCCTTATTGGAAGTCAATGACTCAAAGAAGCTGAGCCCGCAAAAGCGCCTGGCCCTCTATCCCAAGATCCTGGAGCAGGCGATTGCCGTGGGCGTCGGGGTCATGGACAACAAGGTGATCGACCAGATCAATATTTACGAGGCTGACCGCCAGGCCATGAAGCAGGCCGTGGAAGCTTTGAGCACAAGGCCAGATGCTCTTTTGGTCGACGCCATGAATGTCCCGGTGGACTTGCCGCAAGTAGAATTGATCAAGGGGGATGCCAAGTCCAACTCAATTGCCGCGGCGTCAATCGTGGCCAAGGTCTTCAGAGACTCCTTGATGGACGATTACGCTCGTCTTTATCCAGACTATGCCTTTGACCATAATGCCGGCTATGGAACCAAGGATCACCTGGAAGCATTAAGAAAATACGGTCCAACCCCGATTCACCGCCTGACCTTCAGTCCGGTGAGTGAGATGGTGGGACTTAAAAAGGCTGACTAAGTCAGTCTTTTTCTTTTGGGCAAAAAAGCCGAAAATTTTGCAGAGATAAAGGAAAAAATGGCCTTTTTGGCGTAATAGTAAGTGGAGGGAAAAAGATGAACAAAACCGAATTCTTACTGCGCCTAAAGCTGCAAAAGGGCCTCAGCTATCTGAAGATATTGCAGGTCATGCAGCAGATGCCCCCGGATGAGGACGTGGACCATGAATGGCTGAACTGCCTGGAACTACCAGATGAAATCCTCTACCGGGTGGAGGGGGCCTTTTTAAGCGATCGCTACGAAAGTGCCATTGAAAACTTACAAAAGAATTTCAAAATAATCAGTTTCTTTGACGATGCTTATCCGGTACGTCTAAGAGAAATTTATCGGCCGCCGATTCTGCTTTTTGCTAAAGGGGACTTGTCTTTGCTGGAAAAAGAGGTGACGGTGATCGTGGGTTCAAGAACGCCCAGCCCGTATTCCGGCAGGGTGATTGAGAACCTCATGCCTGTTTTGCTGAAGAAAAAGCAGGTGATTGCCAGTGGCCTGGCTAAAGGCGTTGATGCCATAGCCCACCAGAATGCCTTGAATTTTGGCGGCAAGACCATCGCGGTCGTGGCTAACGGACTAAATTATTTTTACCCCCGGGAAAATACTATCCTGCAGCAGCAAATCGCTTCCCGGGGCCTCCTGCTTAGCGAATACCTGCCCGACACGCCGCCAAGGCCCTTCCGCTTTCCAGAGCGCAACCGGATTTTGGCCGGGATTTGCAAGAACGTGATCGTGACCGAAGCCAAAGCCCATTCAGGATCTTTAATTACGGCAAATCTGGCCCTGCAGGAAAACAGAAATGTCTTTGCTGTTCCAGGCGCCATCACCAGCCCCTTGTCGGCGGGCACCAATCAGCTGATTTCAGCCGGGGCGACCCCGGTCATCGACAAGGAAATCGACCTGTGAAAGATTAAATTCAAGTAAAAATTGCCTGTCTGCTCCCTTAAGTTAATTTTCTTTTGGTTGACAATTCCGGAAATTATTTCTATATTGAAGAAGATTTAATTTCAATTTTAGTGAAAGGGGCATTTGATGCCTGCTACAGCAAAAGAAGACAAGAGCAAGAGCAGTAAAAAGACCACGGCTGCCAAGAAGAGCAGCCCGAAGCGGAAAAAGAGCAAGGTGAAAAAAGACCTGGTCATCGTGGAATCTCCAGCCAAGGCCCACACTATTGAGAAGTACCTGGGCCGGAAGTATCACGTGATCGCCTCTAAAGGACACATCCGGGACTTGCCAAAGTCCCAGATGGGGGTCGACATTGACCATGACTACCAGCCAAAATACATCTCCATCCGGGGCAAGGGTGACACCATCAAGGAACTGAAGTCTGAAGCCAAGAAGGCCAATAAAGTCTACCTGGCTTCCGACCCTGACCGGGAAGGGGAAGCTATTGCCTGGCACGTGGCCCATGTTTTAGGTTTGGACGAAAAAGAAGCCAACCGGGTAACCTTCAACGAAGTTACCAAGGACGCGGTCAAGGATGCCTTTAACCACGCCCGGACCATCGACATGGACACGGTTAACGCCCAGCAAGCCCGCCGGGTCCTGGACCGTTTAGTCGGCTACTCTTTATCGCCGATTCTCTGGTCCAAGGTCAAGAAGGGCCTGTCAGCCGGACGCGTTCAGTCAGTTGCCTTGAAGCTAGTCATCGACCGGGAAAAGGAGATCAAGGCCTTTAAGCCAGTTGAATACTGGACGATTGAGGCCGAATTCGCCAAGGGCAAGGACAAATTCCAAGCGTCCTTTTACGGCGAAGACGGCAAGAAGACGGAATTGCCTAATAACGAGGCCGTCCAGAAGCTGCTGGCCAAGTTTGACAAGAAGCAGCCATTTACGGTCAGCAAGGTAGTCAAAAGAGAAGTCCGCCGGCAGCCAGCCGCGCCTTTTACGACTTCCACCATGCAGCAGGAAGCCAACCGGCGCTTGAATTTCCGGACCTCAAAGACCATGAACATTGCCCAGCACCTGTATGAAGGGATCTCCCTGGGCAAGGAAGGCACGGTCGGTTTGATCACCTACATGAGAACTGACTCCAAGCGGATCTCACCGGTTGCCCGCCAGGAAGCAGCCAAGTTTATCGACGAGGAATACGGCAGCGACTTCGCGGTTAAGAAAGAGCGCCATTTCAAGAACCAAGGTGACGCCCAAGACGCCCACGAAGCCGTCCGGCCGACCAGCGTCTACCGGACGCCGAAGTCCCTGGAAAAGGTTTTGACCAAGGATGAACTCCGCCTCTATACCCTGATTTGGAGCCGCTTTGTGGCCAGTGAAATGACTCCAGCCGTCTTTGACACTGTCCGCTACGACTTGACCCAAAACGGGGTGACCTTCAGAGCCAGCGGGTCAGTCATGAAGTTCGCCGGCTACACTAAGGTCTACGACAACAGAAGCGAAAAGAACGTGGCCTTGCCGGCACTTGAAGAAGGTGACGAGGTCAAGCTGACCAAGTCAGACAACAAGCAGCACTTTACCCAGCCACCGGCCCGCTATACTGAAGCCAGCCTGGTCCGGGCTCTGGAAGAAAACGGGGTTGGGCGGCCGTCAACTTACGCGCCGACCATCCAGAACATCCAGTCCCGGAACTATGTCAAGCTGGAAGGGCGGGCGATCGTGCCAACTGAACTGGGCGAGATCGTTGACGGCCTGGTTGAACAGTTCTTCCCGGACATCACCAGTGTTGACTACACGGCCAAGCTGGAAGATGAACTCGACGAAGTCGAAGAAGGCAAGAAGGACTGGGTCAGCGTGGTTGACCAGTACTACAAGCCATTCTCCAAGGAACTGGAGAAGGCGGACAGCGAGATCCAGAAGATCCAGATCAAGGACCAGCCAGCTGGCTTTGACTGCGAGATCTGCGGGGCGCCGATGCTGGTCAAGATGGGCCGCTATGGCAAGTTCTACGGTTGCTCCCGCTTCCCGGACTGCCGCCACACCCAGACCATCGTCAAGAAGGTCGGCGTTACCTGCCCGAAGTGCGGGAAAGGGGAAGTATTGGAGAAGAAGTCCAAGCGGGGCCGGAAATTCTATGGCTGCTCCCGCTATCCAGACTGCGACTTTGTCTCCTGGGACAAGCCGATCAGCCGGGTTTGCCCGAACGACGGCCACTTCCTGGTTGAAAAGAAGCGCAAGGACGGCATTGTCGTTCTCTGCCCGAACGGCGACTACAAGGAAGAACCTAGAGAAGAACAAGGCGAAGAAGCCGAATAAGCAGAACAAGCCAATAGATAAGCAGAAATGTCACCAATTCCTTGGTGGCATTTTTATATAGAGCGTGCGAATAGGCAGGGAAGAGCTTTTTCGGTAAAATAGCAAGTAGATAATTTTTAAGCGAAGGATTGAAACAAATGACAGAAAAAGTTACGGTAATCGGCGCCGGTCTGGCCGGCAGCGAAGCAGCTTGGCAGCTGGCTAAAAGAGGGATTAAGGTCGACTTGTATGAAATGCGGCCAAAGAAAATGACCCCGGCCCATGAAAGCGGCAATTTCGCGGAATTGGTTTGCACCAACTCCATGCGGTCCAACCAGCTCTCAAACGCTGTTGGCCTTTTGAAAGAAGAAATGCGGCAGATGGACTCCCTGATCATGCAAGCCGCTGATGCCTGCCAGGTTCCAGCTGGGGGGGCCCTGGCAGTTGACCGGGAGCTTTTCTCCAAATACGTGACTGACAAACTGACCAGCCTGCCGGAAGTGACTATTCATGATGAAGAAATCACCGACCTGCCAACTGAAGGCATCACTATTATCGCGACTGGACCATTGACCAGCGATGCTTTGGCTGAAAAGATCCAGGACTTTGAAGGCACAGACAGCCTCCACTTCTTTGACGCGGCAGCCCCAATCATCGCGGCTGACTCCATCGACATGGACATCGTCTACAAGAAGAGCCGGTATGACCGGGGCGAAGCCGCCTACCTCAACTGTCCGATGACCAAGGAAGAATACGACCGCTTTGCTAACGCCCTGGTTCACGCGGAAACGGCAGAAATGCACGGCTTTGAGAACAGTGAAGTCTTTGAAGGCTGCATGCCAATTGAAGTCATGGCTGCCCGGGGGGCCAAGACCATGCTCTTTGGTCCTTTAAAGCCTGTTGGTCTGGAGAACCCGAAGGACGGCAAGACCCCTTACGCGGTCGTCCAGCTCCGCCAAGACAATGCCGCTGCCTCCATGTACAACATCGTGGGCTTCCAGACCCACCTCAAGTATGGGGAACAAAAGCGGGTCTTCCAAATGATTCCGGGCTTGGAAAATGCCCGCTTCGTTCGTTATGGCAAGATGCACCGGAATACTTACATGGCCAGCCCGGAAGTGTTGAAGGCCAGCTACGAAGCTAAAAAGCAGCCGGGCCTCTTCTTTGCTGGCCAGATGACCGGGGTGGAAGGCTACGTGGAAAGTGCCGGCAGCGGCCTGGTGGCCGGAATCAACGCGGCCAGAGAAGCATTGGGCAAGGACACGGTTGAATTCCCGGTAACGACGGCTCTTGGCTCAATGGCCCACTACATTACGACCACTGATGCCAAGCACTTCCAGCCGATGAACGCCAGCTTTGCCTTGATCCCGGGTCTGGAAGGCAAGAAGATCAGAAACAAGCGCGAGCGCCACGAAAAGATCAGCGAGCGGGGCCTGGCAGACCTGGCCGCCTTTAAGGCAGAGAAGCTGGCTGACTAATGACCCTTGAAGAGCAGTTTCTTTCTTACTTGAAAAATGAGCGCTCTTACAGCCCTAAAACCATTCTGGCCTACCAAAAGGACCTGGCAGCGGCTGAAAAATTCTGGCAGGAAAATGGGGGCTTTCCTGGCTGGGATAAAATTTCCCGCCGGGACCTGGAAATTTACTTGCAGGCGCTTGGGCAAAAGCTGGCTTCTAGCACCTTGTCCCGGAAATTGTCCAGTCTTAAATCTTTTTACCGCTTTTTGACCAAGCGGGGCCTGGTTAAGGCTGACCCGACCGTGGTTATTCAGCTTAGGCGGGGGGAGAAAAAGCTGCCTGAATTTTTCTACCAGGATGAAGTTGGCCAAGTCATCAAGACGTTAAATGATGGCAAACCGTTAACAGTCCGCAACCGGGCAATCCTGGCTCTTTTTTACGCGACCGGGATGCGGCTGAGCGAGCTGACGGATTTGAAAATCAGCCAGCTTGACCTGGAAAACGGCATGATTTTAGTGCACGGCAAGGGCAACAAGGACCGCTATGTCTTTTTTGACCAGGAGAGCAAAAAGTACCTGGAAGATTATCTGCAAGCTGCCCGGCCAAGTTTATTGAAAAATGAGGCAGATACGGGG
>NZ_JBJEES010000078.1:0-2308 GCF_051873315.1 Lactobacillus sp.
ATTGATAATGTCACTTCTTTCTACATATTATTTTCATTAGCGTAAACTATTGCGGCGCCCTTGTACATTACAAGCGGTGCATTGTGCTATACGCGGGATGCAAGCCGGCGCTATGCTCAAAGCGAATGGTAAATTACGGAAAGAGCATTTTTCAAATTGCTTTTGGCCCATTATCATTAAAGCAACGATTGAATATTGATTAGAGCAAGCAGAAAGGAAAAATTATTATGAAGTTATTGATTTTGGCAGCTAACGGCCAAATTGCCCGCATTATTGAAGAAAGAATTTTGACTGAAGACAAGTTCAAAGATGTCGACCTGGTCTTATTCCTGCGCCGGGCCAGCCGCCTGCAAAGCTTGAAGGACCGCTACCCGGACCGGGTAACTTTGATCGACGGGGACTTGAACAACAAGCAGGACGTAGTTGACGCTGCTAAGGGCTGTGACATGATCTTCTCAGCTGTCGTTGACCATGACGATGCCGGTAACAATCGCCCAACCAAAAACATCATCGCGGCGGCTAAGGAAAACAAGATCAGCCGGGTGATCGAAACCAGCCTGTTGGGCTTGTACGATGAAGTTCCAGGTGAATTCGGCAAGTGGAACCGGGACTTCTGCTTTGGCGGCAACCCAGAAGGCAGTTCTCCAGTCAATGCTGACCTGCTTTTAGAAGAATCCGGCCTTGACTACACCACTCTGCGCCTGCCATGGCTGAACGACCGGCCAGAAGTTAAGTACTCCATTACCCACCGCCATGACAAATTTGTTGGCGTATCTGGGTCAAGACGGAGCATCGCTGACGTAGTCTTGAAGATCGTAGCTGATCCGACTTTCGGCAGCCGGGACAGCCTGGGGATCGCTGACCCAGATACTGACGGTTTAACCCGCCCTGTATATTAAGAAGAATAGGCCTGCTTAACCAGCAGACCTATTTTTTCGTCTTTCCTTTTGCTAAAATCTAAAAAAGGAGGCAGACAAGATGGAAATCAAGAAAAGCAGCAGGCAAGTCAACGAGAAAGTGCACCAGATGCTGCAAGAATACAATGCTCAGTTCATGGAGGATTCGGGTGACTACAGCTTTTACATCGAAGAGGATGGAAAAATTGCTGCGGGCATTGTTGCCAGTGCTGTTTTTGATACGGTTGAAATCGACTATCTTTGTGTGGCAGAGGCATACCGGGGCCATGGCTACGGCGAGCAGCTGCTCAATAAGGTAGAAAAAGTGGCCGCGGCAAAGCAAATCAAACGCATCATCCTTAACACCTACAGCTTTCAAGCACCAAATTTTTATAAGAAGATGGGCTACAAAAAGCTGCTCAAAATCGCCCCAGCCTTCAAGGATTATGACCAATACTTCTTTATCAAGGAGCTTTAGACTAAAAATGGTGATCCATTCTGGACCACCATTTTCTTTTTGCATTGCTACATCCCATACCCAATCACTTTTTTCTTCAACTTCCCTAATGACATCTTCCGAAATGTCAGCAACGGCAATACAGTAGACTTGATTTAGGCGGGGATTGTAAATGCCGAGATGCTTGATGCTTTGAAATTCCGGATGAACCGAATGCAGACCCATCCGCCAGTACATGAGCAATTGCAGAGTGTGCTCTTTTTGCACTTTTCTCTTCGACACCTTGAAGTCCCAGAGAGTATCTGCCGTAGTAAAGTCGCCGTCCCCCGTGCTTACCGTATCTGTATAGCCACCTTCAAAAGTAAATCCATCCAGAACTTTTGGGCCATAGAGCTCAAGAAAATGCAGTGAGCGTTCAACCATCGTCCTCACGTTCTGAATCGTTGCTTGATCCGGCTTGAACTCGCTAACCGGCTTATAACCAAAGCCAGCCCGGTAACCAACATCAAATCCAGTAAGCTTAATAGCATTCGTGATCGAGATATTATCCAGTCCTTTAACATCATCCAGCAATTTTGTGGCTAAAGCATCTTCTCCAAGATTATGTGCTCCTAGCAGCGAAATTTTGAAAGCTTCTGGCCCACTTGCTCCCGACATAAAGCGGGTCAGATAATCGACAGCTAAACCAACCAGGTTTGGACTGATGTTTTCGACCGGATTCAGCGCCTCGATACCAGGGCCCAAAGAGCTACTAATTAGTAACAAGTAATATAGAACTATATCGAAAAATATAGCTTAATGTGCTTGCGAAAGAAAACAACTTCTATCCTAATACAAATTAAGTGTGTTGCACCTATGATTTTTGTCCTTCTTCAAACGCATGTTTGGAAATAAGCTGGAATACGTGCTAAAATATGCTTGTCGAAAAGAGGTGAAGACAAATGGCAACCAAAAG
>NZ_JBJEES010000079.1:0-2303 GCF_051873315.1 Lactobacillus sp.
TTTCAGCTGGTAGCTGATATACTTAAAAGCGAATTAAGGATTAATGAAGAAAGGAGAACCACCATGGAATTCGCTGCTAAGAATTGTCAAATGCAAGTCATGTCAATGAACATGCTGATGTACAGCATGCCTTTTAGCGTAGAAACGAATACCTGTGGTTCACCATCCTAAGATCGTTACTGTATTGAAGATAGTAAAGGCCGCCTGAACTACTGGTTAGTTGGGCGGCTTTTTTACGAGGTAAGGTTCATGTGCAGGAAACGATATCAACAGACGAAACGCTGGCTGATCCTCTGGCGGGGAGCGGCGATTGGGGCCAGCTACATGTGCCGCTTGTGTTTTTAACAGCAATATTTCAGCAATCTAATCATTTCCAACAACTAAAAAATATTACACAGCAACAACACAAGCGAGGTAAAAAAACATGAGTAAAGAAGCTATCAGCAACGAAGGTTTGTCATTTGAAACTTTGCAGGTCCACGCCGGTCAGCCAATTGACGAAACTGGCGCCCGGGCAGTGCCAATCTACCAAACCACGTCCTATGTCTTTGACGACGCTGACCAGGCAGCTGGCCGTTTTGCCTTGACCGATGCCGGCAACATCTACACCCGTTTGACCAACCCGACCACGGCGGTTTTTGAAAACCGGGTAGCAGCCCTTGAAGGCGGCACGGGTGGCGTGGCCCTGGCAACGGGGGCGGCAGCGATCACCGCGGCTATCTTGAACGTAGCTGGGGCGGGCGACGAAATCGTGGCTGCTTCCACTATTTACGGCGGGACCTACGACCTTTTTGCCCAGACTTTGCCGCCATTGGGCATCAAGACCCACTTCGTTGACCCAAGTGATCCGGCCAATTTTGAAAAAGAAATCAACGACCATACCAAGGTGGTTTACGCTGAAACCATCGGCAACCCTAACGCCAACTTGATCGACATTGACGCGGTAGCAGAAGTGGCTCACAAGCACGGCGTTTTGGTCATTATCGACAACACCTTTGCTACCCCTTACCTCTACCGGCCATTTGAACATGGGGCCGACGTGGTTGTCCACTCAGCTACCAAGTTCTTCGGCGGCCACGGGACGACCATGGGCGGGGTAGTCGTGGAAAGCGGCAAGTTCGACTATGAAAAGTCCGGCCGCTACCCAAGCTTCACTAACCCTGACCCGTCTTACAAGGATGTGACTTGGGCCAAGCTGGGGGCACAAGCATTTACGACCAAGATCCGGGCAACGGTTCTGCGTGACACCGGGGCCAGCCTCAGCCCATTCAACGCCTTCCTGCTTTTGCAAGGCCTGGAAAGCTTGTCCTTGCGGGTTGAACGCCACGTCTACAACGCTCAAAGAGTGGCTGAATACCTAAGCAAGCATCCAAAGGTTGCCTGGGTCCGCTACCCGGGTCTGGTTGACAGCCCGGACCATGCCTTGGCTGAACGGGACTTCCCGAAGGGGGTCGGCTCAATCTTCACCTTTGGCTTGAAGGGCGGGGAAGAAGCCGGCAAGCAGCTGATTGCCAACTTGAAGCTCTTCTCCCTTTTGGCCAACGTGGCTGATGCCAAGTCCTTGATCATTCAGCCAGCTTCCACCACCCACGCCCAGCTGAATGTCGAAGAACTGGCCAGCGTCGGGATTACCCCGGACTTGATCAGAATCTCTGTTGGGGTGGAAAATATCGACGACCTTTTGGCCGACCTGGACCAGGCCCTGGCCAAGCTGTAATTTTTGAAAAATCTCCTTATACTAAAAAACGTTTCCTGCTAGAGGAAACGTTTTTTTGCGTCTACATCTTTTTGATGGTCTCCATATAGTTTAATCGAACTTGCCGCAGAGAAAAATGCTATTTTTATAAAAAAGCCCTTGCCAAGACCCGGCTTTTAGATTATCCTAATAGATGTGTTGCGGAAGTAGTTCAGTGGTAGAACATCACCTTGCCATGGTGGGGGTCGCGGGTTCGAATCCCGTCTTCCGCTTCTTCGGGAATTAGCTCAGTTTGGTAGAGCGCTACGTTCGGGACGTAGAGGTCACAGGTTCAAATCCTGCATTCCCGATTAGCCAATGTGTGATCAAAGCGTTGCTTTTTATAGCGGCGCTTTTTTCTCATTTATGGGCAAAAAAAGACTTGCAAAA
The DNA here is from genome assembly GCF_051873315.1 of Lactobacillus sp. Lineage (GTDB taxonomy): Bacteria > Bacillota > Bacilli > Lactobacillales > Lactobacillaceae > Lactobacillus. The sequence continues at coordinate 2,126 of NZ_JBJEES010000079.1, forward strand.
GAGAAATTTTTTGGTAAACTAATAAATGTATCGCGGAAGTAGTTCAGTGGTAGAACATCACCTTGCCATGGTGGGGGTCGCGGGTTCGAATCCCGTCTTCCGCTTCATCAAAGACTCGCTAGTTTAGCGGGTCTTTTCTTTTTGCCTTATAATAGATCTGCAGGGCACCTGGCTTGTC
>NZ_JBJEES010000080.1:0-2300 GCF_051873315.1 Lactobacillus sp.
GATCAACCATATCTTTTTTGAAGAGAGAAGAAAGCAAGCTAAGCAGTAATTAGTTCTCAAATATTTTTAGAACAAGAAAAGGCACTGAGCAAACGCTCAGCGCCTTTTAAGTTTGGTAAGCAGAGATTGTAAATGACTGCCAGTAAGGTCTTAGGAAGTTTTTGGAAAGAAAATATAAAAAATATGGAATAGTAGAAATCAATAAAATGCGTACGAAGTGTGAGAATTAGGCCTTTTCTAGCTTTACAGCCGATCTTAATAAGTCCAGCCTTTAACCTCTTCATCGGTAGAAATCTGCTTGCTGTCAGCCAAACCGCGGTACCAGTAGGCACTTTGCTTCGGATACCGGGCCTGGCTGGCAAAGTCGACGTAAAAGAGACCATAGCGCTTGGAATAGCCATTGGTCCAGGAGAACTGGTCTTGCAGAGACCAGACGAAATAGCCTTTAACTGGGATTCCGTTACTGATCGCCTTAGCCACTTCCAGAATGTGCGCCTGCAGATACTTGATACGCGGCGCGTCATCGATAGTCTTGTCTGGCCCCAGGAACTTGTCCTTGTAGCCCATCCCGTTTTCGGTAATGTAGATTTCCTTAACGCCAGGATAGTCGTCATGCACCCGCTTGAGCTGGTCATACATCCCCTTTGGGTAAATGATCCAGTCCCAGTCAGTTGCCGGCATCCCTTTAGGGTGGACTTCTTCACCTACCCCATTCATCTTGTTGACGTCAGTTCCCTTTTCGCCATTGCCGTTGTGGTGCATGATGTTTTCCCCATGGTACTCCTTCATGAACTTGCTGAAGTAGTAATTTACGCCCACAAAGTCCAGCTCCTTGGCAGCTTTAGCCAGAACTTCCTCGTCTTCTGCCTTGATCTCAATCATTTCCTGGCCATTGGCCTCAATGATTTCCCGGACCAGACTCAAGGTCTTGTCTGAGTACTTGCCGGCTAAAGTCCCGTCAAGATAGAAGCGGTTTTCCAAGGCGTCCTTGAGTTCAGCGGCATGCCGGTCGCCGGCGCTGCTGCTGGCCGGATAAACGGTCTGCAGGGCATGAACCACCCCGATTTTGCCAGGATAGCCGCCTTCCTTATAGGCGTTCACGATTCTGGCGTGAACCAGGTTTTGGTTGTATTCAGCTTGGAAGCACTTGGCAAATTCATTGACCCGGGCTGGCGGGAAAGTCCCCGAAACATACTGCTGGCCAGCCATGGAAGTCGGTTCATTGATGGTGATCCAGTACTTCACTTCTGGAAATTCCTTAAAGCAGTACTTGGCATAGGCAAGGAAGGCATCGAGCATCTCGCTAGACAGCCAGCCGCCCTTGTCTTCCAGAGCTTGCGGCGTGTCAAAGTGGTGCAGAGTCACGAATGGCTCTACCCCGTCTTCGTGGCACTTTTTAAACAAAGCATGGTAGTACTTGACCCCGCGCTCTTCCAGCCGGCCGATCCCTGCTGGGAAAATCCGGGCCCAGTCAATAGAGACGCGAATAGCGTTGATATGGAACTTCTTGCACAGGTCCAGGTCCACTGGGTATCTGTGGTAAAAATCAGCGGCTGGATCCGGGTTGATCGTTCCCTGCTCACGCAGGTACTTGTCCCAGATCACGTCCCCCTTGCCATCTTCTTTAGTGGCTCCTTCTACTTGGTAGGCAGCCGTGGCGCCGCCAAAATAAAAGTCTTCTGGTAACTTGTAAACAGTCATTTTTATCCTCTTAATCCTTAAGGGAGTTGACCACGAAGTTCAAGGCCAAGTCCTTTTTTTGCGTCAATTCGATATATTGCCGGCCAGTAGTCGTCACTAATTTAGCCCCGACCTTGTCGGCGACTTCTCGCAGATTATCGCGCATGGAGTCCATTTGCGGAGCAAGAATGATCAAATCCATGTCGTCAATTACGTCCATGTGCTGGCCATATGCTCTGGCCACAGCATGCAGCGGCAAAGCCTTTTCTTTGGCCAGCTTGTTTAAAGCCTTGGCCAGGATGCCTGAGGTACCACCACCGGCACAAATAACCATGACATTGGTGTCTTCAGTCAACACGTCCTTGGCAGCAGCCTTTGGCGCTTCCTTGACTGAACTTGCGGCAACTGCTGGAGCTGCAGGTGCAACTTCTTTTTCAGCCTTTTCTGCCTTTTCAGCAGCTACTTCCTGGGCAAGGATGTCATTGTCGTATACCCGGAAGAATGGGTACCAGATCAAGACGTCGACCGCGAGGGCGAGCAAAACGTAGACAAAGGACAAAGGTGCAAAGCCGGTGCCGACAACGATACCAATTGGGGCTGGAACAGTCCATGGCAGGGTG
>NZ_JBJEES010000081.1:0-8519 GCF_051873315.1 Lactobacillus sp.
CTTTTTCAGAATCAAGCAGGCCGTATTCCTTCAGCATGATGGCTTGTTCCAGCATGTCGGAGATGCTTTCGGTGTGGGAAATAATGTGCTGCTTGATCACGTTCTCGCCCAAAGTGTCCTTGAGAATCCGGGCGGTGTGGTAGATCTTCAGTTCCTTTTGCAAAAGCTCTGACTTCGGTGAGTTGGATGAGTGGAGGCTGCGCGGGTCATTGTTTAATTCGCTGAGCAGGATCTGAATCTTTTCTTCTTCGCTCAAGTCGCTGTAGTTGTCACAGATCCGGGCGCTCTTTAAGAGTTCTGCCACGCAGGCTTCATTGACGCTGGAGTCTTGCCGCATGTCGATCGTGGCCAGGTGGAAGCCAAAGACATCGATGGCTTCCAGCAGGTCGTCAAAGTGGCCGCCAGTGACTGCCCGGTCATGGTTTTGGATCAATGACCGTTTAATGGCTTCCAGATCTTCCTTGAATTCGTAGGCATCCTTGTAGACTGGGGCCTTTAAAGCAGCTTCTTTCTTAACTACGGCTTCCTTAGAGAAGACGTCCAAAAGTTCCATTTCAGTGTGGGCCAGGCGGCTTTCCAGGTAGTAGAAGGCCCGGCGGTAAGGTTCATTTTCTCTGAATGGGGAGTTGTCGGCGGACAATTTGGCCAGTTCCGCAACTTCCGGCGTCGGCTGCACGTAAGAAGTTGAGACAGCTACCGTCCGGTAGAGGTCATTGAGGGCCTTGATGTAGTATTCAAAAATAACTTCACTTTGAATCGTCGCGCTCAAGCGGAGGGTTTCAGCCGTTACATAAGGGTTGCCGTCCCGGTCCCCGCCGATCCACATGCCCATGGTGATCGGCGTTGCCCCGGCAACGTTGAGGCCCTTTTCCCGGGCCAGTTCCTTGTAGCGGGCAGTGAGCTTGGTGATGGCCGGAATCAAGGAGTCAGGGTAGTAGACCATGACGTTCTTGATTTCGTTTGAGACCTTCAGCTTCTTTTCCCGGATGATGTCCGTCTGCATAATGATTTCAATGTAGCGGCGCAGTTCCCCAGTCCATTCTTCCCGGTTGATGGTGCCGGCCTTGACGTCCCGGTAGCGGCGGAGCAGATCATGGATCTTATTGGTAAGTTCCAGAATGGTCTTGCGCTGCACCTGGGTCGGGTGGGCGGTCAAAACAGGAACGACGTTGACATGGCTCAGAATTTCAGCGGCATTGTCCTTGCTTGCCACCAGGTCAACCGTTGATTCCAGCTTGCCCAGGTAGTCCTTGTCCGTGTTGTTGAGCAGGTTGACTTCACTGGCCAGGTCGACGTCTTCTGAAATGTTGATCAAAAGCGGCAGGGTCGCGAAGTAGCGGGCAACAACGATCATTTCTTGATTGCTCAAGCAGGCAATCTGGCTTTCCAGTTGGCTGTGGTCGTTGCTGGCAGCGATTTTGACCAGGCCCTTGATCTTGGCGAATTCTTCGTCGCCAACCAGGTGGCGGGTGCTTTCGTCAAGCAAGTCAGTCAGGATCTTGACCTCTTCAGCAATAACCGCGTGGTTACTGTTGTTCTCTAATTTCTTGGCAGTCACGCTTAACTTCCTCTTTCTTTTAACTAATGCTTTATGCTTGCTTATGCTTTTTATCTATCATACGCCTTTTTTGCTGAAAATTGAATTAGCTTGGGCTTCTTTTCCGTAACTTTTTCTAAAAAGTCGAACAATTTTCTTGACAAAAATGATACATTTCGGGTAAGGGTGAACTATACCAGCTGCTTGAGCCAGCTGGCCAGCATGATAATCAAGGGCACGCTGACCACTGACATCAGAGTCGACAGACACAGACAGCGCATAGGGAAGGCAACAGGGCGGTTGGCCAAGAGGCTGAGCATGACGATAAAGCCGGCAACCGGAGCGGCCGCCATGATGACTACGGCCAGGTAAGCGGTCGTTGACAAGGGGACCAGGAGCAAGATCACGCTCATGCAGGCCGGCATAAGGAAGTTCCGCAAGAAGCAGATCAGCCAGGCCTTGCCGTCTTTATAGAAGTCCCCCGAAATTGTTCCCAGGTTGGAGCCGATGACGATCATGCTTAAGGGAGTGTTCAAAGAAGCCACGTAGCTGACTGACCGGTCGATCACGGCAGGAAACTTGAGGCTGGCGCCGGTGATAAAAAGGATGAAGCCAATGGCCGTGGCGATGATATTTGGGTTTAAGAGGACGGTTCTGAGGGTATCGGCCAAAGGCTGCCGCTTCTTAAAGGTGCCGATGCCGTGAGACCAGATGAAGATGTTGTTTAGGACCAGGATGGGCACGGCGAAGAAGGTCCCCTTGCTGCCTAAAAGAGCTTGAATTAAGGGGATGCCGATAAAGCCGCAGTTGTTGTAGACCGCGCCAAAAGCAATCAGCTGCTTGTCCGGGTCATTTTTTAACCGAGGCAGGCGGAGCAGGAGACTGCTGAAGGCGATGGGGAAGAGGTAGTTGAGCGATCCCGCCAGGAAGGTTAAGCCAAAGTCCTTGACCAGGCTGGCGCTGGCCGGGCGCTCAAAGGCGTTGATGATCAGGCAGGGGCCGACGATGTAGACCAGGATGGCGGTTAAGTCCTTGCCAGTTTCTTCATGGATCATGCCCTTTTTCCGGCAGAGGAAGCCGATGGCCATGAGGATGAACATGATGCAGATCTGCTCCAGTGAGATGAAAAATGCCATAAAAATACTCCTATCAATCAGTTCTTTTTAACAGATTATAAGCCAATTTATTCTTTAAAAAGAAAGAACTTTAAAAAAGGGGGGAGAAAATGGGTGAAAAGCTTGGTGGGCAAAGGCCAAACCTGTTATACTGATTTAGTCATAATTGCAGTAGAAAATTTAAGAAACAGAGGAAAATCTATTGATCACAGTAACAGATTTAAGTTTGCAAATCGGCAGTCGCACCCTTTACAGCGACGTCAACCTTAAGTTCACGCCGGGCAACTGCTACGGCATCATTGGGGCCAACGGGGCCGGCAAGTCGACTTTCTTAAAGCTGCTGGAAGGAAAAATGGAACCGACCACGGGCTCAATCAGCATGGGTCCTAACGAAAGAATGTCCAGCCTGAACCAGGACCACTTTGCCTTTGAAGATTTTTCCGTTATGGAAACTGTGATTCAAGGCCACCAAAAGCTCTACCAGGTCATGAAGGAGCGCGACGCCCTTTACGCCAAGGCCGACTTCAGTGAAGAAGACGGGGTCAAGGCGGCTGAACTGGAAACTGAATTTGCGGAACTGGACGGCTGGAACGCTGAAGCTGACGCTTCCCAGCTTTTGCAGTCCATGAGCATCCCGGAAGACATGCACCAAAAGCAGATGAGCGAGCTGGCGGAAAGCGACAAGGTTAAGGTCCTTTTGGCCCAGGCACTGTTCGGCAACCCGGACATCCTCCTTTTGGACGAACCGACTAACGGTCTGGACGTGCACACCACGGCCTGGCTGGAAAACTTTCTGGCTGACTATGAAAACATCGTTTTGGTCGTTTCCCACGACCGTCACTTCCTGAACCAGGTCTGCACCCAGATGTGTGACGTTGACCGCGGGCAGATCAAGCTTTACGTCGGCAACTACGACTTCTGGTACGAATCAAGCAAGCTGGCCACGGAACTGGCCCGCCAGCAAAATGCCAAGAAGGAAGAACAGATCAAGCAGCTGCAGGAATTTATTGCCCGCTTCTCAGCCAATGCTTCCAAGTCCAAGCAGGCCACTTCCAGAAAGAAGCAGCTGGACAAGATCAGCTTGGACGACATCAAGCCATCCAGCCGCAAGTACCCTTACATCAAGTTTGAGATGAACCGGGATTTGGGCAACGACTTGCTCAGAGTGGACAATGTGTCCTACAAGTCTGGCGACGAACAGCTTTTGGACAATGTCTCCTTTATCGTTCGGCCGGGTGACAAGGTAGCCTTCTTGTCCAGAAACACCCGGGCTACGACCGCTTTGATGGAAATCATCGCTGGCCGCCTGGAGCCAGACTCCGGGACTGTTACCTGGGGGCAGACGACTTCCTTTAACTACATGTCCAGAGACCTTAACGCCAACTTCGACAATGACGAATTGACCATCCTGGACTGGCTGCGCCAATACGCTGACAAGGAACACGACGACAACACCTTCTTGCGGGGCTTTTTGGGCAGAATGCTCTTCAGCGGCGACGAGATCAATAAGCAGATCAAGGTCCTGTCCGGGGGTGAAAAGGTCCGCTGCCAGCTGTCCAGAATGATGCTGGAAGCAGCCAATGTATTGGTCATGGACGATCCGACCAACCACTTGGACCTGGAATCCATCACGGCCTTGAACGAAGCCATGGAAAACTACCCAGGCTCAATTCTCTTTACTTCCCACGACCACGAGTTCATCCAGACCATTGCCAACCACATTATTGAAGTTGGTCCAAAGGGTGTGGTGGCCCGGGCCGACATCAGTTACGACGACTTCCTGGCCCACCCGACTGTTCAAGAACAAGTCGCAAAGATCTACTAAAAGCAGAAAATTCCAAAGAAAAAGCTTATCCGTCCTGGATAAGCTTTTTTGCATATCTCCTTTATATATGCCTATGCTTCTTCGTCAAGTGCTGACCGGTGACCTTTCAAGGCAAAGACATAGACCATAAGAGAAATGAAGACCGCTAATGAAACGTAGTAAAAGAAGAGACTTTCGTGGCCAGCTGACCGCATGTACAAGGCGACGTATTGGGAAGTGCCGCCAAAAAGCGCGACAGTCAAACCGTAGGGCAAGCCAACGCCTAAAGCCCGGATTTCACTTGGAAAGAGTTCAGCTTTGACGATAGCGTTGATTGAGGTATAGCCAGAGACGATAACCACGCCGGTCAGCATTAGCAGAAATGCCTGCAGGGCAGTAGTGACATGAGAGAGCAGGGTAAAGATCGGGACGGTCAAGAGGGTCCCGCCGATACCAAAGAAGATCAAGAGGGGCCGGCGGCCGATTTTGTCAGACAAGTGGCCAAAGATTGGCTGCAAGGCGACCATGACTAAGAGAACCAAAAAGTTGATCATGGCGACAGTTTCCTTGTCCAGGCCAGCTGTGTTGATCATGAACTGCTGCATGTAGGTAGTGTAGGAATAGAAGCTGATCGTGCCGCCCAGGGTCATGCCAACGACGATGGCAACTTGCTTAGGGTATTTCATCAAAAGGCTGAAGCTGCCGGCCTGCTTGTTTTGCTTGTTTTTGGCAGTGAACTGGGCGGATTCATCCATAGACAGGCGCAGCCAAAGGACGGCTACGGCGCCCAGGGCACCAATGATGAAGGGGATGCGCCAGCCAAAAGCGTAGAGCTGGGCGTCGGTCAAAACCTGCTGCAGGATGATTTGGACCAGCAAGGAGAAGAGCTGGCCAGCGATCAGGGTCACGTATTGGAAAGATGAGTAGAAGCCCCGCCGGCCGCGGCTGGCCATTTCTGACATGTAGGTGGCGCTGGTGCCGTATTCCCCGCCAAGGGAGAGGCCTTGAATCATCCGGGTGACGACCAGGATGATGGGGCTGATGATCCCGACTTGCGCGTAGGTTGGGGCAAAAGCGATGATCAAGGAGCCGGCGGCCATGATTGTGACTGACAAGGTCAAGGCTGCCTTGCGCCCCTTTTTGTCAGCGAACTGGCCCATAATCAAGGAGCCCAGGGGCCGCAGCAAGAAGCCGATCGCAAAGACCGCAGCCGTTGAAAGAAGTTCAGCGGTCTGGTTGCTGGCCGGGAAAAAGGCGGCTGAGAAGTAGATTGAGAATGAGGCGTAAACGTACCAGTCGAACCACTCGATCATGTTTCCCAGTGAACCTTTGAAGATATTTGAGGCGATCTGCCATTCGCCAGACAACATGCCAACTTTTTTACCAGGAACTTCCATCATGTTTCCCTCCGTTTCTAAAAGATAAATAATGGATCAGCTCTTGCTGATGACTGTAACTATAGGAGCTTTGGAAAGGGTTGACAAGGGGTAAATTATAACAAGATTGAAAATAAGCGATAAAGGGAAGGCAAATAGCGAAAAATAGGAAAAGTACCGCCTTTGCTTAATATTCTTAAGCTTATTCTCTTGCACTTAGGGGGTAATGGGGGCTACACTTTACTAAATTAAGTTGTTGGGGAGCTAGCTGCATATTAAGCAGCCTTTTTTAAACAAAAAGCCTTTTCTTATAGGCTGTATGATGTAAGCGTGTTAAACTGAAGTATATAGGTATGGTTATATAGGAATGGCCTTGGAAGGTGGCGGTATGCAATGAAACTGAATCTGAAAAATAAAGCGGTTTGGGCGACTTTAACCATATTTTTTGTCGTTGCGTCATTTCTCATTGCAGCTGTTTTTTACTCGCAGAGTCTTGCCAGCAGAAAGGACAAGGCATACCAGATTGCTGAAGCCTATGCTATTGAGCTGAAGAGAGACTTCCAATATGCGGCCAGCAGCAACGCGGCCATGGAAAAGCTGGTGGTTGCCAAAAACGGCAAGGTAGAAAAAGAAGAATTCACGAATGCTGCCAAGCTGTTAAAGAAAGACTACATCAGCTTGATTGAACTGGTGCCTAATGGAGTAGTCACTAATACCTATCCATATCAGTCAAAGCAGAAAAAGAATAATGACTTAATGCAGGTTAAAGAGGCTAAGCAGGTTCTCAATTTCGTCAAGCAGAAAGACAAGGCCGTCTTATATGGCCCAATGCCCCTGCTCAATGCCAAGAGATGCGTCGTAGTCATGACTCCGGTAACCTTGAAAAATGGCAAGTTCTGGGGCTATGTTATCATGACGGTCAAATTGCCGGACGTCTACCAGCACACCTTGAAGAACTTGACGACCATGGGCTATGACTATTGCATTAATACCAACAAGTCGCCTTTAACCCAGAAGAAGACCCAGGTCGAGTCGTCTTTAGGGAAAGGAGAGAAGCTTAAGGACCCGGTTGGCTATACTTTTAATTATGGTTCTTGCTGGTGGACTTTAAACATCGTTCCTAAAGCAGGCTGGTGCAGCGGCGAAACAGTACTTTTGCTGATTTTTGCCGTATTGATCGACATATCACTGAGCTGCCTCTTGTATCTTTTCCTCGGTACCCGGCAGCAGAAAGTGGAGCTGGACCAGCTGGCTTTTAAAGATCCATTGACGGGACTGGACAACCGGCGGGGATTTTTTGAACAGTTAAAAAAATTAGCAGAAATAAAGGGGAAAGAGCCGCTGACTTTGGCCTTTATTGACCTGGATGACTTTAAGTTCGTCAATGACGTTTATGGACACGTGATTGGCGACTTGGCCTTGAAGCATTTGGCTGATCATTTACTGAAAAAGTTTCCGCCTGATGCTTTGGTTGGCCGGACAGGCGGGGACGAGTTCTGCGTCGCGGTGACCGGCAGGCCGGACTATATTAAGCAAGTGGTTGAAGATGCGATTGATGGCGTGCAAGAATTCAAGAGCGGTGAAACGACGGTCAGATATACGATTTCAGCCGGCTATGCTGCTTACCCAAGCCAGGCGGCCAGCATCAAAGAACTGGTGACTTTTGCTGATGAGGCACTTTACGCGGCTAAGATGCACGGCAAGCACGCGGCTAAGCGTTATGAGCCGGAAATGGAGCGGGTCAAGCGGGCCCAGCTGGGCTTCAACGTTAAGAACGTCGCTCAGGGTCTGCCGGGCGGGATTTTGATCTACCGGGCTGATGACAATGAGCGGGAGATACTTTTCGCCAACGACTACCTGGTTCATTTGCTGGGCTGCCAGAGCTACGAGGACTTTTTGGCATATACCAAGTCCAGCTATAATAACTTTGTCTATCAGGCCGACTTTGCGGAAGCGGAAAAGGCTATCAAGCTGCAGCGACAGAAAAAAGAGACAGATCCAGACAAGAGCCTGCTGCTGAACTACCGGGTCAAGGCTAAGAACGGAAAGATCCTCCACCTCAGCACTTTGGGCCGGTATGTGGAAGACAATTATTACGGCGATGTCTTTGTCGTCTTTGTCTTGCCGGATGACTTGTCCATGAAACGGAAAAAATAAAATGGTGAAGCTCGAGAAGACGAGTTTCACCATTTTTTCGTACAATTTTTGACCTGCTACTCATGAAAGTCGATGGTAAAGCGGGCTAAAAGGATCAGAAGCAACTGCAGGAGGTTCAGCCAGAGAAAGCCAGAGCCCAAGGCGATGGGCGAGATCATTTCACCGGCTGTCAAAAGTAGGAGAGCAGCCAGGAAAAAGAAGATTCCGCGGTCATCCAGCTTGTCTATCCGCAAGCTGAGCCAGGCCTCACAGACCAGCATGATGATGAAGACCAGACCAGCGGCGATTGAAGGGATAAAGGAAGACCAGCCCATTAGTCTGGCAGAGTTGCAGACATCAATCAAGCTGGCCAGGGAGACCCAGAGGAGAATGAGACTGAGCAGGAAGCTGACAGCTTGCAAAATTTTGGTAATGACTTTCAAAGTAACACCTCGATTTTCAAAGAATATTTTTCTTCAGTATAATGCGAAGAATTTTTTTGAGCAAACGCATAGGAATTGTTGAAAATTGTTATTTTCGCTTAATGACAT
>NZ_JBJEES010000082.1:0-8448 GCF_051873315.1 Lactobacillus sp.
TCTTGTTTAAATCACCCGGCTTGGCTGAGCTTTCCCAAAGAACTGTGTCTTGATCAGCGTCAACCAATTGAATATAAACAGTATCATCATATACCCCATTGGTAGCTTTAGCAGCCGTTGATACCCGGATGTAGTAATTGACATTATACGTTTGGTTATAGCTGGTATAGCCAGATTGATTAATTGGCCCTAAGCTAAGAATCCCAAAAGTGTAACGTCCCTCAGTTGGGTCAGCCTTGTAGCCACTAGGAATCTTTTTTGCAGAGTTGTCAAGTAACAGACTTGCCCCGTGGGCATCACTCATCGCTGGATCAACATCGCTGTCAGTCAGCCCCTTTGCTTTGCCTTCAGTAGTAATCTCACCGCTTGAAGAAGCCGCATCATCCGTAGAAGTTGTGGTGTCAGTCGTAGCCGTAGTAGCCGCTGCCAACTTTACTGACTTAAGTGCTGAAGCCTTAGCCACCTTAGAAGCAGTCAAAGCATTAGCGTCAGCTGTTTCGCTAGTGGCCGTTTGCTCTTGACTATTTTCTTCGCTGGTGGCCGTGGCTGGAGTCGTGCTTTCACTGATAGCCGTACTTGCCTTTTCACTAGCTTCACTCGTTGCAGTGCTGGTCTTACTTGCTTCACTAGTTGCGGTGCTCTCCTTAGCCGCTTCACTAGTCACCGTTTCCTTACTTGCAGTTTCACTGCTTAGAGTCGTTTCTGCCGCTGCTGACTCACTAGTCGCGGTTGAGTTTACAGCTTCGCTGGCCGTACTTGCTGCTTCACCAGTCGCATTGCTGCTTGCTTCGCTAGTCGCCGTAGAAACAGTAGCTTCACTAGCTGCAGTCGTCTGAGCACTACTTGCCTTATCCGTGCTCGTCACCTTAGTCTCAGTAACCGTTACTGCCGACTGGTCTGTCGTATCCGCTGATACAGGACTCCCCCAAGCATAAGTCAAAAAAGACAAGCCCAGCAAAACTGAAGCGGCACCAAAGCTGTATTTTCTGATACTAAAACGCTGCTTGGAGTCGCTCATTCGTTGTTCTTGAAGATGCCGATTGTTCTTTGATAACATGCTTACACCTCTTAGACAAAACTAGCCATTTTCTAGAAATAGCTCACAACAGGTTCACTTGCCATCACTCATCCAAATTGTATTGAGCAATTAGCCAACTCTATAGCCTATATTTTCCACACAGAAGTACACACATTTAGTCATAAAATTTCTGCATCCCTCTCTCTCGTCATAATTTCTCACTAAACTTTTTTCTTCAAATTTAGAATAGCTTACTATACCTAAGATAAAATAGTCATCATTATTTAATTCACCACGAGTTAGCTATGTCTTAAGTACATGCTTATCCTATTTAAGTCTATTTTACCGCCTTTTCATTTCTTTGTTAACCGGTTACACTAATGATTTTCATGCAAAATCTAAGTAAAAAATAAAAATCCATAAGCTTACCTGCTTATGGATTCACAAATATTAAGATGCGTGAGTTATAATGAAATCAAAAGCTCTGGTTGGCAAAATAGCGTGCGCGAAGACCAATGGCTTGGCCCCAAAACCAATCAAATAACGAGGGCGTGGCCGGCGAGCGTTAACTGCCCGGCTGATCGCCCGAGTCACAACCTTTGGGTTGCTCATCATGTTGCCGCTGTACTGCTTGTGCATCCCTGCCGCAACCTTATTGGCAGTCTCTTCATAAGCGCCGCCCTTGGCTGATTCTGCCAGGTGATCAGCCGCGATATGGCCCCAGTTGGTCTTAATGCCGCCTGGCCCAATCAATACAACGTTGATGCCAAACTGCTTGGTTTCCATCCGCAGGGCGTCGCTGAAGGCTTCAACCGCGTACTTAGTCGCGTGGTACCAGCCGCCCATGAAGGAAACAATCCGGCCGCCCATGGAAGAAATGTTGATGATGGTTCCTAAATGCTGAGCCCGCATGTATGGCAAAACTGCCTTAGTCAAAGCTGCCAGACCAAAGAGGTTGACGTCAAACTGCCTTTTAGCTTCAGTCAAGTCCACGTCTTCGATCGCGCCATAGCTGCCGTAACCCGCGTTGTTGACCAAAACATCGATGCGGCCTTCCTGGTTGATGATCTCTTCAATCGCTTCTCTGCAGGAGCTTTCATCAGTCACGTCTAGGTGAATTGGGGTTACCCCGTATTCCTTCAAAGACACCATCTTTTCTACCCGGCGGGCTGCCCCGTAGACCTTGTTGCCCTGCTGAGCTAATTTCTTGGCAGTTTCGTAACCCATCCCGCTGCTGGCACCAGTAATCAAAATAACTTTCTTTTCCATCTTCATTTACCTAGCTTTCTCTTGGCTTATTTTCTTAATTTCTGCTTCGTCTCTTGATTTGATGATTACAGTATATCTGCTCTAAGCAAAAAGCAGAACATCACTAGATGCCAGGGTAAAATCAATTCGTGCCATTCAAACTCTTTCAGCCGCCTGCCTGGTCTGCTGGCGGTAAGAAGTCGGCGACAGGCCCTTTTTAGCGGTAAAAATCCTGATGAAATAGGTATCATAGTCAAAGCCGACCGCCTCAGCAATTTCCGCTACCTTCATTCCGGTGTGCGTAAGCATCTGCGCGGCAATCTTCATCCGGTACCTGGTTAGGTACTCCATGGCCGTGCAGCCAAAGCGGTCTTTAAAAAGCTGGTTCAAAGTCACCCGGTTGATGCAGGCTTGTCTGGTCAGATCCTCCAGGCTGATTTTTTCATAGTAAGCCGAATAGATGTAGCTCAAAGCCAGGCTGACCGGGTCTTCCGCGGTCAAAGCGCTCAAATCCTCCGCCATGCTCAAGATCTGAATCAGGTACTTTTTGATCCTGCAGCACCACAACTCATCGCTCTGGGCTGCCACCTCCATCCCCATGATAAAGAACCATTCCCGGATCTGCTCGTAGATCTTATTTGGCAGCTCCCAGTATTTCTGCCTGGCATCCTTGGCAAACAGACGCTGGCCGGTCTTGAGCGCCAGATGGAATTCCTGGTCCGGCTCACGGCTGAACGGAGCCGTCTTCAAAAAAGCCTCGTCAAAGCTGAAGGATTGGGCCGCGAAATCCCCGCTGGCCGTCACCCGATCGGCCTCATTTAAGAAAAGCAGGGCCGGGGCCTTGACGGTAGCCGATTGGCCATTGATCTTCATTTTCGCCTTGCCATGAGTCAGCAAGGCCAGGCTCATAGCCCGGGGCGTCTCCAGCGCGGCGACCGGTTTGAATTCAATATTCAGCACCCGGTCCTTGTAGCGGTCTTTTTGCGGCATGACTTCCTCCTTAATTGACAGATTGTATAGTTCCTTTTTTCATATCCTTTATTATAAAACATCCCGGCCGTTCGTATAATGATAATCGTAAAGGCCAGCCAATCAAGCCGTTTCTCGGAACTATGAAGCAAACGGCGGCTAGCCGGAATTCGGATAAGAATCAAGGAGGATTACAAATATGTCAGTAAAAGTTGCCATCAATGGTTTCGGCAGAATCGGCCGTCTGGCCTTCCGGCAAATGTTTGGAGCTGAAGGCTATGAAGTAGTAGCCATCAACGACTTGACCAGCACGGAAATGCTGGCCTACCTGCTGAAATATGATACTACCCACGGCCAGTTCCCAGGTGACGTTTCATATAACGACCATGCCCTTCTCGTCAACGGGCAGGAAATCTCAGTCTATGCTGAAAAAGATGCCAGCAATTTACCTTGGGGCGAATTGCACGTTGACGTTGTGCTGGAATGCACTGGCTTCTACACTTCCAAGGAAAAAGCCAGCGCCCACCTGCAAGCCGGCGCCCGCAAGGTCGTCATTTCCGCTCCAGCTGGCAAGGATCTGCCAACTATCGTCTATAACGTCAACCACAAGAGTCTGACGGCTGACGACAAGATCATCTCTGCTGCGTCCTGCACCACCAACTGCCTGGCCCCGATGGCCCAAGCCTTGAATGACCTGGCCCCAGTCACCGGCGGGGTCATGACCACCATTCATGCCTACACCGGCGACCAAATGCTCTTGGATGGGCCGCAGAGAAAGGGCGTTTTGCGCCGGTCAAGAGCTGCTGGGCAAAACATCGTACCTGCATCTTCCGGTGCCGCTAAGGCTATCGGCCTGGTTATTCCTCAGCTGGACGGCAAATTGACTGGGGCAGCCCAAAGAGTGCCAGTAGCCACCGGGTCTTCCACCATCCTGGACGCCGTAGTCGACGGCGTAGTCACCGCTGAAGAAGTCAATGCCAAGATGAAGGCCAGTGAAACTGAATCTTTTGCCTACAACACTGACGAAATCGTTTCTTCAGATATCATCAACTCCCGGGCCGGGTCAATCTTTGATGCCACCCAAACCAAGACTATCCCAATGCCTGAAGGCAAGACCCTGGTTCAAGTCGTCAGCTGGTACGACAACGAAAATTCATACACTTCACAGATGGTGCGCACTATTCGTTACTTCGCCCAACTGTAAGTCCGCATCCCTCTTTAAGAACAACAAAAAGTCCGCTGCGTTTGCAGCGGACTTCTTTGATACTCTGAGTGCCAATTATTGGAATCGAACCAACGACCTTCTCTTTACGAGGGAGATGCTCTACCAACTGAGCTAAATTGGCAATTTATCAACTCTTTCATTATAGCAAACAATCTGCTTTTGTCAAAAAAGTTTTTGCCAATTCTCGCAAAAAAACTGTCTCCCTCAGACCGCCTTCTCAGCTCTTATTTCTCAATAATGGTAATCTCGCCGATCCGCATGACTCCTTCGTAAACCTGGACGCTGCTGCCATCATAAAGGTTCTTGTAGCTCCCCTCCGGCAACTTGGTCGGAATCGCCTGCTTCTTGCCGGTCGTGTTAAAAATCCCGATCAGCTGCTCTTCTTCTTCGCCTTCATCCAGGCTGTGAACAGCTTCAAGAACGCCCTTTCTGACCTCTTTAGCCTCATAGCTGCCCTTGGCCATGATTGGCAGCTGCTTGATTTCATGCATCTTCTTTAAGAGACCAGTCAAATCAATATCTCCACTCCAGTCAACCGGGTCCTTGTCAAACAGGGTCACGTGGTGGGCATCCCCCTTTTCTTCCCCATTGTAGACCAGCATGGCCCCCTTCATGAAGTAGATAAAGGCCGTCATTGCCCGCAAAGCCGCCGGATCATCGATCATCCCGTGAGCCCGGACCACGTCATGGTTTTCCAAAAAGTGGGCCTTGACGTAGTTTTCCGGATAGACCCCCTCTTGCCGGTTAAGACCAGCCAGGTAGTCAGTCAAGTCCTTTTGCCCCAAAAGCGCTGCTCTGAGGTCTGGGTAAATGTCATAGTCATAGGTCATGTCAAAAGCCTGGTAGAGCTCAGAATCTGACCCGCCGACTGCTCCCTTGCTTCTCAAAAAGCGGATAAAGTCCGGGGCACCGGATTCAGCCAGCCAAATAGCCCCTGGCCGCACCTTGGCCACTTCTTCTCTGGCATATTTCCAGAAGTCCACCGGCACCATCGGGGCCACGTCACAGCGGAAGCCGTCCACGTACTTGGCCCACATGACCAAAGTCTCCGCCTGATACTGCCACAGGTCCTTATGGCTGTAGTCTAAGTCGATAACGTCGCTCCAGTCGCCCACCTTGTTGCCGAAGCTGCCGTCTTTCTTGTGGTAGAACCAGTCCGGGTGCTCCTTAGCCAAGACTGAGTCTGGTGAAGTGTGGTTGTAGACGCAGTCGATGATGATCTTCATCCCCTTGGCGTGGACGTCGTCACACAGGCGCTTGAAGTCCTCCATGGTCCCGTATTCCGGGTTGATGGCCCGGTAGTCGGAAATCGCGTATGGTGAACCCAGGCTTCCCTTCCGCTTCTCCTTGCCTGACGGCTGGATTGGCAAAAGCCAGATGATGTCCGTCCCCAAATCCTTGATCCGGTCCAAATCCTTCCGGACCCCTTCAAAATTGCCCTCTGGCGAGTAGTTTCTGACAAAAATGCTGTAAATCATTTGCTTGCGCAAGTCGATCTTGGTATCGCTAGCCATTTTTTCCTCCTTGGCCTGTGGCCACTTTTTTCTCACCCTTCTATCTTAGCGGTTTTCCTAAGCGCTTTCACATTTTCCGGCAATGTTACCGGTAACTCTTTTTAAAAAAGCGCCCTAGATTTAGTAGCATGTTTAGCGTTTCCAGCACAAGATCTTGAAAATTTCACCTTGTCCTTACATTGCTGACATGGTATCCTTAACACATCGAATAATATTGACCCTATTTAAGAATATTGTTCGTGTATTGTCTAAAAGTCCAAAGATTAATAAGGAGAATATCTTAACAATGAAGACTAATCGTTACATTGTTGCTTTGGCGGGGGTCATGCTGCATCTGATGATCGGCTCAGTATACGCTTGGAGCGTCTACACTAAGCCAATCGCGGCACAGACCGGCTGGAGCGAATCATCAGTTGCATTTGCCTTTAGTTTGGCCATCTTCTTCCTGGGGATGTCCGCGGCTTTCATGGGCCGCCTGGTTGAAAAATTCGGCCCGACCTTGACCGGGACTGTTTCCGCCATCCTTTACGGGAGCGGGATTGCCTTGACTGGCCTGGCTGTTCAAAGCCAGCAGCTCTGGCTCTTGTACGCTTCATACGGCGTCATCGCTGGTCTGGGCCTGGGTGCCGGCTACGTCACCCCGATCTCAACCATCATCAAGTGGTTCCCGGATAGACGTGGCTTGGCAACTGGCCTGGCCATCATGGGCTTCGGCTTTGCCGCTCTTTTGACCAGCCCAATTGCCCAATTCCTGATGTCCAGCGTTGGCTTGGCGGGTACCTTCTACATCTTGGGGGCCGGCTACTTCCTGGTCATGATCGTTTCTGCCCAGTTCATCAAGCGGCCAAGTGCAAAAGACCTGGCCAACTTCAAGAGCGAAGACAAGAAAGCTGTTTCCTTAACCGGCGGCCTGCAAATGACGGCCAACCAGGCACTGAAGACCAAGACCTTCTACCTGCTTTGGTTCATGTTCTTTATCAGCATCACCTGCGGGATCGCCCTGGTCTCTGCCGCTTCACCGATGGCCCAGGAATTGACTGGGATGAGCGCGGCTACTGCCGCTGTCATGGTCGGCATCATCGGCCTCTTCAACGGCTTTGGCCGCTTGATTTGGGCAACCTTGTCCGACTACATCGGCCGGCCTTTGACCTACAGCTTGATCTTTGTCGTTGACATGGCTATGTTTGTGATCTTGATCTTCACCCACTCACCATTTGTCTTCGCTGTAGCCCTCAGCCTGCTCATGTCCTGCTACGGGGCCGGCTTCTCAGTTATCCCGGCTTACCTGGGCGACATCTTCGGCACTAAAGAGCTCGGCGCCATCCACGGGTCCATCTTGACCGCCTGGGCAGCGGCCGGCATGGTTGGCCCGCTCCTGCTCTCCTTCACCCACGAAGTTTTGCAGAGCTACTACATCACCCTGGCCGCCTTCATCGTCCTGGCTGGTCTGGCTCTTTGCGTCTCCTTCCTGGTTCAGCGTGAATTTGCCAAGCTGACCGACCTGGCTGACGAATTAGATTAATGAATTTTCAAGTTCCTGCTTAGGCGGGAACTTTTTCTTTTCCCCGCGAGCTTTTAGCCAGGCTAGAGGCTATAATATTATAGAAGAGAGATTGATGAGGGGGAAAAACATGATGCTTCCAAGCAAGTTGCGCGACCTGCGCAAGAAGCATGGCTTAAGCCAAAAAGAATTAGCGGAAAAATTAATGACCACGCAAGCTAACGTGGCCAGCTGGGAAAACGGCGACAGCGTGCCCGACATATCTTACATCGCCAAACTGGCGGTTTTATACGACGTGTCAGCTGACTACCTGCTGAAAGACGACAAGCAAGAAGGGCAGACCATCGAACCAGGCGAAGAGATGGACCGGCCAAGCAAGAAGGATGCTGACCCTAAGCGCCTGGGCAGGATCAACAGCATCTACTGGACTATCGTTATCGCCGTCTACCTGCTGGCCAGCATCGCGACCGGCCGCTGGTCTACCAGCTGGGTCCTCTTTATTTTAGGGGGCGCCATCTGGCTCATCGGGGCTGGTTTTCACTGGATCAATTCGACTAAATAATAAAGGAGCTGCTTCTTAACTAGAAGTCAGCTCCTTTTGCTTTCTTATAAATGGTTAAATGACATGATGTAAAAGGTCAGCGGGACTGTCACGACCAGGTACAGGACCGTTGCCAGCAAGTAGGCCAGAATAATATTGACGCCATGTTTGGCAAAAGTCACAGCCAGCAGGTCAATCCCGCAAAGCAGGGCAAAATCAGCAAGCGAAGCCCCAAACTTGGCTTGGCCAAAGTGACTCAACACTAATCCAGCAAGGACAGCGACCACAATACAGATAGTCCACCGCCGGCTGGTCTTGGGCGGATAGGCGCTGATTGCCCGCTCTTTAAGATGCTGCATGTAATTCTTCATCTTTTTCCCCCCTAGTAAAAATTAGATTTCTTCTATAAGGTCATTATAGTCTTTTTTTCAA
>NZ_JBJEES010000083.1:0-8392 GCF_051873315.1 Lactobacillus sp.
AAGCTGGACAGCGCGGAAAGAGACAAGTTCAAGGACTTTTTGGCCAAAAAGGGCGTAGCCTACAAGGAAGGCCTGGTCGTGACCGGGGACTCCTTTATTTCCTCTCAGGCGCAAAAAGATGAAATTCTGGGCAATTTTCCAACTGCCCTGTGCGTGGAAATGGAAGGGGCGGCTTTTGCCCAAGTGGCCTACCACTTTAACGTGCCGTTGATTGCCTTGCGGGCAATTTCCGATAATGGGGATGAAGATGCCGACAATGACTTTGCCGCCTTTGTCAGAAAGGTTGGTGCCCAGGCGGCAGAACTGATCGTGGAATACTTAAGGGAGAATGATTTGTAAATGAAGCAGGTATATCTTGACAACGCGGCAACGACGCCGATGTCACCGACCGTCATTGACGTGATCGCTGATGAAATGGCCAATGACTTCGGCAATGCTTCCAGCACCCACACTCTGGGCCGGAAGGCCCGCAACACCGTGGAAACGGCCCGGCACACGATTGCCCAGGCCATCAATGCCAAGGACCAGGAGATTATTTTTACCTCCGGCGGTTCAGAAAGCAACAACACGGTAATTTTTGGCGTGGCGGAAATGCAGAAAGACGTGGGCCGGCACTTGATTACGACCAAGATCGAGCATGAATCAGTCTTAAAATCAATGCAGCACCTGGAAGAACTCGGCTACGAAGTGACCTACCTGGACGTTGACGGGGACGGGCACATTTCCCTTGACCAGCTGCACGAGGCCATCAGAGACGACACGATTCTGGTCTCAGTCATGGCGGTCAACAACGAAGTTGGCAGCATCAACCCTCTCAAGGAAATCGGGCAAATCGTCAAGGAAAGCAATGCCTTCTTCCACGTTGACGCTGTCCAGGGCCTGGGCAACATCGATCTGGATGTTGAAGAAATGGGAATCGATTTTATGTCGACTTCAGCCCACAAGATCTATGGGCCGAAATTCCTGGGCTTCCTGTATGAAAGAGACGGGATCCGCCTGCCAAACCGGATTTATGGCGGCGACCAGGAATTGAAGCGGCGGGCCGGTACGGAAAACGTGCCGGGGATCGCCGGCTTTGGCCAGGCAGTAGCTGAAGTGCAAGCTGAATCCAAGGCTGACCTGCAGGCCAAGTACACTGACTTCCAGAAGATCGTCTTGAGCCGGCTGGATGAAAGCGGGGTAGCCTACGAGGTCAACAGCCCCTTGACCGGCCTGGTTTCTCACCATGTCTTGAACCTGCGCTTAAACGGCCTGTCCACCTATGTCCTTCTGGCCAACCTGGACCTGGCCGGCTTTGAAGTGTCGGGCGGTTCTGCCTGCACGGCCGGCAGCCTGACCCCGTCACACGTTTTGACGGCTATGTTTGGCCAGGATTCGCCAAAGGTCAGCGAATCGATCCGGATTTCTTTTGGCCGCTACAACACGGCGGAAGAAGTGGAAGCCTTCGCGGATGCCTTGGTAAAGGTGGCCCGCAAGCTGCAGGACCGGAAGCGGGAAGACTAAATAGTTGCTTTTTTGAAGGAATGTACTTACAATTAATAAGCGAGGTTTTACTTTATGGCTAATACTGTGATGATCAATGGCGACAAGCGGAAGTTCATGCTTAATCCAGACGTGAAGCTGTATGCGTTGATTGACGCCGGCTTCCAGAAGACCCCCCGGGGCAACTTCGTCTACGAGCACCCACTTTACAACGAATCGCCTTACAACGCGACGACCAAGCTGAAGATGACGATCAAGAGTGACTTGTCAGGCTTGACTATGATCGTTACGGATCCAAGCGGCCTGAAGAAGGTAAACATTTTTAAAAACAAGCAGCTGGCTCCGACGGTTGAACTTTTGGACTATATCTTGAAGGACCTGGAGGAGCGGAAAATTTTAAGCGAAGTGAAGGATTGATTTAATGGTTGACAATAGCAAGATCAGAGTCGTTGTCGGCATGAGCGGCGGGGTTGACTCTTCAGTAGCAGCCCTTTTGCTCAAGCGGCAAGGCTACGACGTCGTCGGCGTTTTTATGAAGAACTGGGATGATACCAATGATGATGGTGTCTGCACGGCAACTGAAGACTACGAAGACGTCAAAAAGGTTGCCGACAAGATCGGCATCCCTTACTATTCGATCAACTTCGAAAAAGAATACTGGGAGCGGGTCTTCCAGTACTTTTTGAAGGAGTATAAGGCTGGCCGCACGCCTAATCCCGATATCATGTGCAACACCGAGATCAAGTTCAAGTCCTTCCTGGAATATGCCCTGGACCTGGACGCTGACTACCTGGCCATGGGTCACTATGCCAAGACCATGGTTGATGAAAATGGCGTGACCCACATGATGCGGCCAAAGGATGGCAACAAGGACCAGACTTACTTCTTAAGTCAATTGACCCAAGAACAGATCAAGCGGGTCATGTTCCCCCTGCAGGACTTGACTAAGCCGGAAGTGCGGCGGATTGCCGAAGAAGCCGGCCTGGTCAACGCCAAGAAGAAGGACTCAACTGGGATTTGCTTCATTGGGGAAAGAAACTTCAAGCACTTCCTCAGCGAATTCCTGCCAGCCCAAGGCGGGGACATGGTGACTCCGGACGGGCAAGTTGTCGGCCAGCACGCTGGCCTCATGTATTACACGATCGGCCAGCGGCAGGGCCTGGGCCTGGGTTCAACCAAGCAGTCCACTGCTCCGTGGTTTGTCGTGGGCAAGGACCTGGCAAAGAACCAGCTGATCGTTGAGCAGGGCTATGACAGCCCCCGCCTTTACGCTGACCGCCTGCAGGCTTCCGGCATGACTTTCTTTACCGGCAATCCTGACCAAGATACGGAATTTAAGGCGACCGCCAAGTTCCGCTACCGGCAGTGCGATGTCGGCGTTACTGTCAAGTATCACGCGGACAGCAAGACGGCTGACGTCTACTTCGACGAGCCAGCCCGGGCGGTTACCCCGGGCCAGGCCCTGGTTTTATACGATGGCGAGGAATGCCTAGGCGGCGGAAACATTGACGCTGCCTTCAAGGATGACAAAAAGCTGCAATTAGTTTAACGGCAAGGCCAAGTCCCAGCGGACTTGGCCTTGTTCGTGTTTTTGGGGTTAGGCTTTTGCTATAATAAATAGCGATAGTTACGAGAGGCGATAAAAATTATGGAAATATATTTTGTAAGACATGGCAAGACTCAGTGGAACCTGGAGCAGCGCTTCCAGGGCGGACAAGGCGATTCAAAATTGCTGCCGGAAAGTTTGGCCGACATTGAGAAGCTGGGACGTTATTTAAAAGGGGAACATTTTAAGGCTGTTTACGCCAGTCCTCTGGACCGGGCAAGAATGACGGCCCAAGGGCTGATTGATGCGGCCGGGATCCGCCTGCCCCTGCATATCGATGAACGCTTGCGGGAAATGAACCTGGGCAAGCTAGAAGGGATGAAGTATGCAGAGGCGGAGAAGCTCTATCCCCAGGAAATCGGCAATTTTTGGCATCACCCAGACAAGTACGACAGCAAGGTCGTAGACGGGGAAAGCTATGAGCATGCCATGGCCAGGGGCCTGGACTTCGGCCGGGAAATGGCCAAGAAGTACCCGAAAGACAACGACAAGGTTCTGGTGGTCAGCCACGGGGCAGTTTTGTCAGCTATCATGGGGGCGCTTTTGGGCTATGACCTGGCAAACTTGCGGAAAAATGGAGTCATCTACAACACCAGCGTTTCAATCTTGGAAAGCCAGGAAAACGGACCGGACTTCAAGCTGGTCAAGTGGTCAGACGTTACTCCTTTAGGACATAAAATGTCAGAAACGGATGGTTTGTAATGGAGCAAAAGATCAATCAGCTTTATGAAGAAGGAAAAGTTGACCAGGCGATTCATGCTTTGATTGAAAAAATCGACCATAATCCCCGGGAAACTGACAATTACTTGCAGCTGGCAACTTATCTTCTCGACCAGGGCAGCGCTGAGCAAGCCAGGGAGCTTTTGACCAAGGCGCGGGGGATCGCGGAAGACCCCCAGGCCTTGACCTATGACCTGGCGGTCTGTGACTACGCCTTGGGCGACTTTGACCAGGCCCTGGCCCGCTTGGCCCAGATTCCGGATGACGACATGACCATGTACCAAAAGGCTCTGGTCTACCTTAAGCTGGGCCAAAGCCAGAAGGCTCTGGCTTATGCCTTGTCGATCAAAGAGAGCGACGACCGGGTAAAAGAACTCATCGGTGACATCTGGCTGGCCCTGGGAGAACTAGAGTCTGCCCGGGCCAGCTACCTGGAGATTGCTGAAGGGCAGAGAACAAGCAAGCTGAACTTTTTGCTGGGTCTCACTTATTTCAGCCAAGACCGGGACAAGGCAGAAGAATTTTTTGCCAAATCCAAGGAGCAGGATCCCAAATATTACCAAAAAGCCAAGGATCAATATGAGTCCCTGCTGAAGCTTTTGAGCCAAGGAAAGGCAGGGGCAGGTAAAGAATAATAAGGAGCGGGAAATGACCGAGTTTAGCGGTGAAGTAAAGAGCGTGATTTATGAAAACGCGCAAAATATGTACAAGATCTTGCTGGTCGCCGTAAATACGCCTCTGGCCGGCTACGACGATGACGAAATCAAGGTGACGGGGACCTTCGGAGACCTGGAAATTGGCCAGGAATACAGCTTTACCGGTGAACTGGTCACTCACCCCAAGTACGGCTTGCAGTTTCAAGCGACCGGCTGCCAGCCGGCCTTGCCTAAAGAAACCGGCGGGGTGGTCAAGTACCTGTCTTCTGACAAGTTCCCCGGCATTGGGCCCAAAACAGCGGAAAAAATCGTTGACCAGCTGGGCGGCGGGGGCCTGAAGAGCCTGCAGGCTGATCCGGCCTTGATTGCCCAGCTGGATCTTTCCCAAAAGCAAAAAGACAGCCTCTTGTCTGGCCTGGCCCAGATGGACTCTTTTGACGACCTGGCCATGACTTTGGCCAGTTACGGGATTCCCCGCAAGGTGGCTGGCCGCCTCTACCAGAAGTACCATGACCAGACCTTGAAAAAGCTGCAGGCTGACCCCTACCTGCCTTTAGGCGAGGTGACCGGCTATTCCTTCAAGCAGGCCGACCATCTGGGAATTGGCTTTGGCATTGCCCTTGACAGTTTGGAGCGGGCTAATGGCGGCATCCTGGCCGTTTTACTCCAGGCCTTGACTATGGATGGGGAAACCTATCTGGAACTGGATCAGCTTTTGCCGGCGGCCAAGGAACTGACAAATATCAATTATGACCGGCTGGCTGAAGCGGTCAATGACCTGCAAGACAAGAAAAAGGTCGTCGTGGAAGATGGCCGGGCCAGCCTGCTTGGACCATTTCAAGTGGAAAGTGAGATCGTGACTGACCTGGCTGACCTTTTGGCCAAGGGCAAGGAGGAGGACTATAAGGACAAGGACTTGGACCAGGCCATCAAGCGGGCTGAAAAAAAGCTGGGGATCAGCTATGACCCTGAGCAAAAGCAGGCCATCAAGAACGCGGTAACCAGTCCGGTATCAATCTTGACCGGGGGACCAGGCAGCGGGAAGACGACCATCATTGACGGGATCCTGCTGGCTTTAAAGGACCTGGCCGACATGGACGAAGAAGAAGCTGAAGAAGCAATTCTCCTGGCTGCCCCAACTGGCCGGGCCGCCAAGCGGATGGGAGAAGTGACCGGCTATCCGGCCAAGACCATCCACCGGCTTCTGGGTCTGGGGATCGACAACAGCGAGGAGATGGAGCTGAATGATTTGGAAGGGGAGATCTTGATCGTCGACGAAATGTCCATGGTTGACATCTACCTCTTTGAAAAGCTGCTCAGCGCCATTAGCAATGTCCGCCACCTGGTCTTTGTCGGCGACAAGGACCAATTGCCATCCGTTGGGGCAGGGAAAGTTTTTGCTGACTTGATTGAGGCGGACTTCATTCCAACCTGCCAATTGCAGGTGGTCCACCGGCAAAAGGATGATTCAACGATTATTCCTCTGGCTCATGCGGTTAATGAAGGGGCCGACCCGGCTGTTCTATTGCAAAAAACGGCCAGCTACTCCTTTATTCCCTGCCCGCCCCATGCCGTGCCTAGCGCTGTTGAGCAGATCACCCGGGCAGCCTTAAAGAGCGGCTTTGCGGCTGACGACATCCAGGTTCTGGGTGCCATGTACCGGGGTGACGGAGGGATCAACAGCTTGAACGACACCCTCCAGCAGGTAATTAATCCGGAAAAGGGCAATGATCAAGCAGTTGAAGCCCATGGCGAAAATTTCCGCTTGAACGACCGGGTCCTGCAGTTGCAAAATGACCCGGAACGAGGGATCTACAACGGCGAGATCGGCAAGGTCGCTTCCGTTGACCCGGAAATGCTGGAAGACGAAGATGATGAGGTCAAGCTTTTGGTCAATTTTGACGGCAAGGAAGTGGCCTATACGCAAGCTGACTTGAACAATCTAACCCGGGCCTATGCCATCACCATCCACAAGTCCCAGGGATCGGAATTTCCTTTGGTCATTCTCTGTTTGACCATGCAGAACTATATCATGCTCAAGCGGAACCTTTTGTACACGGCCATCACCCGGGCTTCCCAGAAGCTGGTCATGGTTGGCCAGGAGCAGGCTTTTGCCCAGGCCATGCGGGTCAAGGGCAATGAGCGGCGGACCAACCTGGTCTGGCTCTTGAAGGAACGCTTTAAGCCTGAAGAAGGCCAAAAGACAGAAGAGCAAGAAACAGAAGAAGAGGATGAGAGTAAGTTACCAGAAGAAAAAGCTGAAGACTACATCTTGACCGGGGCCCGGATCAGCCGGGCGGAGATTTCCCCCATGGTCGGCATGGAGGACCTGGTTCAGGGATGCAAGAATCTGGTAGAAATCGTCCGGACCAAAGGGACCGCTGGCATAATTAAATGAACTTTTTGACAGAAGGACTGGCTTGACCAGTCTTTCTTTTTTGCCTAAAACTTAAGAAAGTTACTTTTTGTAAGCAAAGTACTGACAAGGGAGAAGAGATAGGATATACTAAACATAACTTACAAAAAGTTAGTTACTCTTGAAGAAAGTTGGGTAAAAAATGACGGAAAAAGAAACAAGAAAGACAGTTAAAAACATCATCATTGGTTTCGGCAAGGGGGGCAAGACCCTGGCCAAGTTCCTGGGCCAGCAGGGCGAAGAAGTCCTTTTGGTTGAAAAGTCACCGAAAATGTACGGGGGTACCTGCATCAACATCGCCTGCCTGCCGTCCAAGCGCTTGATTTTGGAAGCAGCAGCCGGCAGCGATTTTTCTGAAGCAGTAGCTGGCAAAAATGAGATGACGGCTCAGCTGCGGGAGAAGAACTACCAGATGCTGGCTCAGGAAGACACGGTGACCGTGCTTGACGGCCAGGCCCGCTTCATCGGCGAAAAGGAAATTGAAGTCACTGGTCCGGCTGGCAAGCAGATTTTTAAGGGTGAACGGATCTTTATCAACACTGGGGCCAGCCCGGTTCTGCCACCTATTCCTGGCTTAAAAGAGAGCAAAAAGCGGCTGGATTCCACCCAGGCCATGGACCTGGATGACCTGCCAAAAGAACTTTTGATCCTGGGGGCGGGCTACATTGGTCTGGAATTCGCGGCCATGTTTGCCAATTACGGCAGCCAGGTGACTATTTTGGATCACAGTCCGGAATTTTTGCCAAGAGAAGACGATGATATCAAAGCCGCTGTCAAGGCTGACCTGGAAGCGGCTGGAGTTAAATTCATCTTAGGTGCCGATATCGAAAAAGTCAGCGATGAAGCTGATAAGGTCGTAATTGACTACCAATTAGGCGAAGAAAAAATGACTGCTTCAGCCGACAAGATCCTGGTCGCTGCCGGCCGGCGGGCCAACACAGCTGACCTTAACCTAGAAGCGGCCGGGGTAGAAACTGATGACCGGGGCAATATCAAGGTTGATGACTTCTTAAGAACAAGCGCTGACCAGGTCTGGGCCCTGGGCGACGTCAAGGGCGGACCGCAGTTTACCTATGTTTCATTAGATGACTTCAGAATTGTCAAGGACCAGCTTTTTGGCGAAGGCAAGCGGAAAGCCAGCGACCGGCAAATCCTGCCGACCAGTGTCTTCATTACTCCGCCTTTGTCAGCCGTTGGTCTCAATGAAAAAGCCGCTCAAAAGGCCGGGGTCGACTACCAGCTCTTCAAGCTGCCGGTTGCTGCCATCCCCAAGGCTAAAGTAGCCAAGGACAGCCGGGGCTTGTTCAAGGCCCTGGTTGACCCGGCAAGCGGGCAGATCCTGGGGGCCAGTCTGTACGGCCTGGAATCCCATGAACTGATCAACCAGATTGCTTTGGCCATGAAGGCCAAGCTGCCTTACAGCTTCCTGCGTGATCAGATCTACACCCACCCGACCATGAGCGAGGCTTTCAACGACCTCTTCAAGTAAAAAATGACAAAGGGCATAAAAAA
>NZ_JBJEES010000084.1:0-2238 GCF_051873315.1 Lactobacillus sp.
TTCAATGCTGGCCCGCTCTTCTTGACGAAATTCTGCCCAGATCTCTTTTTTGCGCTTGATCAAAGTTTTCCAGTCCAGCTTGGCGGCTTCCTTTACTCCTTTGCCAGTCAGATAATAAGTGTTCAAAACCGGCCGGACGGCGCCTTCCAGAAAAATCTTCGGCTGGCAGCCGGTATTTGGGCAGGTTCCGCCCCACAAGTTGTTTTCAATGACCAGGGCGGTCCGGTCAGTTCTTGCTAACTTGAAGAGCAGGTGATTAGCCGCCGGGCCGCTGCCGATGATGATGTAGTCGTATTTTTTCATTGCATTAGCTCACATTTCTATAGATTGAATCTAAAAGATATACAAACGATACTCCTTATTTTTTACAAGTTCAACTTTCCTGTTTCTACGAAAAAACAAGACTGGAATCACTTCCAACCTTGCTTAATAGCTACTTTTTCAGCTGCTTGATCCGATCGTTCATCTTCTGAGCCAGCTTCTTTTCATGCTGGTAAAAAATTAGCCAGACGATAAAGGCTACGGCGATTTCACCAGCAATAGTCAGGAAAGCTGGCCAAAAGCCAGCTTTAGCCGGGATCCAGCCAGTCCAGAAGCTGACCAGGGTCATGACCAGGCAGCCGGTTCCCATGTGGATCAAGATTTGGTAGGCCGGTGCCAGCTTGTCGTTTTGATAAACGATGCTGGGCAGGCCAAAACCGAGGCCGACTAAGACGATGCCGGCAAGCATCTGCGTGTATTCAGCAACCGTCATGGTCAAGCTGCCTGCGCCATTTGCTAAGAGCAGCAGGCCGACCAGGCAGGACGAGACGGCGGCGATGCCAATTCCGATCAAGGAACTGACCAGGATATTTTTCTGGGCAGACATTTTTATCCCCTCCTAAAGCCCCAAATACTGCTTAAAAGCGGGCAGGTATTTGCGGGAAATGTAATCAGACAGACCATGCTCTAAACGCAGAAACATGGTCCCGTTAAAAGATGCTTCAACGCTTTCCAGGCAGATCAAGTTGACGACGGCTTGCTTGGAAATCTGCATGAAGTTCTGGCCCAGCTGCTGGTAAACCTCATACAGGCGCTTTCTGGAAAAATACTTGCCTTTTCCGGTGTAGATGACCGTATCCCCGCCTTCGACCCGGACAAGGATGACGTCACTAGGCTTGATGATGACCAGGCGGTCTTCCTGCTGGGCGATTAAAGGAGCAGAGCTGGCGCTGTTTTCCAGGAAAGCAACTGCCCGCTCAACCTCTTCAGTCATTTTGTCGGTATAGATCACTGCCAGGGGCAAATCCTGGTCTTTATTCAGCTCAACTTTAACCTTCATGCTGGCCACCTTCTTTCTCTTTGGCTCGTTTGCAATATTATCGTATCGTTTTTTGCCGGTCTTGTCCCAGCTTTTCCGGTAAGATGCAAAAATTGCCCCCTAAAATGCAAATAGAATATAATAATCCGCTTTCTATTTTCGCTTGTTTATCTTTTGATTGACAATGTAAACCTACGGGCGTACAATTAAAAACATAAAGGAGGTATTTCTATGACGACTACAGTAGCAACTCAAATCAGAATAGACAAAGAAGTAAAAAAAGAAGCAAATGAATTATTCGATGATCTTGGCCTAGATATGTCCAGTGCAGTTAATATTTTTTTGCGTCAATGCATTATGCATGATGGATTGCCTTTTGAAGTTGAACGTCCAAAGTATAGTGCCTCTACTCTTTCAGCAATGGAAGAAGCGAAAAAAATTTCACAAGACCCAAACGTTCCTGGATACAATTCCATGGCAGAATTAAAAGCAGCATTGCTTGAAGGTGACTAATGTACTCCGTTAAATTTACGTCAGCTTATAAAAAGAGCTATAAGCGTATGCTAAAAAGGGGCTATGATGTTTCACTTTTAGATCAAGTAGTTGATGTCTTGAGACAAGGGGGGCAACTTGCTGATAGATATCAAGACCATTCATTAAAAGGAAAATTTATCGGATTTCGTGAATGTCATATAAAGCCAAATTGGTTGTTGATTTATTTAATCGAGAATGATCAACTTACATTAACCCTAATTGATACGGGGAGCCACGCAGATTTATTCGATTTGTAGCAAGCAATACCATTGTTTTTAATATCGAGTTAACAATTGAACAAATATCAGAAATATGTTTCCCTAAGATTAAGATGCAAATAGAGCCTCCAGAAAAAATCTGGAAGCTCTATTTCATTTCTGTAAAAGTGACATTAAGTCCTCATA
>NZ_JBJEES010000085.1:0-8320 GCF_051873315.1 Lactobacillus sp.
AGCTTCAACAAGCGCATCTGGCTCAACGAGCGCAAGTGGTTCAGAATCCACTTCCTCAAGTGCATCTGGCTCAACTAGTGCAAGTGGCTCAGAATCCACTTCCTCAAGTGAATCAAGTTCAACTAGTGCAAGTGGTTCAGAATCCACTTCAACCAGTGAGTCTGGTTCAACAAGCGCAAGCGGCTCAGAATCCACTTCAACAAGTGAATCTGGTTCAACGAGCGCAAGCGGTTCAGAATCAGCTTCAACAAGCGCATCTGGCTCAACGAGCACAAGCGGTTCAGAATCAGCTTCAACAAGCGCATCTGGCTCAACTAGTGCAAGCGGCTCAGAGTCCACTTCAACAAGCGCATCTGGCTCAACAAGTGCAAGTGGTTCCGAATCGACTTCAACCAGTGAGTCTGGTTCAACTAGTGCAAGCAGCTTAGAATCCACTTCAACAAGTGAATCAGGTTCAACGAGCGTAAGTGGCTCTGAATCTACTTCAACCAGTGCATCTAGCTCAACAAGCGCGAGTGGCTCAGAATCGACTTCAACAAGTGAGTCTGGTTCAACTAGCGTAAGCGGCTCCGAATCCACTTCCTCAAGTGAATCTGGTTCAACTAGCGTAAGCAGCTCTGAATCAACTTCTTCAAGTGAAAGCACGAGTTCCTCAACTGCTTCCGTAAGCACCAGCACAAGTGAATCACTTAGCGTAAGTGAATCGGAAAGCATTAGCCAATCTCAGAGCGTAAGCAGTTCTACGAGTGAAAGCCAATCAACGAGCGAATCCCTGAGCACCTCTGCAAGTCAGAGTGCAGCCCAGATTCCTAACACTGGCAACACTCCAATCGTTCCAACGATCCCGGCTACTAACACGCCAACCACGCCAACTGCTCCAGCAACGCCGACCGCAACTGCAACGACTAATGTTGCAACTCCTGCAGCTACCGCAACGACTGCCGGTACGACGACCGTCCAAGGCACTGCGGCTACGACTAACGGTACTACCAACGCTGGTAACACAACTAATGCAGGTAATACCACCAACACTCCAGCTCAAAACTCCACGAGCACTAGCGTTGGTTCTATCGCTGCTGACAGTTCCGAAGGCTCAGTAACTGCTTCCGTTGGCAACTCTGAAAGCGCCAATGCTGAATACCAGGCTTCTGTGAGCGCGTCAATTTCTCAATCAGAGCTTGAGAAACTGCAAATGTCCGCTTCCGAACTGGCAAGTATGAGTGACCCGACCTCCGCTGAACAAAGTGTTGTAACTTCTGTCTCAGCTAGCGCGTCTGTCTCAACTTCAGAATCAACATTTAACTCAAGTGTGGCAAGCTCCCAGAGCAACAGCCAAATTAACTTGAATCGGTAATTTCTATAATCAATAATTGATTTGAAAGCGTCTAAACTCTTATAGGGCTTAGGCGTTTTTTTATATAAAAAGTTGTGGGAAAAGCCCCAATAATTTATGAAAAAGCTGTATCATAAATAAGGATGTTCATTGCTTTGTCTTCTAATAGGCGGGGCAAGGCCAGTTGCCACAGGTTGCTGATCCTGTTACGACGGAAAGGAAAGCAGAAAATGAAGCTATTTGATTTGAATCGCTTGTCACGAAATTACGGCTTTTTGGTAAAAATTGGTACGGCGATTCTTTACTCAGTCATGGTTGCCGTAGCCTTGAACTTCTTCTGGCATCCCGGCCACATCTATTCTTCCGGGATCACGGGTTTCGCGCAGATCGTCAACACTGTGACCAGCCGCTACATGCCATTTACCATCCCAACAGAAGTGATGTACTTTGCCTTGAACGTACCCCTCTTTATCCTAGCTTGGTTCAAGATCGGCCGTGAGTTTACCGGCTATACCATCTTCGCGGTTGCCATGTCCACGATCATGATGCGCTTTATCCAGCCAACTCATTTGAGCCTTGACCCAATCCTCTGCGCCATCTTCGGGGCAGCTGTCAACGGGATCGGGACGGGTATGGCCTTAAAGAGCGGGATCTCTACGGGTGGCTTGGACATCTTGGGTATCGTTGTCAGGAAGAAAACTGGCATGAACTATGGCAAGTTCAATATCTTGGTCAACTTGATCATCGTTTTGATCGCTGGCTTTCTCTTTGACTGGTCCAGAGCCCTTTATACGGCCTTGAACATTTTTATCAACGGCCGCTTCATTGACTCGGTTTACACCCAGCACAACAAGCTGCAGGTAATGATCGTTACTGAACATCCCAATGACATTATTGAAGGGATTCAAGAAAAAATGCACCGCGGGATCACCATCTTCCATGACGTGGAAGGGGCCTACGGGCACACTGAAAAGACCGTCCTTTTAACCATTATCGACACTTACGACCTCTACGACATCCGAACCACGGTAGAAAAATGTGACCCCTTTGCCTTCATGAGCGTGACTGAAGTGCAGAAAGTTTATGGCAGATTTAGAGAACAAGAAGTTGTTTAGCTATTGAAAAATATTAAAAAGCAAATTATACTTGTGTTATACAGAATAAGTGAGGTGGTGAAATAGATGCCAGATGGAAGGGACAACGGCCGCTATCAACCTAAATATATTGGCTTGGATTTGGCGACTGAGATCGCCACTACTTACGCTAAACAGCACGGACACCACAATGTCAAGCTGCTGATGACCAAGACAAGCCCTGACAAACGATCAGAGTATTTTTACGTCTTCAGCGTAACTGACAGCATGAGCGAGAACGGCAAGAAGGAATATTTCATTTTAGTTGATCCAGTTTCTGGAGAAGTCTTCAGAGTGGATGAAAGTCCGCTGAGATAAAAGAAAAACGCGCGCTTACGTTTCCTGTAAGCAGCGCGTTTTTTTACGCAAATATTTGATTAATCTTCTTCGTAGCCCAGGTGGTTCATAATCAAAGCCGCGGTTTCTTCGATTGACCGTTCAGCCACGTTGATTACGAAGCAGCCCAGCTTCTTGTACAAAGCCATGGCACTGTCCAGTTCGGCATTGATTGAGTCCATGTTGGAGTATGCCGTGTCCGGATCCATCCCGTAGCTGATCATTCTTTGCCGGCGGATGCGGTTGAGCACTTGCGGGTCGTTAGTCAAGCCGATGATCTTCTTCGGGTCGATCTGATAGATTTCCTTTGGAATGTGGGTTTGCGGCACCAGCGGCAAGTTGGCAACTTTCAGCCCCTTGTTAGCCAAAAGCAGGGAAAGGGGAGTCTTGGAAGTCCGGGAGACCCCTAAGAGAACAACGTCAGCTTCCAAAAAGCCCCGCGGGTCCTTGCCGTCGTCGTACATAACCGCGAATTCCATGGCGGAAATCCGGTTGAAGTACTTGTTGGTCAGTTGGTGGTTGGCCCCAACCACGCCGCTTGGCTTCATATGGGTCGTCTGGCTGATGGCCTCAATGATCGGGGACAGGATGTCGATGTATTTAGCCTTGTGTTCCCGGGCAAACTTGATGATTGGCAATTGCAGCTTCTCATCAATCATGCTGTAGACAATGACCAGGTTAGGGTATTGCTCAATTTCTTCCAGGGTAGCGGCCAGCTTCTTTTCATTGGTCATGAAAGGATAGCGGCGGTAGTTAACTTCCGCGTCAGGGAATTGAACGGCTGCCGCTTGGGCGTTGTTGAAGGCCGTTTCCCCGGCTGAGTCGGAAATAATGATAATGTTGATTTCCATCTTTTCTGTCTTTTCCGTTTGCTTGTTTTCTGCTTTATTTTCAGTCATATAGATCACCTCATCAATTATATTATACCGGATAATGCGCTTTCTGGATCTTTGCCGAAAAAACTTTTCAAAAAATCTGCCCAGGCTATTGACGATTAGTCGATTTTTGCTATAATTTAGATAAATGTTTATGGCAGCAATGCCAAGAAATGGAAGGAGGGATCACACATGGCTAAGACTATCGTTCACGAAAACGAGTCTATTGATGATGCTCTTCGTCGTTTCAAGCGTTCCGTTTCTAGAAGTGGTACTTTGCAAGAATACCGCAAGCGTGAATTCTACGAAAAGCCAAGCGTTCGCAGAAAGTTAAAATCTGAGGCCGCTCGCAAGCGTAGACATTATTAATCGACTGAAGCTCTCGTGAAAACGGGAGCTTTTTTCTTGCTTGATTTTCCGTGTTCTCTTTTGGCCTAAATCGTGTATCATTGGTTTAGAAGAGTATAGTCTGGCGGGCAGAGATGTGCTTGCCCGCTGGTTTGAAAATGAAGGAGTTCTTTTATTGGAAAAGAAGTTTTTGCCCCACAGCAGCGAAAATATCCAGAAGCTGGTGGGCGTCAATGACAGCAATTTGAAGCTGATCGAAGAAGGCTATGAGGTCACTGTTACCGACCTGGGCGGCCAGATCAAGGTCGCTGGTCCAGAAGAGCAGGTAGAGACCGTTTTGCGGGTCTTGAAGGCCCTGGATGGGGTAGCCAGCAACGGGATCAACTTAACCCCGGCGGATGTGGTCAGTGCCATGAAAATGGCTGACCGGGGGACAACTGAATACTTTGGCGACCTCTATAAGCAGATCTTGATCAGAGACGCCAAGGGCCGGCCAGTCCGGGTCAAGAACATGACCCAGAAAAGTTACGTTGAAGCCATCAACAAGAGTGACGTGGTCTTTGGCATTGGACCCGCCGGGACCGGGAAAACCTTCCTGGCTGTAGTCTGCGCGGTTGCTGCCTTTAAGCGGGGGGAAGTTTCCAAGATCATCCTGACCCGGCCAGCAGTTGAAGCTGGGGAATCCCTGGGCTTTTTGCCAGGGGACCTTAAGGAGAAAGTTGACCCTTACCTGCGGCCAATCTATGACTCCCTTTACGCCATCTTAGGGCAGGGACCAACTGACCGCTTGATGGAGCGGGGCGTTATCGAAATCGCTCCTTTGGCTTACATGAGAGGGCGGACCTTGGAAGAAGCCTTTGTCATCTTAGACGAAGCGCAAAACACGACTGATGCCCAAATGAAGATGTTCTTAACCCGGCTGGGCTTTAACTCCAAGATGGTGGTTAACGGGGACATGACCCAGATCGACCTGCCTGGCAAGGCTCACAGCGGTTTGATCACGGCCCGCAATATCCTGCAGGGGATCGACCAGATCAAGTTCGTGGAATTCAGCGCGGCTGACGTTGTCCGGCACCCGGTCGTGGCAAAGATTATCAAGGCATATGAAGAGGAAGGTAAATAATGCAGGGAATTGACGTAAGCTACAGCGATGAAGTCGGCTTTTTGACTAAGGGAGACCGGGACTGGGAAGACTGGATCATGCAGCTGCTCCTCATGGCGAAAAAGGAAATCGGCAAGGACAATGCCCAGGAAATGAGCATCAACTTTGTTGACGAAGACCGGTCGCAAGCCATCAACCGTGATTACCGGGACAAAGACCGGCCAACCGACGTGATCTCTTTTGCCATTGAAGACGGCGACGACGGCCTGGACCTGGCCATGTTCACCCAGGACCCGGACTTCACTGAAGATATCGGCGACCTGTTCATGTGCCCGAGCGTAATCGAGCGCCACAGCAAGGAATACGGCACCGGCTTTGACCGGGAGTTCGGCTACACGATCGTGCATGGCTATCTGCACTTGAATGGCTATGACCACATTGAGCCGGATGAAGCCAAGGAAATGTTTGGCATCCAGGGCAAGGTCTTGGAAGACTATGGCCTGCCCCTGTACCCGGACCAATTAGACGAAGGAAGAGGGAAGTAGCATGAACGAGTTAGAGGAAAAGCTTTTCTCACTGGCTAAGGATCATTTGGCCGACGCCTATAGTCCTTATTCACACTTCCACGTGGCCAGCGCTTTGGCAACGGAATCGGGGGAGATTTTTACCGGGGTCAATATCGAAAATTCTTCTTTTGGCTTGACCAACTGCGCTGAACGGACGGCGATCTTCTCCTGGGTCAACGCTGGCCGACCGGGCAAGATCAAGTGCCTCTTGATCATCGGCAACACTGACCGGCCAATTTCACCTTGCGGGGCCTGCCGGCAGGTAATGAGCGAATTCATGGATCCGGAAACGGAAGTAATTCTGACCGACAGTCAGGGCGACTTTGAGCGCTTTACAGTCGAGCAATTGATACCATACCACTTCACAGAAAAGGACATTCAAGATGGGGCAAACAAGTAAACACAAGTCAGGTTTCGTAGCACTGGTCGGCCGGCCAAATGTCGGCAAGTCAACCTTGATGAACCGCTTAATCGGGCAGAAGGTGGCGATTACTTCAGCCAAGCCGCAAACCACCAGAAACAAGATTTCCGGCATTTACACTGAAGATGACATGCAAGTTGTCTTCGTTGACACGCCAGGGATTTTCAAGAGCCATTCCGACCTGGACGAATATATGGACAAGGCCAGCCTGTCTTCTTTAAAGGACGTTGACTTAGTCATGTTCATGGTTGACGCTAAAAAGGCCGGCAAGGGCGAGGAATATGTGGCCGGCCTTTTAAAGGATTTGGATATTCCGGTATTTTTGGTCATCAACAAGATCGACCAGGTGCACCCAAATGACCTTTTGCCAATCATCGACTCTTACCAGGCCGTGGGCAAGTTCGCGGAATTTTTGCCAATTTCAGCCCGGCAGGGCAACGGGGTCGACGACTTGCTCAAGACCTTGAAGGACTACCTGCCAGAAGGGCCGCAATACTACGCTTCAGATGAAGTGACTGACCGGCCGGAATACTTCGTGGTGGCCGAAATGATCAGAGAGCAGATTCTCCGTTTGACTGACCAGGAAGTTCCCCACTCAACTGCCGTTTGGGTCGACCAGATGAACCAGCGGATCAATGGCAAATTGCAGATTGACGCGACGATTTTTGTGGAAAAAGACGGGCAAAAGCGGATCATCATCGGCCAAAGAGGGGCCATGATCAAGCAGATTGGGATGCGGTCCAGAAAAGAAATCGAAAACTTGCTGGGCGAGAAGGTCAACTTGAAGCTTTGGGTCAAGGTGCGGCGCAACTGGCGGCAGGATCCGGCCTTCCTCAAGTCCATCGGCTATGACAAGAAGGACCTTTAATGGCCGCTGACCTGCTCGACGTTCACGGCCTGCTGTTTAAAAGGCAGCAGTATAAAGAAGCTGACCTCTTGGCCAAGCTTTGGACCAAGGAACTGGGAATCGTCACGGTCATCGCCAAAGGCGGAATGCGGCCCAAGTCCCAGCTGGCCGCGGCTGCCTTGCCTTTTACGGAAGGGACTTTCGGGATCTTGACCCGCTACAAGGGGATCAGCCAGCTGCGGACTTATAAGAAGCTGAGCCAGCATGATGAGCTTTTCACCGACCTGGACAAGAATGCCTACCTGTCCTATCTTTTTGACTTGGCTGACCATGCCTTCAGTGAGTACCAAAAATTAGGCGGCTACTATGACTTATTGCTGGTGGCTTTTGACCGGATCGTGGCTGGCCAGGATCCGGAAATCATTTGCCAGATCGTTCAGCTGCAGCTTCTGCAAGCCTTCGGGGTAGCTCCTCAGCTAGGGGCCTGCGTTATCTGCGGCAAGGAAAAAGGAATTTTTGACTATTCTATTGCCGCCGGAGGTGTGGTCTGCAGCGACCATTTCCGCTCTGTCAGCCGCCTGCACCTGTCGGCAAAGGCCACGGCCTTGCTCAGAACCTTGGGCCTTTTGCCAATCACCCGTTTAGGCAACATCCAGATCAGCGAAGATTTGAAAAAGGAAAGCCGGCGGGCTATAGCCCAAATATACCAGGCAACCGTTGATTTGAACCTGCCCAGCCTTCGCTTTTTAAATGAGGTCCGGGGCAGCTGATTTTCCTAAAAAAACATGAAAAGAAAAGGAATTTGTGGTAAAATAGCCTGTATATTGGTAATGATGAGGAAATAGAAAAGTACCGCGGCAGCGAGTATCGGTTGGTGGAAGGATACAGCGGGAAAAGGCCCCTCTAGCCAAGCTAATTAAGAGCAGGAGGCAAATAGGCTTCCTGAATTAGGGTGGAACCGCGAATACTTTTTTCGTCCCTATGCAAAAGTGAAATTGCATAGGCTTTTTTTATGGCCTTGCATAGGAGGTAACTATGGCACAAAAATTAGATATTCAGACCATGATCTTCAAGCTTGAACAGTTCTGGGCTTCAAAAGGCTGCATGATCATGCCGTCATATGATGAAAACAAGGGTGCGGGGACGATGAGCCCTTACACCTTCTTGCGGGCAGTCGGGCCAGAACCTTGGAAGGCCTGCTACGTTGAACCTTCCCGCCGGCCTGCTGACGGGCGTTACGGGGACAACCCGAACCGGCTCTTCCAGCACCACCAGTTCCAAGTCGTTTTAAAGCCGGCTCCGCTGGAAATCCAGCAATACTACCTGATTATGTTCCGTTATTATAATGTTTGATGGCTT
>NZ_JBJEES010000086.1:0-8288 GCF_051873315.1 Lactobacillus sp.
TATATCTTACTCGCTTGTTTGATTCTTGTCAACAAGTTTTCGATATTTTCTTTTTCGTGCCTCCGTGAGAACTTCCTGTCTCACGCGGCAACAAATATTAGTATACTCGTTATTTTTGAAAGGTCAAATTAACCTTTTCATCCGGTTTACGTGAGGAACAGCAGGTGGTGTTGTAATATTTAACCTTGTCAGTCCCGCCTCTTTTATTCTGCTTTATCTTTCTTTTTAATTCCTCAATGAATTCTTTGTTCGCTTTTTGCTTTTTTTACCGGGAAAAATATTTTTATCTTTTCTATTTTTCTTTTTTAGCTTCTCTTTTCTCTTTTAACTGTTCTTATTAACTCTCTTTTTCCTTTATCTGCTTGTCTGTCTCGCTTATAAGAAGATCTTCGAAAATAAAGTTACCGCTATGTTTGGCTTACGGAAGCCCTTTCCCTCACTTTTTCTGCCTTGGTACAGTTATCAAATTTGTTTTATTTTTCATATAATTTTTCTTGTGTCCTTTATGTTCTATATTCCATTTTGGACTATTGTTTTGTTTTTTAGAAAGGCTGATCCAACTTCCATGATCAAAACCCGTCTTATCAAGCAGCTGGGCTCTTCCAGCCGCTATATCCTCTGGCAGATCCTCTGCCAATGGCTCTCTTTATTGGGCCAAATCGTCTTTATCTTTGCCCTGGCGCAAATCTTAACCGGGCAAAATTCCTGGCTTGCCTTACTCGCTGGTGCTGCTATCCAGCTTTTGGGCCAGTACGCCTATAACCAGGCCAGCTTCCAAGCAAGCAGCAAGGTCAAAGAAGTCTTGCGGCAAAAAATCTACGCCAAGCTGCTTATTTTAGGCGACAGCTATAAAGAAGCAGTCAAGCCAGCCGAACTGGTCCAATTGACCAGCGAAGGGATCGAATCCGTCGACAGCTACTTCAGCCGCTACCTCAGCCAGTTTGCCTATGCCTTCCTGGCTCCCTTGACCCTTTTTGCCATCTTAGTCAAAATCAATGCCCCGGCCAGCATCTTCCTTTTATGCACTGTGCCTCTGATTCCCATCGTCATCATGGTCGTCATGCTGGTCGCTAAAAAGATCCTCAGCCGCTACTTTGCCATCTACCACCAATTAGCCGATACCTTTTTGGAAAAAATGCAGGGCATGACTACTTTAAAGGTCTACCAAAACGATTCTGCCGCTGAAGCCGAACTGGCAGCAGAATCTGAACACTTCCGGCAGATCACCATGAAAGTCCTGACCATGCAACTGCTCAGCACCGTGGTCATGGATACCGTGGCCTATGGCGGCGCTGCCTGCGGGATCGTCATTGCCCTTAATAACCTGCGCCAAGGACAGGTGGACAAGCAAGGAGCCATCATCTTGATCCTCTTGGCCGCTGCCTACTTCCTTCCCATGCGGCAGCTGGGCAGCTACTTCCATATTGGCATGAACGGCATGAAAGCCAGTGACCAGATTTTTGCCTTCCTGGACCTGCCAGAAAAAGCCGCCGGGCAAATTTCCCTGCCGGAAAATACCGATATTTCCGTCAAAGATCTTTCCTTTACCTATCCGGATGCTGATCAGGCCGCTTTAAGGGAAATCAATCTGACCATCCCTGCCCCCGGCTTTACTTCCGTCGTTGGCCTGTCTGGATCGGGTAAAAGCACCCTGGCCGCTCTTCTAGCCGGCCGCCTGTCGCCAAGCAAGGGGCAAATCACGATTGCCGGCATCCCTTTATCCGATCTTTCCCCTTCCGCCTGGCAAAAAGCCGTCACCCTGGTCACTTCAGGCAGCTACCTTTTCAAGGGCAGCGTCAAAGATAACCTGCTTATGGCCGGACCAGCCAGTGACAGCGACTTAGTCACCGCCTTAAAGGAAGTCCGCCTCTGGGACTTTTTGGCCAAAAATTCCGGCCTGGACTACCAGCTGACAGCCGGGGCGACCAACCTCTCCGGCGGGCAAAAGCAGCGCCTGGCCTTAGCCCGGGCACTTTTAAAAGACAGCCAGATCTACATCTTCGATGAGGCCACTTCCAATATCGACCTGGAAAGCGAAGCCGCCATCATGGCCGTCTTGCACGAACTTGCTCAAAAGAAGACCGTGGTCCTCATCTCCCACCGCCTGGCCAACGTCACTAAGAGCGACCAGATCTACTTTTTGGAAAAAGGTCGCTTAGTTGAAAAGGGCAAACATGAAGAACTCTTAGCCAAGGGAGCTTCCTACGCCCAGCTCTTTAAAGACCAGGCTGACCTGGAAAATTACGCGAAATTTGGAGGCAAGCATGAAGAATAATAGCAACTTTAAGATCCTCTGGCGCCTGCTGGGCCTGGTCAAGCCCCTCTGGCCGGTCATGGTCCTGGCCATCATCTTGGGCAGCGCCGGCCAATTAGCCGCCAGCTTCGTCACCATCAATGCCGTGGCCGCGGCTGGCAAATTAATTAACGGACAAAACGCTTCTGCCTTGATTATCCTTCTCCTCATCTGCGCCTTTTCCCGGGGAATCCTCCACTACGGAGAGCACTACTGCAACCACTTGATCGCTTTTAAAATGCTGGCCCTAATCCGGGTCAAAGTCTTCCATAAACTCCGCCTGCTCAGCCCCGCTAAATTGGAAGGCAAGGACAAGGGGGACCTGCTTTCCCTTATCACCAGCGACATCGAGCTCCTGGAGGTCTTTTACGCCCACACCATTTCCCCCATCGCCATCGCCTGTGTCTATACCATTTGCCTGCTGGCCTTCTTTGCCCGCTACTCATTCGCCTGTGCCCTCTTGGCTCTAATTTTTTACGCCCTGGCCGGCCTCGTCATCCCACTTGCTTTTTCCCGCTTCTCCAGCCTCCCTGGCCAGGATATCCGGAAAAAAATGGGCCAGATCAGCAACTTTATGCTGGACTCGATTCTGGGTTTGGCAGAAAGCCTCCAGTACGGGCAAGGAGATAAACGAAAAAAAGAACTGGCAGCAACTGACCAGGACCTGACCCAAAGCCGGGCCAAGCTAAACCAGCTGACTGCCCTTCAGCAGACCTTGACAAGCCTGGTCATCCTTTTAGCCGCAAGCACCATGCTCTTTTTGACCACGCGGCTCCTTCACCTGCCCTTTAGCCAGAGCTTAACAGCAACCAGCGCCGCGCTGGCCAGCTTTGGCCCGGTCAGCGCCCTTTCCGCTCTCTCGACAGGTTTGACCGAAACTGTCGCCAGTGCCCGCCGGGTATTGGCAATCTTGGCTGAAGAGCCAGTCGTAGAAGAAAACGCGGCCGGGGTCAAGCCAGCTTTTTCCTCAGCCAGCTTAGAAAAAGTTGCCTTCACCTACCCAGATGGAGAGCGGCGAGTCCTAGAAAACTACTCCTTGACCATTCCTAAAGGAAAAATCATCGGCATCCACGCCCCAAGCGGCAGCGGTAAATCCACCATCCTCAAGCTCCTCGCCCGCTTCTATGACGTGCAAAAAGGGCAAGTGGCAATTTCAGAGACCAACATCAAGGACATCGAAACTTCCGCCCTCCGAGGCCTGGAAAGCTACATGCCCCAGGAGACCTGGCTGGCCACGGACACGGTTGAAAACAACATCAAACTGGGCAAGGCCGCCAGCCGCGAAGAAGTAGTCGCCTGCGCCAAAATGGCCAACATCCACGACTTTATCATGACCCTGCCCAAAGGCTACGACAGCCTGCTGGGCGAAAATGGCAACAGCCTGTCAGCCGGGCAAAAGCAGCGAATCGGGATCGCCCGGGCCTTCCTGCACGGGGGCGACCTTCTCCTTTTAGACGAAATCACCGCCAACCTCGACGCCTTAAACGAAGGCATCATCCTCAAGGCCCTCAAGGAAGCCAGACACGGCAAGACCGTGATCCTGGTCTCCCACCGGCTCAGCACCCTGGCCATCGCCGACCAGGTCATCGAGCTGCCAAGCCGCGAATAAACTAAAAACGCCTGGAAGAAATTCCAGACGTTTTTTTGCTTCATCTTAGCCGATCGAGCCCACCATCTGGTACTTGATCAAGCGGTTCAGTTCAACTGCGTATTCCATCGGCAGTTCCTTGGTGAAGGGTTCCAAAAAGCCCATCACGATCATCTCCGTGGCCTTGGCTTCTGAAATCCCCCGGCTCATCAAATAGTAGAGCTGCTCTTCAGAAATTTTTGACACCTTGGCCTCATGCTCCATGGAGACGTTCCCGTTCAAAACTTCATTATAAGGAATGGTGTTGCTGGCCGACTTGTCGTCCATGATGATGGTATCGCATTCCACATGGGCCAAAGAGCCGTCACTGTCCGGGTTGAAGCGGACCTGCCCCCGGTAGTCCACCCGGCCCCCGTCCTTGCAAAGGGACTTGGAAACAATGGAGCTGGTGGTCTGGGGAGCATTATGAACCATCCGGGCACCAGTGTCGGAGTCGATCCCCTGGCCATTTGAGTCGCAGCCGGCAAAAGCAATCGACAGCATGGTCCCCCGGGCCCGGCGGCCGTTTAGGTAGACGCTGGGGTACTTCATGGTAACTTTAGAGCCAAGATTGCCGTCCACCCATTCCATGGTCGCGTTCTCCAGAGCTTGCGCCCGCTTGGTTTCCAAGCTGTAGACATTGTCTGACCAGTTCTGGATGGTCGTGTAGCGGCAGTAGGCGTCTTTTAAGACATTGACCTCCACGACCGCCGCGTGCAGGCTGTCAGCTGAATAGTTGGGTGCCGTGCAGCCTTCCACATAGTTGACGCTGGCCCCTTCATCGACAATGATCAAGGTCCGCTCAAACTGGCCGGAATTGCCGGCATTGATCCGGAAGTAGCTCTGAATCGGGACTTTGGCCTGAACCCCTTTTGGCACGTAGATAAAAGTCCCACCGGACCAGACGGCGGAGTTGAGGGCCGCCATCTTGTTGTCATCCGGCTTGACCAGCTTACCAAAGTACTTTTTGACCAAATCAGGCACCACTTGGACGGCGGCGTCGGTTGACATGAACAAAACGCCCTGCCGGGCCAGGTCCTCTTTGATTTTTTCATAAACGACTTCTGACTCGTACTGGGCGGATGATCCGGCCAGATACTGGCGCTCGGCCTGGGGAACACCCAGCTTTTCAAAGGTCTCCTTGATCTTGTCCGGCACCTCGTCCCAGTCCCGGACCGCCTTTTTGGCATCCCGGCGGAAGTAGTTCAAGTGATCAAAGTCGATCTTGGTCAAATCCGGGCCAAAAGTCGGCAGGGGCATTTTAAGATAGGTCTGGTAGGCCTTGAGGCGGAAGTCCAGCATCCAGTCCGGCTCATTTTTCGCCGCGGAAATCTGCCGGACCACCTCTTCACTCAAGCCTGTCCCCGTGGTATAGATGGGTTCGATCTCGTCTTTGAAGCCGTACTGGTAGTCCTGGTCCAGGGCCTGTAAGGTTTCGTCTTTTTCAGCGGTCATCTAATTATTCCTTTCTATTGCTTCACTCAAGCCTTGCCAGGCCAGACCCGCGCACTTGACCCGGGCCGGAAAGCGGGAAACGCCCTGTAAAAGGGCCGCATCGCCCAGCTCCTTTTCTTCTTTCTGGCTGATTTTTTCTCCTTCAAGCATCCGCCAAAAAATTGGCAAAAGAGCAAGTGCTTTTTCAACTGGGGCCTGGTCGACCAAGCCGGCCATGATCGCCGCTGAAGCCTGGGAGATCGTGCATCCCTCAGCCAGGCAGGCGACCTGCACGATCTTGCCATCGGCGATTTCGACTTGCAAGGTCAACCGGTCCCCGCAGCTTTCATTGACCAGGCTGACCACCTTTGTCGGACTGGCCAAAGGCTGCCGGTATTTTTGGCTAGCCGCGTAGTCCAAAAGGACTGCCTGGTAGACCTGCTTTAAATCATCTAGTGCCATTGAAAAACTCCTTCGCCGCCTGAACCCCCTTAATCAAGGCTTCCACATCAGCTTCGTTATTGTAAAAAGCCGCGCTGGCCCGGGCAACTGCCTTGACTCCTAACCAGTCCATCATGGGCTGGGCGCAGTGCTGGCCGGCCCGGATGGCAATGCCCTGGGCGTCCAGGGCCGTTGCCAGATCATGGGGGTGAACGCCAGGCAGGTTGAAAGAGACGATGCCGCCACCTTGGCCGTAAACCGTGACTCCCGTTTTTCTCAAGCCTTCTGCCATGGCCTGGCCTAATTCTGCTTCCCTATCTTTAATGGCGTCTAAGCCGATTTCACTCAAATAGTCAATCGCTGCTCCCAGGGCGACTACGCCGGACACATTCTGGCTGCCGGCCTCAAACTTTTGCGGAGCCGGCTTGAAAGTTGCTGTAGTTTTGCTGACCTCCCGGATCATCTCCCCACCAAATTCCAAAGGCTGGGTCTGATCTAAGAGTTCTTTTCGGCCATACAAGACCCCGGTCCCGGTCTGGCCCAGCATCTTATGGGCGGAAAAAGCGTAAAAGTCAGCGCCTAATTTTTTGACGTCAACCGGCAAATGGCCCGCTGCCTGGGCCCCGTCGACTAAGACCAAAGCCCCGCGCTTTTTGGCCAAAGCGGCCAGCTCTTCGACCGCTTGCTCAGTCCCTAAGACATTGGTAACTTGGGCCAAGGCCAAAAGGCGGAGGCGGTCAGACATGACTTTTTCTGCTTCCTTTAAGTCAACCCGGCCCTTTTTGTCCAGGGGCAAAAA
The DNA here is from genome assembly GCF_051873315.1 of Lactobacillus sp. GTDB lineage: Bacteria > Bacillota > Bacilli > Lactobacillales > Lactobacillaceae > Lactobacillus. Next base: position 6,595 of record NZ_JBJEES010000086.1, read on the forward strand.
GACCAGCTTGGCGCCAGTCAAGGCGGCAACTTGCTGCCAAGGGACCAGATTGCTGTGGTGCTCGGCGGCAGTTAACGCGATCTCGTCTCCCTTTTTTAAATGCCGCGAAAAATAGCCAAAGGCAGCCAAATTGATGGCTGAAGTCGTTCCCTTGGTAAAAACTATTTCACTGGCCTCGGCATTGATAAAATCACCGACTTTCTGCCGGACCCCTTCGTAAGCCTCAGTTGCCTTTGCCGACAAAGCGTAGGTTCCCCGGTAGATATTGGCGTTTTCCTTTTGATAAAAAGTATTGATTGCCTCAATCACGCACTTGGGCTTCTGGCTGGTCGCCGCGTTATCCAGGTAGACCAAGGGCTCGCCATTCATTTTTTCAGCCAGGATGGGAAAATCCTGCCGGAATTTATTCCAATTCTTGTCCATCGATCAGCTTTCTTTCTACCATTGCAAACAAAGGCTGCCGGCTGGCTTCCGGGATCTTGGTCAAAACCGGACCCAAAAAGCCCCGGATGACTAAACGCTCAGCCAAAGGCTTGGGCAGGCCCCGGCTCATCAGGTAATAGAGCTGCTGGTCATCGACCCGGCCGACGCTAGCCGCGTGCCCGGCAAAAACATCGTTGTCATCGATCAAAAGGATAGGGTTGGCATCCCCTCTGGCCGACCTGGACAGCATCAAGACCCGGTTTTCCTGCTGGGCGTTGGCCCCTTTAGCCCCCTTCATGACATGGCCGATCCCGTTGAAGACCAGGCAGGACTTCTGCAGGATCACCCCGTGCTGGAGGATGCGGCCATCTGACTTTTTGCCGTAATTATTGACGACGGTGTTCAGGCCCTGGACCTGGTCGCCGATAGTGATGGCGATCACGTTCATCTCAGCTCTGGCTCCCTGCCCGTAAAGGTCGGAGTCATAGTCAGCCAGAATCTTCCCGTCGCTCAGCATCCCCATGGCCCAGTCAACTTTGGCGTCCCGGCCGACCCAGGCCACCCGCTTTAAGTAGGCGGTCGTGTTTTTGCTCAAGCGGTCGATTCCGGCATACTTAACCCGGCTGCCGGCTAAGGCGCAGATCTCCACCACCAGGTTGGCGGTAGCTTCGTTGTCTCCTTGGCTGGCCACTTTTTCAAAATAGGAAAAATCCGCGTTCTTCCCGGCGACGAGCAAGACGTGCAAGGCAAAGTCCTCTTGCTTTTGGCCATCTTGCAAATAAGTCACCGTCAAGGGTTCAGCCAAGGCTACGTTGTCTGGCACATAGACGAAGAGCCCTTGCTCCATTTTGGCCACGTTTTCGGCTAAAAGGCGGTTTTCCTTAAAGCTGGCCGCCCGGCCGAAGTACTTTTCCACCAGGTCCCCGTGCTCAGTTAAAGCCGTCTCCCAGTCGCAGGCGACGCAGCCTTTTGTCCAAAATTCAGCTCCAGCTTCAATGGAAAAAGCTGCCGTCTTTTGCAAGGGCCAGGTCAAAGACAGGGGCCAGGCCCGGTAGTCCACCTTGGCAAAGTCGGGCCTAGGCAAGTCCGGCAAAGCGGCAGCGGCTTCTGCCTGCATTTTTGCAAACCATGCTTGTGCGGTCATGCTTCCTCCTTAAACGTCTTCATCCGTCAGTTCAATATCCAGGCCCAGCTCATCACGCAGCTTGGTATAGCCCTCCTTTTCCAGGCGCTTGGCCAAATCCGGCCCGCCTTCAGCCACGACCCGGCCG
>NZ_JBJEES010000087.1:0-2197 GCF_051873315.1 Lactobacillus sp.
GTCAACCTTGGCTGCTCGGTTTCACCGACGGTGGTTGACTACTTAAGCGGCCTCATGGGCAGCAGCAGCTCCCGGACAGCTATGCTGGTCAGCACCATCTTCTTTGCCTTGATCACGGTCTACGCCTTTATCCACTATCTCAAGGTGCACAAAGTTGCCGTCAAGGCAGAGCAATAAGAATAGCAATAGATAAAGCTGGTTTCGACCAGCTTTTTTCTTGGTAAAAAATATATAAAACTAAGCTGAATCTAATCCTTTAACTTTGCTATAATGAAATCACCTTAAAAAGCAAAGCAGGAGGAAAAAGAAAAAATGGAAGCAGTCAAAGCAGAAGATTTGTATCAGGTTGTCAGCCTGGGCAACTTGCAGGCTAAGGGCAAAAGGGCAATACTCGCCAGAAACCAGGCCAAGGCCGATGGGGAAGGCTACTGGAACTGGCTGGATGTCTTTGAAAATGGCGAGCTCAAGCGCTTGACGACTTTAGGGCAAGAGAAGAGCTATGCCTTAGTAGAAAAGGCGGTCTACTACACTTTTCAAGAAGGCAAAGGAGGTAGCTTGCTTTATAAGCAAGAACTGGACCAGGCCAGTCCAGCAAAAGTTGCTGAGTTCAAAGAAGCTGGCTACCAGGTAATCAATTCAGTAAAAGACCGCTACCTACTTTTAAGCAGACGGGCGGACCTGGCTGAAGGGAAATCGACTGACTACCAAGTCCTGGATGAATTGCCTTATTACTTCAATGGCCAGGGTTACATCAACAAGCTCCGCGACCGCCTTTATGTCTGGGACTTAGAAGAAGAAAAGCTGACTGAACTTTTCAAAGCTGAGCCAGACTTTACGGTTATGGAGACCTTTGTAGTTGGTGAAAAAGTCTACGTGGTGGGGGTCAGCTACCAGACCCGGCGGCCCTTTGACGGGGCGGTCTATGAAGTTGACCCAAGAACAGGAGAAGCCAAGCTCCTTTTAGCAGCCGGCAAGGCGGAAGTTTCAGCAATTTTTGCCTTAAAAGAGCAAGTCTACTGCTTCGCCAACACCCATAAAAAGACCGGCTTAAACGAAAATCCGGAATTCTACCGGTTAACTGAGGATGGTCTGGAATTGGCCGCCTACTGGGACAATTCCGGCCAGAGCGCTATTGCCGGGGACTGCTCCGTCATTGCCGGCAATGCATTTGATGTCTTTGGCGACAAGTTCTACTTTGTAACGACAATTGTTGACCATGATGAAATCTATGTTTTTGACGGAAAAGAAGTCAAGCCCTTTTTCGCCACTGACGGGATCATCAAGGGCTTCCGCATGACAGGGAAAGACGAATTTTTCCTGGAAGCGGCATTTGCCAACGAACTTTTGGAATTCTACCAGGTGAAAAATGGCCAGGTAGAAAAATTATCCAACTATAATGACCAACTATTAGCTGGCAAATACGTAGCCAAGGTCAACCAAGTGGAATATGAATCAGTAGAAGACGGAAGGCAGCACGGCTGGGTGCTCTTGCCAAAGGACTACCAGGCAGGGAAAAAGTACCCGGCAATCCTGGACGTTCACGGCGGACCCCGTGCTACTTACAGCAAGGCCTTCTTCCATGAAATGCAGGTTTGGGCCGGGAGTGGCTATTTCGTCTTCTTCTGCAACATCCACGGGTCAAACGGGCAGGGGAACCAGTACGGCGACCTGCGGGGCCGCTACGGGACGGTTGACTACGAGGACTTGATGAAGTTTACTGACGCGGTGCTTGCTGCTTATCCAGACATTGACCAAAGCCGTTTAGGCATCACTGGTGGCTCTTACGGCGGCTTTATGACCAACTGGGTGATCGGCCACACCGACCGTTTCCAAGCGGCAGCTTCCCAGCGGTCTATCTCTAACTGGCTGAGTTTTGAGCACATGTCTGATATTGCCCCGGAATTCTGCGTTGACCAGGTGGGGACGAGTGAAGATGATGATCCGGAAAAGGTTTGGCTGCACTCACCTCTCAAGTACGTGAAAAACGTGAAGACGCCGACTCTGTTTTTGAATTCAGATGAGGACTACCGTTGCCCGGTCGAAGAAGGGATGCAGATGTTCCATGCGCTTCTGTCCCACGGCACGGAAAGCCGGATGGTGGTCTTCCACGGAGAGAACCACGAACTGTCCAGAAGCGGGCGACCAAAGAACCGCTTAAGCCGGTTAAATGAAATCCAGAACTGGTTTGACGGGCACT
>NZ_JBJEES010000088.1:0-7969 GCF_051873315.1 Lactobacillus sp.
CAGAGCACCGGACTCTTAATCCGGGTGTCCAGGGTTCGATCCCCTGACGACCCATACCAAGACATCACGCGTTTGCGTGGTGTCTTTTTTGCTTCCAGCGATATTTTTAGCGAGGAAATATTACAAATGTTACAAAAAGACTTTTTCCTGTAATCTCTTCTTAACTGGACCGTTACTTTTTTGCTATCGTTTTGAAATTTGGCCCTGTTAACATATAAACTGTCAAATGACACAAGAGCAGCAAGAAGGAATTTGCCAAAGGAGAAGTAACTTGGCAGACGAGAGCTTGCGACAAACAAAGGAGAATTTTTTTGAACATCAAATCTAACGTACTTAAATCAGTATTTGCTGCAGGCTTGGCTTTGACTGGCGTGGCAGCGATCAGCTTAGGCACGAACGGTCAAGCAGACGCGGCAACCATCGGTGACAGCGTAACGGTTGACTACATTGATGGGCAATCAATTGCAACTTGGTCAAACTACCACACTGCTACGGTTACCGGCTCCGTTAAGGACGGCAGCTCATGGCAGGTAGTTAAGACCGCCCGCGATGCTTCAGGTGAAAAGTGGTACAAGATCGGCAACCGCCAATGGATCTTGGCCAAGTACACCACTGAAGCATCAACTGCTTCAAACAGCACTTACAACGCGAATACTAGCAGCAGCACTAACACTGCAAACACTGCAAACAACACTAGCAGTTCAACTACTGCCACTACTGGCAACAGTTACCAGGCCAAGAGCACTAACAGCTCAACGGCTACTGGCTACACTACGAGCTACAGCTCATCAGCTAATAACTACGGCTACGGCTCAAGCTACAACTACAGCTACAGCGCAAACACTGGCTCAGCCAACACTTCCAGCTCTAGCGCAAGCACGACCAGTTCAAGCACTTCTGCTTCAACTTCAACTGCTTCCGCAAGCACTTCAAGCTCAACTTCTTCATCATCTGAAGAAGCGGCTAAGGCTTGGATCGCAAACAAGGAAAGCGGCGGCTCATACACTGCCTCAAACGGTAACTACTACGGCAAGTACCAATTGAGCTTGAGCTACTTGAACGGTGACACTTCTGCCGCCAACCAGGAAAAGGTTGCCAACAGCTACGTTCTGAGCCGCTACGGTTCATGGACTGCAGCCAAGGCCTTCTGGCAGGCTAACGGCTGGTACTAATAACGACTAGACACGTGCTATGCGAAAATGGTTCCTTTCGGGGAACCATTTTTCTTTGTTTCATTGCTTGTTTGCTGGTCATTTGCTTTTTTAAAGAGAAAAAAGCTGCCAAACAAGTTATAATAGAAGAAATAGGATAGAATTTGAATTGAGAAACAGAGGTTTAACGATGAAGAAATTTTTTGCAAGTACTGTAGCAGCCTTGGCAATGGGAGCAGTTTTTACCATTAGTCAAGTCAAGCCAGCTGAAGCCAGCAGCCGGCAGGCAGTTTTTACCCTGCCTAAGGGCTACACCAAGGCCAACTTGAAGAAGGCCTACAAGTACTCTACTTTGTCTTCGAGCCAGCAGAAGAAGTGGCTGAAAAACAAGAAGAACGTGGCTTGGCTGAAGAAGTGGCGGAAGATCAACGTCAAGGGGATGCAGGTCAATACTTTTGACCAAAGTGCTTTGCCAGAGAGCAGCAAGGACGACAAGACCATCGTCAAATTGACCAATGGCCACTTGACGACCAGCCAGTCCAAGACTCTGGCCGTCTACTCCTTGCGCTTGATCAACCAGGCTCGGGTAAAAATGGGCCTGAAGAAGTGGAAGTACAGCAAGGGAACCCAGAAGCTGGCCCTTGAAATTTCCAAGGAATACGTGGCAAACAAGAAGACGATCGCCACCGGCCATTATGTCCCGGGGATCGTCCGGGCCACCAAGCGGGTGGGCTTGAAATTGCCGGGCAACTACAACTATGTAGAAGATATGGCGGGCTTTAAGGATGGCCAGAAGCTCACCATGACGGCCATGAAGAAGGACATCTACTTCGGTTTAAAGACAATGATGTTCGGTTACCGCTACGCCAACCAGAGCAAGGTTACCCAGCTCAGCCAATACACTGAGTGGGAGCACGCCGGGGACTTGATGAACACCCAGGGCGGCAAGTACGACGGCGACTGGGACTACTACGGCTTCAACGTGTCCTACACCAACGGCACTTACTCCATGCACTACATCGGGGTGCCGTCTCACCTCAAGTGGGCCTACGGCGGCGCCTACTGGGGCAGCTTTAAGGCGTAAGCTGGAGAAAAATAAACAAAATACAGCAAAAGAAAGGCATGATTCCATTTGTTTGGGAATCATGCCTTTTTACTTTGTTTCTGTTTTCTGTCTCTTATTATTTGTTTTCAGCTGCAATCATGGCTAAGAACTTTTGCCAGCCAGCTTCACCAGCCGCGGTGTCTTTGTAGACCCCGGCGTCGGCCAGGACCTGGTCAAAAACGTCCAGCAATTCCTGCTGCAGGATCTGGTCAACGTTTTGTTCATTAATGTCTAGGTGCTTTTCCTGCAATTTTTTGGCCCATGGCAGGTGAATTTCAGCGATTTGGTTATCCTGGCCAAGCAGGTATTTCTTGACTTCGCTCAGCTCACCCTTTAATCGTCCAGGCAAGATGGCCCGGCCCATGACTTCGATTAAGCCAATGTTTTCTTTCTTGATGTGCCACTTGTCCTGGTGAGGGTGGAAAATGCCCAGCGGGTAGTCACTGCTGGTGTTGTTGTCGCGCAAGACGAGTTCTAAGACGTATTCATCCCCGTCCTTATGGGCAATCGGAGTAACCGTATGATGATGAACGCCATCTTTTTCTGCCACAATCCCCAAGTCAGGATCGCTGTACTTTTGCCAGGATTTGATGATCTTAGTGCCTAATTCAATCAAGGCTTCAGTGTCCTGGCTGATCAAGCGGATGTCGCTCATTGGCCAGTCAACGATGCCGCCTTTTACCTGCGGGTAGCCGGCAAAAGTGAGCTCCTGCTTGACTGCGGCGTTCATCATTGGGAAGCGGTGGCCACCGCCCTGGTAGTGCTCGTGGGACAGAAGAGAGCCGCCGACGATTGGCAGGTCGGCGTTTGACCCAACCATGTAGTGGGGGAAGGTCTTGACGATTTCCAGCAGATTGATCAAGGTTTGCTGCTTGATGACCATTGGCTCATGGATCTGGTCCAAAAAGATGCAGTGTTCATTGAAGTAGGCGTAAGGGGAGTACTGCATCCCCCATTTCTCCCCGCCAATATTCATGCGGATGATCCGCAAATTGCTTCTGGCATTCTTACCGTAGTCGCCTAAGTAGCCCTCGTTTTCCAGGCAGAGGTCGCATTTCGGGTAGTCAGTATCTTTCTTTTTGGCCGCGGCGGCAATGGCCTTGGGATCCTTTTCCGGCTTGGAGAGGTTGATGGTGATTTCCAAGGGGTGGCCGTAAGAGCTATTGCCGGAGAAAACAATATTCTTGGCAATTGCGGTCTTTTTAACATAGTTGTTATGGGTGCAGAGGTCATAGAACCAGTCGGTAGCTGCCTTTGGGCTTTGGTCGTACTTGTTCCAGAAAAGTCTATTGGTCTCACTCGGGGCAGGAGTCAAAAAATCTGCCAGCTGGTCGGCCAAAATCTCCCGGCTGGTCACGTCGTTTGGAATCTTGCCCCTTTTAACGGCCAGGTCAACCAGCTGCAGCAGGCTGCTTTCGCCGGAAGCCTCTTCTTCGACGTCCCCATCACCAACCAAAGCTTGCAGGCGGTTGAAGAGGTAGACCCGGTCCATTTCTTGATAATCAGTATTAGCGATAATTTTTCGCACAAAGTTTTCAATCAGCATTTCGGCTTCTCGTCTCCTTATTTTTTACAGTTTATGAGTCCCATCAACGATCTTGGCTTCGTAAAAGCTAGCAGCGTAGCCGATGGTGTCTTGGTAGATCCTGCCAACGTTTTCCTTGAATTCTTCTGCCTTATCTTCTTTGACGATGGCGATAGCACTGCCGCCAAAGCCACCGCCGATCATTCTGGCGCAAAGGCAGCCATCTTGCTTCCAGACACTTTCCACCAAGGTGTCCAGTTCCTTGCCAGTAACTTCGTAGTCAAAGTGCAGGGAAACATGGGAGGCGTTGATCAAGCGGCCCAACCGGTTCAGATCCTTGTCTTGCATGGCTTTAGTGGCCTTGATGGTTCTTTGGTTTTCAAAAACGGCATGGCGGGCTCGCTTAAGCAGGGTCTCATCATTGATCAAGTAGGAGTATTCGTCAAAAGTTTTCTCATCAATATCGCCTAAGTGGTCAATGTTGAGCTTTTCCTGCAGCCTTCTGGTAGCTTCCTGGCATTCACGGACGCGGTCGTTATAGGCTGAGTCGGCCAGGGTATGCTTTTTATTGGTGGACATGATGATGATTTCGCAATCGCCCAAATCCAGCGGCAGGTAGTCGTATTTCAGAGTGGCACAGTCAAGGAAAATGGCATGGTCTTTCTTGGACATGTTGATGGCGAATTGGTCCATGATCCCGGAAGAGAGGCCGATAAATTCGTTTTCGGTCTTCTGGCCGAGCTGAGCGAGTTTGACCGGATCAATCTCCAGCCCGTATTCTTCAGTCAGCACGTGACCGATCAGCATTTCGATTGAGGCTGAAGATGACAGGCCGGCACCATATGGCAGGTTGCCCCAAACATAGAGGTTGAAGCCATGGTCAATTTCGCGGCTTTCGTCTTGAACGTAGGCGGTCATCCCCTTGAAGTAGTTGATCCACTTGTGGTCTGGATCTTTTTCTAATTCGCGGTCGCCAATTTCAAAGACGACCAGGTCATCGTTTATATTGCCAGAGCAGATGGCAATCTTCTTGTCCTCTCTTGGTCCGTAAGCGGCGTAGGTCCCTAAGCTGATGGCACAAGGGAAGACGTGGCCGCCGTTGTAGTCGGTGTGTTCACCGATGATGTTGATCCGGCCTGGTGAGAAAAAGAGGTCGGCTGCTTCTTGCTTGAAGATTTGCTCAAAATTACTTTTTAAAAATTTTGTGTTCATTTTTGTTACCTTTTGTCGCAATTTGTTTGTCATTAACATTCTAACCGCTTCCACGAAAATAAACAATGTTTTAGGAGAAAAAAAGGCAAAATGTAACTAGGAGATTAAACTCATTTTTGCATGATTTTTTGCTTTTATTCTGTCTCACTAATGACTGGTCTAAACTCTTTCGCCTTGGATGATAAATTTTTCCCTCAGACAAAGTTAATAATCTAATTTTTGTAAGCCTTTTCCAAAAAGATGGCAAAGAAAACGGGAAAGGGTCTTAACATTGGTCTAATTTTAAACTATAGTATTGGCCATAGAAAGAAATCAAAAAAAGAGCTAAAAAAACGAGGCAAAAACAGATGAAAGCAGCAAGCAGATTAGAAGCAGATTCAATTGGTAGTCTTGAAGTCCCTACAGCCGCCTACTACGGCGTTCAGGCTGAACGGGCCAGCCGGAATTTTGAAATCACTCACTTAAAGATGAGTCCGGTTTTCTTGAGCAACCTGGCTTTGATCAAAAAGGCAGCTGCCAGCGTAAATTCCGAAATTGGTCTACTCACTAAGTCGCAGGCTGACGCGATTAAAACTGCTTGCGATGAAGTGATTGCCGGCAAATTCGCGGGTGATTTCATCGTTGACCCAATCCAAGGCGGGGCCGGGACCAGCGCGAACATGAACATGAACGAAGTCATTGCCAACCGGGCCAACGAACTCTTAGGCGGCAAGCGGGGGACTTACGACCTGGTTCACCCGAACGACCAGGTCAACATGGCTCAGTCCACCAACGACACCATTCCAACTGCTGGCAAGATGACTACCATCCTGCTTAGCGAGAAGCTGGTCGCAAGCCTGGACAAACTGGAAGCTGCTTTGCGGATCAAGGCGGATGAATTCTCTGACGTGATCAAGATGGGCCGGACCCAGCTGCAAGACGCCGTGCCAATGACCTTGGGCGACAGTTTTGCCGGTTACGCTTCAATGGTAGCTCGTTTAAAGAAGCGCTTGGAAAAAGCCACCATGGAAATGCACGAGATCAACCTGGGGGCAACAGCGATCGGGACTGGGATTAACGCTTCTCAATACTATGAAGACCACATCGCTGGTGAATTGAGCAAGCTCTTTGGCTTTGAACTCAAGCAGGCGGATGACCTCTTTGATGCTACGGAAAACCTGGACTCCTTTGTGGAAGTTTCTGGTGCTCTTAAAGCTTGCGCCATCAGCCTGTCCAAGATGTCCAACGACCTCCGTCTCTTGTCCTCTGGTCCGCGCTGCGGTTTTGCCGAAATCAACCTGCCAGCCAAGCAAAACGGGTCGTCTATCATGCCAGGCAAAGTCAACCCGGTTATCCCGGAAGTTGTCAGCCAGGCAGCCTTCCTGGTCTGCGGGCACGACACCACCATCACCATGGCGGCTGAGGCGGGGCAGCTGGAATTGAACGCCTTTGAACCAGTCGTCTTCTACCAGCTTTTTGAATCATTTACTGCTTTGACCGGAGCAATCGACACTTTGGTAGGAAACTGCATTACGGGCATCACTGCCAACAAGGGCCGCTGCAAGCAGCTCAAGGAAGGCAGCGTCGGCATCGCCACCGTTCTTTGCCCATACCTGGGCTACCAGCTCTCAGCCAAGATCGCCAAGCGGGCCCTTAAGGAAAAGCGCAGCGTCCGCGAACTTGTTCTGGAAGGCCATTTGATGAGTGAAGAAAAGCTGGACGGCTTATTAGGCTAGAAGTAAAAAATAATAGCCAGCCAGGCAGAAATAAACAAAAAAGAACAAAATTTCACTGAAAGGGTTTACAAAAGCGGCGGATGGTGTTACTATTAAAACCGTCAGCAAGAAAATTATTCTGATTGTGGATTGTTACTATTAAATTAGGCAAAACCGCGCTTCAGACTCCGTAAAAGGAGCCTTGAGGCGCGGTTTTTCTTTGCCGGCAGTCCAGGATATAAAAACAAAGAGGTAAAAAATGTCGGAAGAAACTATCAGCAAAGAAGAAATTTCAATGACCGGCTTCGCGATCGTTGCTTATGCCGGCGACGCGCGGACAGCCCTGCTCAAGGCCATGGACGAAGCCAGCCAGGGCCATATTTCAAAGGCCAAAGACCTAGTAAAAGAAGCAGAAGCTTCGATCAACGATGCCCACAATGAACAGACCAAGCTGCTGAGTAAAGAAGCCGGCGGGCTGGATCTGGACGTTACTTTCATCATGGTTCATGGCCAAGATACTTTGATGACGACCATGCTTTTGAAGGACCAGATGAAGACCATCATCGACTTGTATGACCGGGTCAACCAACTGGAAGGCAAGACTACCGACTAAAATTTGGACAAAGCGATCTTGAAAAAGCGCTTGCATATAGTGTTCGGTTATGTTAGAATAACCATCGCACGCAAAAACTTATAACTGAATATGGATTGTTACTATTAAATTAGGCAAAACCGCACTTAGTTTCTCTTTTCGTTGCTGATTGATCAGAAGGACTATAGATGCGGTTTTTTTCTGCCCAAATGGGCGGAGAGCTGTTTTCAATGCTAGGCAACTGGAATGGAGATCTGCTGAGAAAGTTTAAGGAGGAAATGCTCTTGAAGATCGTACAGGTTTTGAACAATAATGTCGCGGTCGTTAATGGCCATGACGGAAGACCGGCAATTGTAATGGGCAATGGTTTGGCGTTTGGCAAGAAAAAAGGTGATGTGATCGAAAATAAGCGAGTAGTATCCACTTTTATGCTGCGTGATGAGCATACGGTCGATGATCTGACGACTCTGCTTGAGGACGTGCCGGCAGATTTTGTCGCGGTAAGCTATTCGCTGATCGAGCAGAGCCAGAAAAAATATGATTTCGCGGTGGAAAGCTACTTGTACGTGACCCTGACCCTCCACCTTTATTCAGCCTATCAGCGGCTTGAAGGAGGGCGCTACAGAGCCAACTACACCTTGCCGGATCTCTCTGACAAGTTTCCTAAAGCTTATAAGATTGCTGACGACT
>NZ_JBJEES010000089.1:0-7949 GCF_051873315.1 Lactobacillus sp.
GGCTGCTGCCTTAGCCTTGAGCTTGCTGACAGCAAACTGACAAATACGCCCTTTCAGGAGGCTCATTCATCAACCATCTTTTCTGTCATTCGCATACGCCCTTTCTTTAAGGTTCGTTACGATATTCGAAAGTACTTTCTCTACTTAGGATAATAGCACAAAAGTTAAGCGCTTGCAAGTTTTGGGGTTTAGCCGATTTTTTCCTGCAGGCTCATCATTTCCAGCAGGCTCTGGGCAGTCGCGCTCCCTTCGTTGCCGACCTTGAGGCCTGATCTTTGCAGGGCCTGGTCGATATTCTCCGTCGTCAGCATGCCAAAAGTTACCGGCACCTTGCCAGCCAGGTTCAACTCCATGACCGCGCTGGTTACGTTGTTGATGATCATCGCGTAGTGGTCGGTTTCGCCCTTGATCACCGCCCCCAAAGTCATGATCCCGTCATACTTGCCGGAATCGACCAGCTTTTTTGCCGTGAAGCCAATTTCAAAAGCCCCCGGCACCCAGTAAGTGTCAATATCTTCTTTCTTGATCCCAAACTTAAGCAAAGTCTCTGCCGCGCCGGTCGCCAGGCTCTTGGTTACCAGCTCGTTGAAGCGGGACACCACGATCGCTACCTTGCCGTGTACCTGCATAAAATCGCCTTGAATTACTGCCATCTTTTTCCCTCACTATAAACTGACTAACATGTGCTTGAAGCGGTCCCGCTTGGTTTCCAGATATCTGCGGTCCTCATCCGTCGCCGCCACTTCCAGGGGCAGGCGGTCTGTAATTTCCACCCCGGCCTCTTCCAATTGCTTGATCTTGTCTGGATTGTTCGTCAAAAGCTTAACCCGCTTGATCCCCAAATCCTTGATCATTCTGGCGGCCACGTCATACTTTCGCTCATCTGGAGCAAAGCCCAAAAGCAGGTTGGCGTCATAAGTATCATGCCCCTGGTCCTGCAAGGCATAAGCCCGGAGCTTGTTGGTCAGGCCGATTCCCCGTCCTTCTTGGTTGAGGTAGAGGATAACCCCGGTCCCTTTTTCTTCAATCCGCCGCATGGCCTGGTGGAGCTGGTGGCCGCAGTCGCAGCGCTTGGAGCCGAAGACGTCCCCGGTCAGGCACTTTGAGTGAATCCGCAGCATTACCGGCTCATTTTTAGCAATATCGCCTTTCTTAAGCACCAGGTTGCCATTGCCGTAATCCTTGATTTCAAAATTTCCGTAGTCAGTTGGCAAGTTTACGAATTCTGAGCGGCTACTCGCGAAACTTCTGCAGTACTCCTGCAGGTCGGCGATCGTGAAGTATGGCAGATCGTATTCCTTGGCGATTTCTTTCAGTTCCGGCCGGCGGGCCATGTGCCCGTCTTCTTTCAAGATTTCGCAGATGTAGGCCACTTCTGCTTCACCAGCCAGTCTGGCCAGGGTGACTGAAGCTTCCGTGTGCCCGTTTCTCTCCAAAACGCCCCCGTCCTTAGCGACCAGCGGGAAGCAGTGGCCTGGCTTGAAGAAGTCTTCCGGCTTAGAATCCGGGTCAGCCAAAGCCTTGATCGTGGTCGCTCGGTCGTAAGCTGAGATCCCTGTAGTCGTCGTCTTGTAGTCAACGCTGACGGTAAAAGCCGTCCCAAACGGGTCCGTGTTGTCCTGCCACATCTGTGGCAATTCCAGTCTTTCCGCGATCTCCCGGCCAATGCTGGTGCAGAGCAGGCCCCGGGCATGCTTGGTCATGAAGTTGATTTTTTCCGGAGTAACCTTGCTGCCCAAACCGATCATGTCCCCTTCGGCTTCCCGGTCTTCATCATCGGCCACGATTACCAGGCCGCCCTTCTTCATCCAGGCAATTGCATCTTGAATCTTTTTGACATCCATCTTTATTTCCTCGTGTTTTCTACTTGTCCAATTCATTTTTTAAAAAAGCTGCCAGATTGGCCTCCACGTACTTGCCCAGCACGTCAGTTTCCAGGTTGACCTGGCTTCCGACTTGTAGGCTGGCCAAATTTGTTTCATCTTGAGTGTGGGGGATCAAGCCAACTGAGAACCAGTCATCGCCAGTGTTCATCACCGTCAGGCTGGTCCCGTTAATCGCGACTGACCCTTGCGGGACGATCTGCTTTTTCAAGCGGTCCGGCAGGAAAAAGCGGAGTTCTAAGGCATTCTCGTTTTGCCGAATTCCTGTTACAGCAACCGTTTCATCAACGTGCCCGCTTACGATATGCCCTTCAAAGCGGCCACCTACCGGGACGCTGCGCTCCATGTTCACTTGGTCGCCCGCCTGCAGATTTTTGAAAGTCGTCTTGTCAAAAGTCTGCGGCATCATGGTTACCGTAAAGCTGTCTTTTGAAAAAGCCTCCACCGTCAGGCAGCAGCCGTTGACGGCGATTGAGTCGCCAATTTTTACCCCAGCCAGCTTTTCCGGGACCGTCTTGACCGTTAAAACGATCGTCTTGCCTTCCTGCTCCAGGCGCTGAATCCGGGCCTTGCCGCTTACCAAACCACTAAACATCCTTGATCCTCCCGTAGATTCTTACATCGTTGCCGACTTGCTCAGTTTGGACATCCTTTAAGTCCAGAGCTTCAGCCGGAACAGCTGCTTCAGTCCCCTGGCCCAAAAAGCGGGGAGCGACATAGCTGATCACGTCATTGACCAGGCCCGCAGCCAGCAGACTCTCTTGCAGCTGAGCGCCGCCTTCAGCGTAAATGCTCTGCACACCTTGGTCAGCCAGAATTTTGATGCTGGTCGAGATTTTTCCATCCGGCAGGGCAAAAATTCTGACATGCTCTGGAAAAGCCTGCTCCAAGAAAGCCGGATTTTCCGTCAAAATCCAGGTCTCAGCTCGTTTATCAGAAAATAAACGCAAATCCAAGTGATCAAGCAGCCGGCCCCGCCGGTCCAGCACAACTCTGACTGGCGGGTGAACCAGGTCCTCGCTGGTCAAAAGCAGAGGATCGTCGATGATCGCCGTTTCTGACCCAATCAAGACAGCCTGGTAACCAGCCCGTTCCTGGTGAACCCGGGTCCAGGCCTCAGCCCCAGTAATCGCGGTCCGCTCACCCTTTTTAGCCAGCATGTGGTCCAGGGTCACGGCCTGCTTCAAAGTCACGTAAGGCAGACCTGTTTGGTAAAAGTAGTTGTAGTGGTCATTCAGCTGACTTGCTTCTTTTGCTAAAAGACCAGTGCTTACTTCAAGACCTGCCTGCTTTAAAGCAGCGATACCCTTGCCCGTAACAAGAGAGTGGGGATCGGTCTCCCCGACCACCACCCGTTTGATCCCGCTATCAATAATCAGCTGGGTGCAGGGCGGCTGCTTGCCATAGTGGCAGCAAGGCTCTAAAGTCACGTAAATAGTGGAATTGGATAATTGTTCCGGAGTCAATTTGGAGATGGTATCACGTTCAGCATGGAAGCCGCCGTAACGGTGGTGGAAGCCAGTCGCCAGGACTTTGCCGTCCTTGACCAGGCAGCTGCCGACTCTTGGGTTGCGCCAGGTGGCATTGCCAGCCTTGCGGGCCACGGCAATCGCCAGACGCATGTAATCTTCATCTGATGCCATCCAATCACTCCTTTCATTGCACGAAAAAAGCCCCGAGGAAATCCTCGAGGCCTAATGATCGATATCAAAATTAAATAGTAGCATCGCCAAATAAGCGATACGACATGGCAAAAATTGTATCGTTCTGTCTCCCATCTAGACTTTAACTATCGGTACCCTCAATTGGGATTCAGCCGCATATAGCGGGTCGCGGACTTTACCGCCGGTCGGGAATTTCACCCTGCCCCGAAGAACATTATTCAATTCACATTTTTTATCTTACCTTCATGTGTAAGCACTGTCAAGCAGAAAACGATATTTTTTATCTAATCAGCCAGATTCATCACTATTGGATACAAATCAGGCATTTGATGAAGACTCAACCACTTTAATATATATAGGACATCCTGTCCTTCACCTGGCTCAGTACTGAATTTATCAGAGACTTCCGCGTTAAATGCTCTTTGGAAGTCCATTAGCGTCAAATCTGCAGTATTTTCAGCAGAATTAAGAACTTTAGCCGTAGCAAGAATTGCTTTTCCTTTAGCAGCTCCATCATGTATGCCGTAATTGTGCAAAACCAACGACATAGATACTGGATTATCGGTATCATCTTTTAAGTACAGCGCTATTTCATTCAAAATATCGTAAATCATGCTGAGATCATCGTTCATTTTAAAATACACCCAAAATAGAAAGCTTACGTTTTAGACTAAATTTAACCCAGCATCTGTTAAAAAGCAATAGAAACGAAAAAAGCAACGACCTAAGTCGCTGCTTTAATTACGGTCCATGCGGGATTTGAACCCGCGATCTCCTCCGTGACAGGGAGGCGAGATAGACCACTGCTCCAATGGACCATATGGAGGATACAGGGCTCGAACCTGTGACCCTCTGCTTGTAAGGCAGATGCTCTCCCAGCTGAGCTAATCCTCCAATGCACCCAGTAGGACTTGAACCTACAACCTTCTGATTCGTAGTCAGACACTCTATCCAGTTGCGCTATGGGTGCATTATTCAATTAAGCATCGCTTGATGCTAAGCGGAAGACGGGATTCGAACCCGCGACCCCCACCATGGCAAGGTGATGTTCTACCACTGAACTACTTCCGCGTATATCTCTTGATCGGGAAGACAGGATTTGAACCTGCGACCCCCTGGTCCCAAACCAGGTGCTCTACCAAACTGAGCCACTTCCCGGTACTCCGCCTGTCAGACTCGAACTGACGACATCCTGATTAACAGTCAAGCGCTCTACCAACTGAGCTAAGGCGGAATTTTCTTTTGCATCTCGGCGACGCAACAATTAATATTCTACAGGGCTTAGGGAAAATGTCAACACTTTTCGGAGAAAAAATCAAAATCTTTCTTGCAAGGCCTTTCTCACTTATCTTTTTAAAATTATTTTAATTCAGACTTGATTTTTCTCTCATTTGTTTTACAATAGATCTTAATTAAAAAAGCAAGCCATAAAAAGACGAGTAAAGGCGGGCAACCTCCAGTGAGCTGATGACAGTGGAAATTCAGCAGGCTCTGCCCTCCTTGAATAACACTTTTTCAGCTGCCAACCGAAAGGCTTCTGCCCAGTAGACTTGGCCGGTTCTGGTCCGTTACCGCCGGATGAGCATAACTGTGCTCAAGAAGCTGGCTCTATTGACAGAGCAATTTGGGTGGTACCGCGGAACAAAGCCTTTCGTCCCTGACTGGGGAGCGAAGGGCTTTTTCTTTGCTTGGCGACCCTTTTTTCGTTAAACAGCAATTTTTACTTGCTTAAATTATTTTTTGCTTAGAAAGAGGCAGCAAACATGTGCGGATTTTTAGCTATCGACTCCAAAGAATTTGACTTGAAAACCTTCGACGAAGCCCTGGTCAAGTGCCAAGACCGGGGGCCGGACATGACCAGGGTCTTTGATGAAAGAGACATAACTTTCGGTTTCAACCGCCTGGCCATCATGGACTTGACGGAAAGCGGGATGCAGCCTTTTGAAACCCTGGACTGCACCCTGGTCTGCAACGGGGAAATCTACAACTACCCGGAACTGAAAAAGAACCTGGAAACTGACTACGAATTTACTTCCAGCAGCGACTGCGAGGTTCTGATCCCCCTCTACCGCAAATACGGGATCGAGACGATGGTTAAAATGCTGGATGGGGAATTTGCCTTCGTCCTTTATGACCACCTCTCAAAGACAATTTACGCGGCTAGAGACATCATCGGCATCCGGCCCATGTTTTATGGCATTACCAAAAAAGAAGGCAAGATCGCTTTCGCTTCAACTGGCAAGAACCTGCTTGACCTCTGCAGCGAGATTCACCCCTTCCTGCCTGGCCACTACTATGATGGGGAAAAGATCGTCGCCTACCATGAGCCAGACCTTACGCCGAAGATGAGCACTGATGATTTTGAGGCCGCGACTCACAAGATTCATGACCTGTTGGTTGAATCAGTTGACCAGCGCCTGGCCTCAGACGCCCCAGTCGGCTACCTCCTTTCAGGAGGGCTTGACTCCTCCCTCGTCTGCTCTATCGCTGCCCGCCTGCAGCCTGACACCAAGATCAGAACTTTTGCCATTGGGATGGACCAAAACCCGATCGACCTTAAATATGCCCGGGAAGTGGCTGACTACCTGGGGACTGACCACACGGAATTCATTATGACCAGAGAAGATGTGCTGGGCGTTTTAAGAGAAGTCATCTACACTTTGGAAACTTGGGACATTACCACCATCCGGGCTTCAATCGGTATGTACATTCTTTGCAAGAAGATCCACGAAACGACTGACTTGAAGGTCATCTTGACTGGTGAATGCTCTGATGAGCTTTTTGGCTACAAGTACACTGACTTCGCTCCAAGCCCGGAAGAATTCCAAAAAGAAGCAGCCAAGCGCCTTAGAGAGCTCTATATGTACGACGTGCTGCGGGCTGACCGCTGCATTTCTGCCAACTCCTTGGAAGGCAGAGTACCCTTCGCTGACCGGGAATTCGTCGACTATGTCATGAGTGTTGACCCAGATCTCAAGATGAACCACTACCACAAGGGCAAGTACTTGCTCCGGAAGGCCTTTGAAGAAGGCGACTGGCTGCCCCGCGACATCCTTATGCGGGAAAAAGCAGCCTTCAGCGACGCCGTGGGCCACTCCATGGTAGATGACCTTAAGGAATACGCTGAAAGCAAGTACAGCGATGAAGACCTGGCAAAAGCCGGCGAAAAGTACCCATACCGGACTCCATTTACCAAGGAATCTCTTCTTTACCGGGATATTTTTGAAGAATTCTACCCTGGCAAGGCTGACTGGATCAAGGACTACTGGATGCCAAACAGAAGCTGGAAGAGCCTGGAAGGAGTTATGGATCCAAGTGCCCGGGTTCTCAGCAACTACGGGGCCAGTGGTGAATAAGGAAAAAAGAAAAATAAAATAAAAACAAAAAGGACTGGAAGCTAATCCAGTCCTTTTTTGACTTCCCAAAAGGCTAAAGCACTAGCAGCAGCAACATTTAAAGAGTCCACCCCTTCAGCCATCGGAATCTTGATCGTATAGTCGCTCTCAGCGATCGTTTGCGGCAACAAGCCTGGTCCTTCAGAACCCAGAATTACAGCCAGGCGATCTGCTTCTTTTAAGACCGGATCGTCGATATCAACCGTATTGTCTCTTAAAGCCATAGCCGCGGTCTTAAAGCCCAATTCCCGCAAGCTGGCCACGCCCTTTTCCCGCCAAAGGGTTTGATCCAGATAAGTCCAAGGTACTTGAAAGACCGTCCCCATGCTGACCCGGCCACTTCTCCGGTATAAAGGATCACTAGAGTCTGTCGTGATCAAGACCCCATCCATGCCTAGAGCGGCGGCTGAGCGGAAAATGGCCCCGACATTGGTCGGATTAACGACGCTCTCTAAGACCCCAACTCTGGCATGTTTGGGCAAAGCAGCGGCAAATTCAACCAGACTTGGCCGCTTTTTTCTTCTAAAAGCACAGATGGCGCCGCGAAGCAGATTATAGCCTGGCAGCTGGCGCAAAAGCTCTGATTTGGCAATAAAGATCGGAAAATCAGGCAAGTGATCGTGGTTAGCGGCCAGCTCCCGGTCAAAGTCTGCCAAATCACGTTCTAAGGCCTTTTCCTCCACCAGCATGGCGATTGGCTCATAGCCAGCCCTAATTGCCCGTTCGATTACTTTGGGACTCTCAGCGATGAAAATACCAGCTTCTGGCTCATAGTAGTGAAAGAGTTGGGCTTCATTGTAGTCCGTAAACAGCTTCAGTCTGGGATCATCAAATGCCTTAACTCTGATCAGATTATTTTCTCTGTCAATTCTGTCCATGTCTTTATATCTTTCTTCGTGCTTTTACCAGTGTACTTAATCTCTACACTCTCACCTATTTTACTATAGAAAACAAAAAGAGCCAGACTTCCGTCTGACTCTTGTCTCGCGCGGCAGCTTCCTATCCTC
>NZ_JBJEES010000090.1:0-7909 GCF_051873315.1 Lactobacillus sp.
GGAGAATGATCATCCCCACGATCAGGGCCGTCATGTTCTGGCTGAGGGTGCAGGGTAAAATTACCATCCCGTAGCCTAAAATCGGGCCAAAGTAGGGGATCAGGTTCCCCAGTCCGGTCACCAGTCCGATCAAAAGGCCATATGGGACCTTGGCGATCAGCATGGCCAGGCTGACCAAGAGGCCAACGATAAAAGCGTCGACGATCTGCCCTCTGATATAGCCAGAGAAGACCCGGTCAGCGTCAGCCAGGAAGACCTTGATGCCATTGATGACTTTTCTATTTAAGAGGGTGCCCAGGTTTCTCTTCCAGTAAGCCGCGATCCGCTGGCCGTCGTAGAGGAAGTAGATGGCAAAAATCACCCCGAAGAAGAAGTCGCTCAAAAAGCCAGTTACCCGGCCCACCCCTTTTTGCAGGTAGGAAACCATGCCGCTGGTCGACAGGCCCTGCTTTTGCAGGTAAGCCATGATTTCGTTGATAAAGCTGCTGTACTGGGCCTTCAGCTGGTCATAAAGACTTTGCAGGCTGTCCAGGCTGAAATGGCTCAGCTGCTTGGAAAAAGTTACGAAAACCGCTGTCGTGGCCAGCAAAATAACCAGTAAAAGCAAGAGCAGGGTCAAGGCCACCGCGGCTGACCGGCTGGCCGTCGCCACTGCTCCCCGGCTGCTGCCTTTAGAAAACTTCCGGTCAAAGAAGTTGGTCAAAGGCATCAAGAGATAGGTTAAAACCAGGCCATAGGTCAGAGGCTGGGCAATCGCCGCCAGGATCTTGCCTACCCTGACCCAGAAGCCAGTTGACTCATAGGCCAAAAGCAGGATGAAGAGACCGGCAAAGACCGTGCCCAGACAGTAGAGGGCAATCTTAAAATACTTTTGATCAATGTGGTTCCAAAATTTGTTCATCATTCCACCTCGCTAGTTTGACTAGCTTTTATTATAACAGTTTCTCCCCCTGGCCAAAGCAATAAAAAAAATAGCAGTTGCAAAACTGCTATTTTTTATCATATTTTTATTGATGATTTTACATCACGTGGTGGATCCAGCCTTCTGGGGCTTCGACTTCCCCATTTTGGATGCCAGTCAAAGTGTTGTAAAGCTCTTCCATGAACTTGCCTGGCTTGTCCATACCTGATGGCAGGTCGATGACCTGGTCGCCGTTGACGATGCGGCCAACTGGTGACAATACGGCAGCCGTCCCGACCAAAGCACATTCCTTGAAGGATGGAACTTCGTCGAAGCGGACTTGTCTTTCTTCAACCGTCAAGTTGAGGTAGTGTTCAGCCAAGTATACAATGGAGCGTCTAGTGATTGATGGCAAAATTGAATTTGACTTAGGAACGACCAAGTGGTTGTTTTGGTCGATGAAGATAATGTTTGAGCCACCCGTTTCTTCAATGTAGGTTTGAGTAGCTGGGTCCAGGTACATGTTTTCAGCAAAACCAGCCTGGTGGGCAGTAACAGTCGCCTTCAAACTCATGGCATAGTTCAAAGCGGCCTTAACGTGACCAGTCCCGCGAGGTGCGGCACGGTCGTATTGCGCAACTTGTACGGCAACTGGAGTAGCCCCGCCCTTGTAGTATGGGCCAACAGGAGTCGTAAAGATTCTGAACATGTAGTCAGTTGCTGGAGCAACGCCGATGATTGGGGTCGTGCCGATTTCGTATGGACGCAGGTAAAGAGTCGCGCCTGAGCCGTATGGCGGTACCCAGTCAACATTAGCCTTGACTACTTGGTCGATGGCATCAACAAACTTATCCTTTGGATAAGGCTCCATTTCGATCCGCTTAGCGGAGTTGTACATCCGTTCCGCGTTTTGGTCTGGCCGGAAAACAACAACAGAGCCATCCTTCCAGGTGTAGGCCTTCATCCCTTCAAAAACCTGTTGGGCGTATTGCAGGGTTTCAGCACATTCATTTAAAACAACGTTTGGGTCATCGATCAGCTTGCCGCCTTCCCAGGCGCCGTCGTGGAAATAGTCCACGTATCGCTTGTCGGTTTGATGATAGCCAAAGCCGATATTTGCCCAATCGAGATCTTTTTTAGCCATGATATTACCTCCTAAAAATTCAATCACTAGTTTTTATAGAAGTAACTATAATACTCTTTCTGAAAGTTGGCAAGGGCCTTTTAAAATTATTTTCATTTTCTTGCTATTTTTCGCTAACTTTAATTCTCCTAAGGCAAAACACCTGCTGAAATCAAGCTTTTTGCCCCTATTTCCTCATTTTCTAAAGCTAGCTCATTATTTCTTAATTTTCCTTGTTGGTTGACAAAAGGTCCTCATCCAACCCCCGGCTGCATTCTGCCTGCAGGGTGACGTGGTTAATGCCGAATTTTTCTTTCAAGCAAGCAGCAAGCTCTTCATCAAGCTCCTCAATATGCTTGGCGGTAAGACCAGAGTCAACGACAATGTGGGCGTCCAGCATGATGGTGTCGTCGCAATAGCGCCAAACATGCAGGTGGTGGAGCTGTCTTACTTCCTTAAAGGCCAAAACCGCCTTTTCGATGGCATCCAGGTCCAGGTTAGGGTTAGTTTCCATCAGAACATTTGCTGAGTCTCTGGTGACTTCAAAAGCCTCTTTCAAGAGGAAAATTGCCGCGGCCATAGTCAAAATCGGGTCCACCAGGGTCCAGTTCTGGTAGTAGATCAAGAGTGAGCCCACAACGACGGCAACGCTGGATAAGGTGTCCGACATCATGTTCAAAAAAAGAGCCCGGGCATTCAAGTTTTCCTTGCTCCCCTTGCCTAAAATCAGCATGGAGATCAAGTTGCCGGCTAAGCCAACCAGGGAGACGATGAACATGACTCCCCCTTCAATCGGCTCAGGCTTGCTGAAGCGCTGGATGGCTGAGATAAAGAGATAGATGCTGATGGCCAGCAAGAAGAGGCCGTTGGTGTAAGCAGCCAGAGTTTCAGCCCGCTTGTAGCCAAAAGTCTTATGCTGATCCTTGCTCTTTTTCGCAATCAAATTGGCCGCAAATGCCACAATAATTGAGATGACGTCACTTAAGTTATGCAAGGCATCTGACAAAAGGGCCAGGGAACCGGAGACGATCCCGCCGACAATTTCCGCGGCGGTGATGACAACATTGAAAATCGTTACCCACAAATATCTTTTAGAAGATTGGTCTTTCATGATTTGTACCTGCGCAATCTAGAATATATATCGTTTTTGGTATGTTTCATCATACCTACACTATATACCAAAAATGATATATAATCAAGGGGGATAACTGGAAAGGAGGCCCTCATGACACATGAAGAACTGATCGACCAGGCGGCCCGCCTCTTCAAGGTCTTGGGCAACAGCCTGCGGATTCACATTCTCTTTTACTTGAGAACTCATGGCGAAAGCCCGGTTTCCGCGATAGTTGACCACCTGGGCGTTTCACAGCCAGTGATTTCCAAGCAGCTGGGCATTTTGAAGCAGTATGATTTCGTGCAAAAGCGCAAAGAAGGCACTTTTGTCTACTATTCCATCAACGACCAGGATATCGTGCAGATCATCGACGCGATGACCGAGCACCTGGACCACCTGGACCAGCTGCAGTAGTTTACTTTTAATTTTTAATACAAATAAAAACGGCTTTTACCTTTTCGTAAAAGCCGTTTTTCTAATTGTCTCTTCTTTTTCAGCGCTTAAGACCCGCTGTATTGAACCAGGGAGAAGATGTCCACATCAGGGAACTTTTCTCTGCCCTTAAGGTCAGTCAGTTCGATGTAGAAGGCTGCCCCAACAACCTTCCCGCCCAAGCGTTCAATCAATTCCTTAGTAGCGTGCAAGGTGCCGGCCGTAGCCATCAAGTCGTCGCAGATGACTACTCTTTGGCCAGGCTTAATAGCATCCTTGTGCATTTCCAGCACGTTTGAGCCATATTCCAGGTCGTAAGCCGCGGCTTCGACTTCACGTGGCAATTTGTGGGGCTTACGGGCTGGCACGAAGCCGATACCCAGTTCGATTGCTACCGGAGTCCCGACCAAAAAGCCCCGGGCTTCTGGTCCGACGATCACGTCAGCTTGCCGGCTCTTGGCGTATTCAGCAATTTCGTGAGTAGCTGCCGCGAAGGCTTCGCCGTCTTGCAGGATCGGAGTGATGTCCCGGAAGATGATCCCTTCATTCGGGAAGTCCTTGATGCTGGCAATGTACTTCTTAAAATCAATTGACATTTTGTAATCCTCCATTTGCTAGACCATTGGCATAGCGAATTAATTCATTCGAAGAGATTGTTCGTAATTTGTTAACGAAGGCATATTCTGCTTTCACTGACCGGTAGTAGGCTGAATCGTCCAAAGACTTCTTTGCCGGACTCGGCTTAGGGAGCAATCTGTCCTCTTCCATTTTAACAAAATCAAGGGTAAAAAACACCCTCAAAATAAACATTATGCTGTCCGGATCCATCCCCAGCTGGCTGGCAGCCTGCATGTAATCATTCGGCTTTAGCCCTGGGTGGGCCAAAAAGTACTGCCAGACCAGGCCAAAATTTCCCCGGCTGGGCAGAGCCTGCCCTGGCAGCTGATCCAGCTGGAAGCGGAGGTAAAGCTGCCGGTATTGTTTTGCCAGGACAAAATTGAGTTGGGCTTCATTGGCTGGCACGTCAAGAACAGACACGATCTGCTGGCTAAGGTCTTCATTGTCCTTGGCCAGGGAAATCTGCTCCTTGCTGATGCCAAAATGGTTCATGGCCTGGGTGAGATTTTTCTCATCAAACAAGAGATACTTGTCAGCAAAGCCGAGCAAGGTCTCCTGGCCGCGGAAGTCAACGACCCGGGCCGGCTGAGCATACAGGGACTGTCCGTAATGCAGGTCAACGATCCGGAACTGGACATTCGTCTTGCCTTTAAAGGTGTTAGAAGCAAGCTTGACCAGCATCTGCTGCAGGTAAGGCAAAATGGTTTGGTTTAAGCCATGGTCAAAATCAACCGCCCTGACCGGGCCCACCTGGAAACTGCAGCCCTTCCGCATGGGGCGGAAGCCAGAGATCTGCGGCTTGTCAAGCAAAAAGACCGGCTGAGGGTTGTCCGTGCCAAAAGGCCCAGCCTGGGCCAGGTCATAAACGCTGGTCAAATCAACGTCCAAAGGACTGATCGTGCCATCATATTCCTGGACCTTTTCCGGAGCCTTCTCCCCTGCCTTAAAGCTATGGTTAAAGTCCTGGCGCAGCTGATTCAATTTTTCTTCTGTCGTCGACAGGCCGCAGGCAAAGTCGTGGCCGCCAAACTGGGTAATGGACTTGCCTTCAAAAGGCTTTAAGGCGTTGAAAAGGTTAAAGCCTTCACTGGACCGGCCAGAGCCCTTGACTATGCCGGCTTCGTTTTTCGTCAGCATCAAGGTCGGCTTGTGGTATTTTTCAACCACCTTGTTGGCTACCAGCCCCATGACCCCTTCATGCCAGGCAGGATCGTAAAGAGTCAGAGTCGCGTCTTTCTGATAGCCCCGGGTCTTGATTTGGGCTTCTGCCGCCTGCATGGTCGCTTGGGTCAACTCTTTTCGCTCATTGTTCAGTTTTTCGATCTGGTCAGCCAATTCCTGGGCCTCACCCGGACTTTCCGCCAAAAGCAGCCTTACGGCCAGGCTGGCATCTGCCAGGCGCCCGCAGGCGTTTAGCCGCGGGGCAATGCTGAAGCCAACGTCTTCTTCATCGATCATCCCCGGAGTAAGGCCGGCATTGTGAATGAGGGCTCTTAAGCCTGGCCGGGAGCTTTCATTCAGCATCTCCAGGCCCCGCTTGACGATAATATGCCCTTCACCGGAGACCTTGACCATGTCCCCAATAGTCCCGATCATGGCCAATTCCAAAAATTCGCTGGCCGTGTCTTCTAAGACAGCCCGGGCGATGGTATAAGCCACCCCGGCCCCGCAATAGTCGTCAAAAGGATAAGCCTGGCCCGGGTAATTGCAGTGCACCAGGGCATAGGCATCTGGCATCTCGTCTTTGAAGGTGTGGTGGTCGGTAACGATCACGTCAACGCCCTGGGACTGGGCATAAGCAACTTCTTCAATCCCGGTTACCCCGTTGTCAACGGTGATGATCAATTTGGTCCCATCGGCCACAATTTCCTTGTAGCGGTCCAGACTTGGCCCGTAGCCGTCTTTAAAGCGGTCAGGAATGAAATAATGGACGTCAGCCCCCATGATTGACAGCATTTCTGTCATAATCGCCGTAGCGGTAATCCCGTCAGCATCATAGTCACCGTAAATGGTAATCTTTTCGCCCTCATCTAAGGCTTGGTTGATCCGGCCCACAGCCTTGTCCATGTCATGCATCAAAAAAGGGTCAGCCAGGTCATTTTCAGTGGCGCGGAGCCAGTAGTCGATTTTTTCTTCGCTGTCAATTCCCCGCAAAGAAAACAACTTAGCCGTTAACGGGCTAAGTTGGAATTCCTCAACCAAGCTGCTTGCCAAAGGAGCAGCTGTTCTTTCTTGCCATTTCATCGAAGTTTAAACATCTCCAAATTCTGCTTGCTGGCAGGTTTGATCGCCGTCAGTTTGCCTCTTAAAGACCAGCGGTTAGTCCCGCCATCAGCACAGGTGATCAAGGTCACGATCTTTTTCTTGGTGTTGGCAACCAGCCAGACAGCGCTGGGATCAACCACCTTCTTGTAGTAGATCTTGTAAACGTAAACCTTCTTTAAGTCAGTCAAGTAGACCATACTGCCCAGCTTCACCCGCTCAAGGGGTGAAAAAAGGGCGCCTTTATCGGTCATATAGTGGCCAGCCAAAGGGTAGTTTCCCTTCCCCATCTTCTGGTCAGCCCGCATGGTGCCGCCCCCAGTTGACATGGCCGAATCCGACAGCCCCTTCATGATCGGCAGGTAGAGCTTGACGCTGGGGATGGAAATTGCCCCAATAGCGCCAGCCGTATTCTTAACCCGGCTGCGGGTCGTCTGGGCAAAGTCGATTGACTTGACCTTCTTGAAGTCGTACATCCCCTTCTTCTTCTGGTTCTGCACGATCTGGTCCCGGGTCAGGCCCTTTAAAGCGGCTGTCTGGTTCTGCTTGACAAAAAACGCGCTGATCTGCTGGTTAAAGACCAAAGCCAGGCCCAGCAAAAAGAGGATTACGGCAACTACGCGCAGAATAATCCGCCGGACTGGGTGGTCTTTTCTATTTTTATTTACCTTTGATGTCATCGTCATTCATCCGTAAAACTGCCATGAAGGCATCTTGTGGGACTTCCACCCGGCCAACTGACTTCATCCGCTTCTTGCCCCGCTTCTGCTTCTCCAAAAGCTTGGCCCGCCGGTCCGGGTCACCGGTGTGGATCTTCCAGGTAACGTCTTTTCGGTAAGGCTTGATCGTGGCCCGGGAAATGATCTTGGACCCGATTGCCCCTTGGATGTCGACTTGGAAGTTTTGCCGCGGGATCAACTTCTTCAAAAGACTGCACATTTGGACAGCCCGGTCCCGGGCTTCTTCGCGGTGGGCGATAAAGCTCAAGGCGTCGATCGGTTCCTTGTTCAAGAGGATGTCGATCTTGACCAGGTTGGTGGCCTTGTAGCCGATAATTTCATAATCCAAGGAAGCGTAGCCCTTGGTTGAGGACTTGAGCTGGTCAAAGAAATCGTAAATGATTTCAGCCAGGGGCATTTCGTAGATCACGTTGACCCGGTACTTGTCCAGGTAGTCCATAGTCTGGAACTCGCCCCGCTTGCCTTCGCACAGCTGCATTACAGCCCCGACGAAATCATTTGGCACCATGATTTCCGCCTTGACGTAAGGCTCCTGCAGCTCCTTGTATTCACCTGCATCTGGCAGGTCAGCCGGGTTGTCGATTAACTTGACCTCCCCGTTTGGCATGATAGCGTGGTAGTCAACTGACGGGGCAGTCATGATCAGGTCCAGGTCAAATTCCTGCTCCAGCCGCTCTTGAACGACGTCCATGTGCAAAAGGCCCAAAAAGCCGCAGCGG
>NZ_JBJEES010000091.1:0-7903 GCF_051873315.1 Lactobacillus sp.
CCACTTCGAAATGCTGGGCTGGTCCGAATGGAAGGTCGACCTGGTCTTCTGGCTGGTTGGGCTGATTGGCAGCGGAATTTATTTGATGATTTGGGGATAATTAACGATGAAAGAAATCGATAAATATGCTGGTAAAAACATTCTTGTTTTAGGTCTGGGCCGGAGCGGCTTCGCGGTCAGCAAGCTGCTTTTAAAGCTTGGCGCGCGCCTGACTTTAAATGACAAGGCGGACCTTACGGCTGACCCTAAGGCCAAGCAGTTGGCTGACCTGGGCGTCAGAGTAATTGGCGGCAGTCACCCGGTTGACCTTTTTGACCAGGAAAAGTTTGACTACCTGGTCAAGAATCCCGGCATCCCTTACGAGAACCCAATGGTGGCCAAGGCCAGCGAAAAAGGGGTTCCTGTCATCACTGAACCTGAAGTTGCTTTAAGCGCCAGCGAATCACCTTATGTCTGCGTAACCGGGTCAAACGGCAAGACCACTACGGTCATGCTGACCCAGCAGATCATGGACCACTACCTGGCAAAGCAGGGCCACCACGCTTACGCGGTCGGCAACATTGGCTGGCCGATTTCTGAAGTAGTTTTGGACCAGGCCGGCCCAGATGACCTTTTGGTCGTGGAAATGTCCAGCTTCCAGCTGATGGGGGTTACCGACATTGAACCAAAGGTAGCTGCCATCGTTGACATCTACAACAATGTTCACCTGGACTACCATAAGACTTTTGACAACTATGTTGATGCCAAGTTGAACATTGGCCGCTTCCAAAAGGATAGCGACTACTTCCTGGCCAACTTTGACCAAAAAGACATCCTGGCCAAGGAAGAAAAGGCAACCCACGCTAAGATCTTGACTTTCAGCGAAACTGATTCAGCAGCTGACTTCTACATCGGCCAGGACTACTTGATGCATGGCGATGAAAAGATGATGAAGATTGCCGACATCAAGCTGCCTGGGATCCACAACTTGCAGAACTCCCTGGTTGCCATCGGCATCAGCAGCCTGATGGGGGCGGGCAAGGACGACATCGCGGCCGTTTTGTCCACCTTCACCGGGGCTGAACACCGCCTGCAGTACGTGACGACCCTTGACGGGGTCAAGGTCTACAATGACTCCAAGTCAACCAATATCGAGGCTGCCACCGTGGCCATCCAGTCCTTTAAAGAGCCGGAAGTTCTCTTGGCCGGCGGCCTTGACCGGGGCTTTGTCTTTGACTCCCTGATCGATCTGTTTAAAAAGCACGTTAAGGCCATCGTGACCTATGGGGAAACCCGCTACCTGCTGGCTGACGCGGCCAGAAAGGCCGGGATCAAGACTATTGTGGTCGTTGACAACCTGCATGAAGGGGTCAAGGCAGCAGCCAAGCTGGCTGAAGCTGGCGACGTCCTGCTCTTTTCACCGGCCTGCGCTTCCTGGGACCAGTTCAAGACCTTTGAAGAACGCGGCGAATATTTTGTCAAGTATGTAAAAGAATTGGAAGAGAAA
This sequence comes from Lactobacillus sp., assembly GCF_051873315.1. Classification (GTDB taxonomy): domain Bacteria; phylum Bacillota; class Bacilli; order Lactobacillales; family Lactobacillaceae; genus Lactobacillus. Next base: position 1,487 of record NZ_JBJEES010000091.1, read on the forward strand.
TAAAATGAGAGTTATTTTTTCTGGTGGCGGCACGGGCGGCCACATTTATCCCATCATGGCCTTGATTGAACGCCTGAAGGAAGAAGGCATCTGCCAAGACGATGAGATTTTGTTCGTCGGCACCAAGAAGGGGCTGGAATCCAAGATCGTGCCAGCCGCCGGGGTCAACTTTAAGACCATTGACATCCAGGGCTTTGACAGAAAGCACCTGCTGAACAATGTTAAGACCATCCAGCTCTTTTTGAAGGCCACCAAGCGGGCCAAGGAAATCCTGGCTGACTTTAAGCCGGACGTTGTCCTGGGCACTGGCGGCTACGTCAGTGGGGCGATCGTTTATGAAGCCAGCAAGATGAAAATCCCGACCATGATCCACGAGTCAAATTCCGTGGTCGGGGTGGCCAATAAGTTCTTAGGCCACTATGTGGACAAGATCTGCTACACTTTTGATGACGCGGCCAAGGAATTTCCGGAAAAAAAGAAGCTGGTCAAGACTGGCAACCCGCGTTCCCAGCAGGTTTTGAGCTTAAACGCCAAGCCTGTTGACCTGGAGGGAGACTTGGGCCTTAACCCGCAGATTCCTACGGTCCTGGTCTTTGGGGGTTCCCGGGGGGCTTTGGCCATCAACCGGGTTATGCTTAAGTCCTTGATGGAGCTGAAGAAGAAGCCTTATCAAGTGATCTGGGCCACTGGTACCTACTACTATGACGCTATTGAGAAAAAGCTGGCTGACGTTGACTACGGCGACTCCATCAAGGTCGTGCCGTATATCGCCAACATGCCAGGCCTCTTGCCGGAAATGACCTGCGTTGTTTCCCGGTCCGGGGCAACCAGTCTGGCTGAATTCACGGCTTTAGGCGTACCGGTGATCTTGATCCCAAGTCCAAACGTCACCCACAACCACCAGATGAAGAACGCCATGGACCTGGAAAAGGCCGGGGCAGCTTTGGTGATTGCTGAAGATGATCTGAACGAAAACACCTTCGTGTCTTCAATTGACCACTTGCTCTTAGACCAAAGCTATGCAGAAAAGATGCGGCAGGCTTCCAAAGCCTTGGGCGTGCCAGATGCCTCTGACCAGGTCATCAAGGTCATGAAGGAAATTGCCAAGAAGAACTGATGAAAAAAGATTAGGAGGAAGCGATGGCTCGCAAACGGATAACCCGCAGAGATCCAGAAGAGGAACTCTCTAAATTTTTACGCCACGAACCTGGCCAGGGGCAGGAAGGGCGGAAATTGTCGAGCCAGCTTACTTCGCTTAAAAAAGAGCGCAGGCGGGGCCTCTTGACCCGGCTGGGCTCGATCATGACCGTCTGCCTTTTGGCCATAGCCTTTTTAGCCTACTACGTTTCGCCTTTGGCTGACGTATCGACGGTCAGGGTGCTCGGAGCCGATGACCTGGATGGCAAAAGCATGGTTGAAGTAGCCCAGATCAAGGCTTCTGACAAGGTGGTCGATGCCTTGCGCAGCCAAAAGAAGATCAGCAAGAAGCTGGCCGCTAAATACCCCGAAGTTGCTTCAGTTACTTTATCAGTTAAGGGTCTGAACACTTTGAACATGCAGGTGCATGAACGGAAAGTGATTGGCTACATCAAGGATGGGTCCAGCTACCGGAAGATTCTCGCCAATGGGGAACTAGGCACCAAGAGCCTGGCTTGGAGCGAGGTGGATCATGATAAGCCGCTCTTTATTGGCTACAGCAAGCAGGTGGCCTTGAAGACCAACCTTAAAATTTTTAACTCTTTTCCTGAATATTTCAAAAAGCAGGTTAAGATGCTGTCTGGCAATACCAGGCGCAAAACCCAGATGATTCTGGTCATGAAAGATGGCAATGTGATAATCGGCAACACTGAGACGATAAAATCCAAGGTTAAGTACTATAACTCGATTAAACAGGATTTGACAACCAACAGTGTCATTGACATGGAAGTCGGTGCCTTTACCCGTCCTTTGACCAGCGCGGAAAAAAAGGCCTACGGCTTGTCTTAATTTTGTATTTTTAAAAAATTATGATATTATCTAAATATTAGAATTGGGGGAAGGAAACTTGGATAATTCAACTTTGTTAGTTGGTCTGGACATTGGGACCACGAGCATCAAAGTCGTTGTTGCCGACGCCGCTCATCAAGAGCTGCAGGTTTACGGGGCAGTTGCCGCGCCAACGCATGGGATGCGGCATGGAAAGATCGTTGATATCGATCAAGTTGCCGAATCTGTCAAGAACGCGATCCAGCAGGTCAGCGAGAAAACCAACAGCAAGATCAACCGAGTGGTGACAGCTTTGCCAGTCAGCATGCTGCAGCTGGAAAATGCGACTGGTCTGGTCAATATTTCTGATTCTGGCAAAGAAGTTGCCAATGAAGACGTGCAACAGGTGATGTATGCCGCCATCAAGGCCGCCAAGAAAAAGGACCGGCAGGCAGTTGCCTTCTTCCCAAGCCGCTTTTTGATTGACGGGGAAAAGGACGTTGACGATCCGCGGACCATGATTGCCCGCTCCCTCTTGGTGCAAGGGCTGGTAATGACGGCGCCGTCAGCGGAGATTCACAACATCAACACGGTTTTGAATCACGCCGGCATCCGGAACAACTTCTTCGTTCCGGCACCAATGGCCGTTTCCAGCGTGGCGCTGGATGAAGCTGAAAGAACCTTTGGGGCAATTCTGCTGGACATGGGCGGCGGCAGCACGACCGCCACGGTTATCCGCGACGGTCAGATCAAGTACGCCACGGTTGACCTAAAGGGGGCAGCTGACATCACTCACGACATTTCCGTGGTTTTGTCAACGACCATGAGCGATGCAGAAGCCTTGAAGCGGGATTATGGCTATGCCGACCCAGACCTGGCTTCTGAAAATGAAAAATTTGCAGTTAAAGCCGTGGGCAAGGACGAAAACAACCTGGTCAGCGAGAAGTATCTTAGTGAGATCATCAACGCCCGCCTGCAGCAGATCCTGCGCCGGGTCGGCCGGGGCCTGTACAACCATGATGCCCTGTCCTTGCCAGCCGGGGTCATCATTACTGGCGGCAGCGCGCTTTTGGCCGGGATCGATGAATTGGTAGCAGCCGACTATGACGTCAAGGCCAAGATCTACCAGCCTGCCCAGATTGGCCTGCGCAACCCGGTTTATTCAGTGGCTTACGGGATCGTCAACTATGCCAACCAGTTGAGCGACATTGGCTACCTGGCCAACACCGTGATTTATCATGATTCAGCTCTTGCTTCCAACGAGCGGCCGGCCAGCGGCGGAAATAGTCAAAAAAATGCTAAAAGAGTGACGCGGAAAGCTGAAAATGACACTGAATTAGCTTATAATAAGACTAAGCATGATGGGGAAGTAGACACAGAAACCCGGCATGAAGAAAAGACTAATAATAACGAAAATAAAAACAAGGGCTTGGCTGCATTTTTCAGAAAGTTCTTTGATTAAGGGTGGTAAACGTAGATGGCTTTGGATTTTACTTTTGATTCAGATGACAACAACAACGCAGTTATCAAAGTAATTGGCGTTGGCGGGGCGGGCGGCAATGCCGTCAACCGGATGATTGAAGACGGCGTGCAGGGCGTCTCCTTCATCGCGGCCAACACCGACGTACAAGCTTTGAACAGCAACAACGCTGAAGTTAAGATTCAGCTGGGGCCGAAACTGACCAGGGGCTTGGGAGCAGGTTCACATCCTGAAACCGGGCAAAAGGCCGCTGAAGAAAGCGAAGAAACGATTGAAGACGCGCTTAAAGGCGCTGACATGATCTTCATCACTGCCGGCATGGGCGGTGGTACTGGTACCGGGGCAGCCCCGGTGATCGCCAAAATTGCCCGGGAAACCGGTGCTTTGACGGTTGGGGTGGTTACCCGCCCATTTAGTTTTGAAGGCCCTAAGCGGTCCAAGAATGCCGCTGACGGGATCGCCAAGCTGAAGGAATACGTTGACACTCTGGTCATCGTTGCCAACAACCGGCTTTTGGAAATCGTTGACAAGAAGACGCCGATGATGGAAGCCTTCAAGGAAGCCGACAACGTCCTCAAACAGGGTGTCCAAGGCATTTCCGACTTGATCACTTCAACCGACTATGTGAACCTGGACTTCGCCGACGTCAAGACGGTCATGGAAAACCAGGGTGCAGCCTTGATGGGGATCGGCCGGGCCAGCGGTGAAAACCGGACGGTGGAAGCAACCAAGATGGCGATCTCCTCACCACTTCTGGAAGTTTCAATTGACGGGGCCAAGCAGGTCCTCTTGAACATCACTGGCGGTCCGGACTTGACCCTGTTTGAAGCCCAGGATGCTTCAGAAATCGTCTCAACTGCTGCCGGCGAAGACGTTAACATTATCTTCGGTACGGCCATCAACCCTAACCTTGGCGATGAAGTCGTGGTTACGGTGATCGCAACTGGGATTGACGACGAAGCTGAAGCAGCTGCGTCTAAGCAGTTGCCAGGCCGCGGCCACCAGGTGAGCGCTCCTAGAGAAAAGCCAGCTGCTCCCAAGATCTTGACTCCAGAAGAAGCAGCTCCAGCTGCTCCAGTGCAAGAAGCTCCAGTTCAAGAAGAAGTCAAGCCGGCCAGCCCGGTTAAGGAAGAGAAGCCAGCCATGATGGACCCAATCAGCGTTTGGGGCCTCAACGACGATGACTACTCAAGACGGCAGAACCCGGAAGAACAGAAGCGGCAGGCTGAAGAAAAAGATGCAAAGCTGGATGCTGATCCGAGCAGCACGATTTCACAAATTGACATCAACACCGATTACGACGACGATGATGATGACGACATTCCGTTCTTCAAGCATCGCCGGGACCGGTAAAGGAGGCAGAATAAATGAACAACAAATTGAAAGACTTTTTCGGCTTCGGCGATAACGATTCCTACGAGGAAAGAGACAGCTACGAAGACCGCTACGAAGAACAAGAAGAGATGCAAAACAGCTACCGGCCAAGCAGCAACCGCGACAGCAATGTCGTATCCATCAAGTCCGGCCAAGCTGGCAGCGGCCCAAGCAAGATCGTTCTTTACGAACCGCGGGTTTACTCTGATGCTAAGGAAGTAGCTCAGAACTTGCTCAACCAAAAGGCGATCATCATCAACTTCAGCCGGATGGACGATGCTTCTGCCCGCCGGGTGGTTGACTTCATCACCGGGACGGTTTACGCCCTCAATGGTGAAATCCAGCGCGTTGGCGACAAGATCTTCCTGGCTACCCCGCCGAAGTTTGAAACTGACGGCAAGATCACTGAACTGCTTGATAAGAAAGATACTTTAGGTTAATGCAAACATTTTTGGTTTTTTTGTACCGGCTGCTCTACTTCATCTGTGAAGCTTACAGCCTCTTGATCATTATTGATGCCTTTATGTCTTGGATTCCGGCGATCAGCGAATCAGCGGTTGGCCGTTGGATTGACCGGATTGTCAACCCCTTTGTCAACCTTTTTAGGCAGGGGCCGATCTTGCGCTTGATCTACGCGACTGGCATTGACATCTCACCGATGATTGCCTTGTTTGTGATCTACTTTGTCCAAAGCGTTGCCTTGGGCTGGCTCTTCAACATTTTAGGGAGGATTTTCCTATGATGGACAAGCGCCAAGCCAGCAGCTTTTACCCACATTTTGCAATTGAAGAAAGACCAACAATTGACCATTTTGTTGGTCTTTTTAATCGCCTTTTGTTTACCGGTCAAGCTGTCTTGACCGACTTCCTGGACCCCCGGCAAAGGCAGATCATGGAGACGATCGCTGGCGGGGAAGCCATCGTGCAGGCTTTTGGCGGCTATGAAGAAGCAGAAAAGTGCCGTCTCTACATTAGTCTTGAATGGGAGAACCTGAAGCCAGATGACTACCAGGTTCAGCTTTTTGAAATTGCCTATCCGCAAAAGTTCGCCAGCCTCCGCCATAGCCAGATTCTGGGCAGCTTGGCCAATTCCGGGGTAAAGACCGGCACCTTTGGCGACATCATTACGGATGGGCAAGGCCGATGGCAGTTTTTCGCGGAAAAAGAACTGGCCGAATTTTTTGCCAGTCAGATCGACCGGATGGGGCCGGTCAAGGTCCGCCTAGAAGAGAAGCCGTTAAAAGACCGCTTAGAAGCAGAAGACAATTCCGAGGCCATTACTGCTGTGGCGTCCTCTATGCGCCTGGACGCGGTTTTAGCGGCTCTAAGCAATAAATCCCGCAGCCAGGTAAAAGAGGCCTTGGAAGCTGGAGAGGTCCGCTTAAACTGGCATGAAGAAATGAGGGGGGAAAGCCTGCTGAAAGTCGGGGACATCTTGAGCCTGCGCCGCTTTGGCCGGGTCAAGCTCTTGTCCGCTCAGCCCAGCAAAAAAGGCCGCCTCCGGCTGGAAGGCCAGTTTTGGCCAGCAAAAAGACAATAAATATTGTCAATAACTTGGGATAATGTCCCGTAAAATTTAAATTATTAGCGGGGAATTTT
>NZ_JBJEES010000092.1:0-32699 GCF_051873315.1 Lactobacillus sp.
ATTTCAAAATAAAATTGCCTAAAATCGTTGATAACACTTGACTTAGAGTAGAAAAGAACTCGGAAAAATCCGAGTTCTTTTTTTGAGAAAATTAGTTCTTTTGGTCAATTGGTTTCTTCCAGAAGCCCAAGATCAAAGCAGCAACGATTGAGCCGATAGCTACGGCGCCCAGGTAGCCAAGCCAGTTGGTTGACAGAGCGATAACCCAGAAACCGCCGTGAGGTGCAGGCACGCCGACGTGCCACAGACCTACCAGGGCCCCACCGACAGCACTGCCGATGATTGATGAAACGATAACGTGCAGCGGGTCAGCACTGGCGAATGGGATGGCCCCTTCAGTGATGAAGGAGAAGCCCAGGATCCAGTTGGAAACGCCGGCCCGGCGTTCGTCTTCAGTAAACTTGTCCTTGAAGAAAGTAGTAGCGATCGCAGTCGCGAATGGGGCTACCATACCACCGACCATAACAGCAGCCATCAAGATAGCTGAAGTCTTGGAAGTCGGGTCGTTGGCGAAGGCACCTGAAGCGAAGACGTAAGCGGCCTTGTTGAAAGGACCACCCATGTCGATACTCATCATGCCGGCCAAAACAGTGGTCAAGAGAACCAGGTTGCCAGTGCCCATGCCGTTCAGGAAGTTGGTAATAACCGCGTTCAAGGCACCGAAGATTGGGTTGACGATGTAGTACATAATCAAGGCAACCAGGAGCAGGCCGAAGATTGGGTAGAGAAGCATTGGCTTCATACCTTCAACGCTCTTTGGCAGCTTAGCGAAGAGCTTCTTGAGGCCCAGGATCAAGTAACCGGCGATGAAACCGATGGCAATCCCGCCCAAAAAGCCGGCTGGTGAAGCGGCCTTGGCGTTAACGTTAACAGCGTAAGAACCACCCAAGGATGAGTTGGTGATTGAGGCCATGAAGCCACCGACGAAACCTGGCATCAAGGCTGGCAGGTCACCGATTGATTCAGCGATGTAGCCGGCCAGAACTGGAACCATGAAGGCGAAGGCCAGGTTACCAGCACTGTTCAAGAAGATGAAGGCCGGGCTCTTGGCACCACCCATGTATTGTTCAACCAAGAAGGAGATGGCCATCAAGATACCACCGCCGATAACGAACGGAAGCATGTGGGAAATCCCGCTCATCAAGTGCCGGTAGATGGTTGACCATACGCCGCCGTTGCTTGCTGAAGTGCTTTCGTTTGCTTCACCGGCTTCAGCGTGGTAAACGCTGCCCTTGCCGGACAGGATGTCGTCAACCAGTTGGTCCGGCTTATTGATCCCGTCAACAACTGGGTGCTTAACCAGTTCCTTGCCGTCAAAGCGGGCCATCTTGACCTGCTTGTCGGAAGCAATGATAACACCCTTAGCCCGCTTGATTTCGTCAGCAGTCAGTTCGTGCTTAACGCCTTCTGAACCGTTGGTTTCAATCCGGACTTCAACGCCGCGCTTTTCACCGGCCTTGATCAAGGCTTCTTCAGCCATGTAAGTGTGGGCGATCCCGTTGATGCAGGCAGTAACGCCAACGATCAATGGCTTTTCGTCTTCACTTTCAGCCTTCTTGGCTTCCGCTTCCTTCTTAGCGGCCAGCTTGGCTTCACGTTCAGCGTCTTCCTTGTCCTTGTCAGCTTCTGCCTGGCTGAAGAGGTCGATAACTTCGTCAGGAGTCTTGGCTGCCTTCAGCTTTTCAACCAGGTCAGGGTTGATCAAAAGGCTGCTCAGCTTAGCCAGGGCTTGCAAGTGGGTGTTGTCAGCACCAGCTGGGGCAGTGATCATGAAGAAGAGGTGGACTGGCTGCTGGTCTAATGAGTCGAAGTCCACGCCCTTTTCGCTCTTGGCAAAAAGCACCCGGGCCTTGTTGATGTATTCGTTTCTGGCGTGAGGCATGGCAATCCCGCCACCGATCCCGGTAGTGGATTCCTTTTCCCGGGCCCAGATGGATTCAACGAACTTTTCCTTGTTGTTGACGATGCCCGTAGCTACTTCCAAGTCGGCCATTTCATTGATGGCGTCGTCCTTGGTGGTGGCCTTTAAGTCCATAATCATGGACTCTGGGCTCAAAATATCTTTAATCCGCATCTTTATTTCCTCAGTTACTAAAAATACTCTGTTACTTTTTATTCCCTTTATTCAACGACGTCGATCTTGATTTGCGGCAAAACAGCGTCGATTTGGCTCTTGACCGCGATGTCTTCAGTGAAGGCCGTAGCCCCGCCGCAGGCACTGCCGACCCGGAGGCCTTCAGCAGCGTCGTGCTTTTCAAACCAAGTGCCGACGAAACCGGCAATCATGGAGTCCCCGGCACCAACTGAGTTGACCGCCGTACCCTTGGCCGCGTTAGCGTGGTAGACGTGGTCAGCAGTTACCAGGTAAGCACCTTCGCCAGCCATGGAGATCATGACGTTTTGGGCACCCATCTTCTGCAGCTTCTTGGCTGCTTCCAGCATGTCGGCAGTTGATGAGAAGCTAGTGTCAAAGAGGTCAGCCAGTTCGTGGTGGTTTGGCTTGATGACCAATGGGTTGAACTTCAAAGTCCGAAGCAAAGCTTCACCAGTCGTGTCAACAACGAATTCCGCTCCCTTTTCCCGAATCAAAGGCAAAAGGCTTTCGTAGAAGTCAGTTGGCAGGCTTGGTGCCAGGCTGCCGCTCAAAACAACGACATCACCTGCTTCCAGGTCGTCCAGGCGGGACTTGAAGGCTGCGACTTCCTGGTCGGTAATGTTCGGACCAGCCGCGTTGATTTCAGTTTCCACCTGGGCGTGGATCTTAACGTTCACCCGGGTGTCGTCGCTGATTCTTACGAAGTCGCTGTTGATCTTCTTGACGTTCAATTGGCGGATCAGTTCTTCGCCGGTAAAGCCGCCGACAAAGCCCCAGGCGGTGTTGTCCACGCCTAATTGGTTAAGAATCTGGGAAACGTTGATCCCCTTGCCCCCAGCCAGGAACTGGGTGTCGCTTGACCGGTTGGTCTCCCCGTCCTTGACTTCTGGCAGTTGCAGAACATAGTCCAAAGCTGGGTTGACAGTCACGGTGTAAATCATTATTCAGCCTCCTCAAGTTGAATATTTACTGGCAATTTCTCCCGGTCGCCTGCTTCCAGACGGCTGATAATGGTCACCTGGTCGGTCTTGGCGAATTCGGCAAAAGTTACCGCGTTAAATTTGCTGCGGTCGATTAAAACGAAAGCCTGCTGACTTTGCTGGATAGCTGTCCTCTTCACGGCAGCTTCCTCAGTGTCCGGCGTGGTCAAAAAGCCGGCCGGGCTCAAGGCGTTGGCACCGATGAAAGCCGCGTTGAAGTTCAGTTCCTGCAGGCGGGAGACAGTGGTCGCGCCAATGGCCGCGTGGGTCTGACGCTTGACGTGCCCGCCTAAAAGGCAGCAGTCAATTCCCGCGTCAGTCAGGGCCAGGGCTGTTTCCAGCCCGTTGGTCACCACATGCAGGCCGCTGATCTCTTTTAAGAAGGGAACCATTTCATAAATGGTCGTCCCCGCGTCCAAAAAGAGATAGTCGTGCGGGTGCACCTTCTTGGCGGCCAGCCTGGCAATGGCCAGCTTGTCTTCCTTGTTCAGATTGAAGCGGATCTGCTGAGCCACGTCCTGGCCAAAGGCCTGCAGGCTCTGCGCTCCGCCATGGACCCGTTTAAGCAGGCCCCGGTCTTCCATTTCACTCAGATCGCGTCTGATCGTCGACTCAGATGTCGAGGTCAAGCGGCAAAGTTCCGTTACGCGGCAAATCTGATGTTCGTCTACATAATGGGCAATCATTTGTTGCCGTTCTTCCGTCAGCATCTTTATCTCACCTCGATATATATTGTAAAGGCTTTCTCGGTCAAAAGCAATCATTTTCCGTCAAAAATGAGCGCTTTTTCTAAAAATTTGGCTGTTTTTGACTGAACACAAAAAAACAAAGCAAAAAAGGCCAGGGCTTCCTGGTCTTTTATTTAGTCATATAGATATTTCTGGCAGGCCTGGCGGGGATCTTGCCCGTTTCTGATCGCCAGAGCCAGTTCGATCGTCACGTCAGCGATGATCGACTGGGGGTCGATCACCTGGTAAGGGTGGTCCGGCGCCTGCTCCTGGGCTAAGGAAAGTTCCGTGCAGCCCAGCAGGATCACGTCGCAGCCATAGTCGTCGTGCATCTTGCGGAGAATCTCATGGTAGAGCTCCTTGTCAACGATCCCCTTCTCCTTGATGTCCCGGTAGATCAATTCCGTCACCATCGGCTGGATCTCCGGACCTCCGAATTCGACTTCCCGGCCGATCCGGTGGATCTCGTCTTCATAAAGGTGGTCGTAAATTGACCCTTCAGTCGCGATCAAGCCGATCTTCGGGCTGTCCGGGTACTGGTCAGCATACTTGTGCACGGCAATCCGCATCATGTGCAGGAAGGGAATGTCGGTCAAGGCCGCCAGGTCGTCGTAAAAGTAGTGGGCCGTGTTGCAGGGCATGACCATGAAGTCCGGCCCCAGCTTGGCCTGGCCTAAAACATCTTCTTTAAGCGCATTGAAAAAATTCGGCTGGCTGTGGTCCTTGATGTAGGCCGTCCGGTCTGGCACCTGGGCATCGTTGACCAGGATGTAGTTCAAGTAGTCCTGGTCCTTGCTGATCTTGACCCGGTGGTTGATCAAGCGGACATAGCTTTCGGTCGCGATGGTCCCCATCCCGCCGATAATGCTGAAGAAATGCTTCAAATAATATCAATCCTTACTTTTCTAATTCCTGGACCACCTGCCGGGCGATGACAATGTCGCCGGCATATGGGGTGTCTACCCCGCGAACCTTCTGGAAGGCGTCAGCCCCCTTGCCGCAGAGCAGGACCACGTCGTCTGGGCCAGCTTCGGAAATAGCTTCCTTGATGGCCTTTTCCCGGTCCAGTTCGATAACCGTTTCACACTTGGAGTGGTCGATCCCGGCATCGATTTCCTCACAGATGTCCTGGGCACTTTCAAAGCCAGGGTCGTCCGTAGTTAGGTAGGCCTTGTCAGCTTCAGCCGTCAAGCTTTCGCTGAAGCCCGGCCGGCGGGAAATCCCCTTGTCCCCAGGCGCGCCGACAACGACGATGACCCGCGGGTTGGTGAATTCCCGGCGCATGAAGCGCATCAAAGCCAGCATGGAGGCCTTGTTGTGGGCATAGTCCACCACGATCAAACCGTGCTTTTGGGTAGTGACGGTTTCCATCCGGCCTGGGATGGTCACGTGCCGGATACCTTTAGCGCAGTCTTCGTAGCTCATCCCGGCTAAACCAGCCCCGATGATAGCACCGGTAGCGTTGGTTTCGTTGAAGTCCCCGATCATCTGCAGGGTGTATTCACCAGAGATCGGCAGCTTGCGGGCCTTGCTTGAAGCTGTGGTCAAGGTGAACTTGGTTTCAGCCAGGTCAGTTTCCACAGACTTGTAGCGGAAGTCGATCGGCTTCTTCAGATCCGGGTTTTCAAAGCCGTCCCGGGCAAACAGGTAGATGCTGTCCGGGTTGGTCGTGGTCGTTGCTGCCGCGTAGACATCGGCGAAGCGGTCAGTTTCCGCGTTGATGATGCACTTGCGGGAGTTGACCAAAAGCTGCAGCTTGCAGTGAAGGTAGTCCTCAAAGTCCGGGTGCTCGTTGACCCCGATATGGTCCGGGCTGATGTTCAAGAAGAAGCCCAGGTCGTAAGTCAGGCCAAAGACCCGGCTCTTCTTGTAGGCTTGGGATGACACTTCCATAACCATGTGGGTCATGCCGTTGTCCACTGCCCGCCGCATGTCTCTGAACAAGTCCAGTGATTCCGGCGTGGTCAAGCTGGACTTAAAGGTGTCTTCCGGAGCTGGCCCGAGGATGTTGTTGACTGAGGACAAAAGAGCGGTCCGGCCGCCGTTGAGCTGGTCCAGCATCCCCTTTAAGAAGTAGGCGGAAGTGGTCTTGCCCTTGGTCCCGGTAAAGCCGACCAGGAAGAGGTCGTCTTGCGGGAAGCGGTAGAAGGCAGCTGACAAAAGAGCCATCGCCTTGGACACGTTGCGGACGATCAAGGCATGCATCCCCGTGCCTTCCGGGTATGGCTGCTCAGCCACGTAGGCAATTGCCCCGTTTTCCTTGGCCATGGTCAGGTAGGTTGGCCGAAAGCCCGCCCCCTTGCAGAAGAAGAGGCTGTTGTTCTGGACGTCGCGTGAGTCATAAGAAACAGCCTCCATCCGGCTCTGGACAGTGTCCTGGACGGCACTGGACTTGAGCAGGTGGTGTTCTTTCAAGATTAAAATACAGGTGTTTAATGAGATGCTCATTTTTACTCCTCACTGTCAATTAAGATTCAGTTCAAATTATACCACAGGTCTATGAGCGAAGTTATTGGCCTGGGGATCCCGGGGCAAGAGAATGATAAAACTGGTCCAATCCTTGTTTGATTCACAGCGGATCGTTCCCCCGTGCAATTCAACGACCCCCTGGACGATGGACAGGCCTAAGCCCGTACCGCCGGTCTTGGTGTTGCGCGAGCTTTCCACCCGGTAGAAGCGGTCAAAAATCTTCTTCAATTTATCCTTGGGAATCGGTTCCCCGTTGTTCTCCACCCGCAGCTCAACCTGCTCATGGTTGATCAGGTTGGCCACCAGGTTGATCCGGCTGGCCCCAGCCGCGTACTTCAAGGCATTGGAGATCAAGTTGTTGTAGACCCGGACCAGCTTTTCCACGTCGGCGTTGACGATCAAGTCGTCCGGCCGGGCTTTAACGTTAAAGGCAATGCCCTTCTTTTCAGCTTCCAGTTCAAAGCCGGCCGCCACCTGCTCCATCATGCCCTTGATATTGATTGGGGTCACGTTCAGCTTGGTCTTTGTCGACTTCAAGGTGGTGTACTCAAAAAGGTCATTGGCCAGGGACTTCATCTGCTCAGCCTTGTCATAGGCGATATTGATGTACTTGAGCATGTCCTCCTGGCTGGTCACTGCCCCGTTCTTAAGCAGGCCCAGGTAGCCGATGATGCTGGTTAAAGGAGTCCGGATGTCGTGGGAAACATTGGTGATCAATTCGTCTTTTGACTGTTCGATCGCCTTTTCTTCATTGATCGCCCCCACAGTTGAGTCAACCAGGGAGTTGATGGAGTCGATCACCTTCTGCATGTCAGTATTGACGCTAAAGGAAATCCGGTGGTCAAAGTGACCGTTGGCGATATAGTGCAATTCAGAAATGATGTGCCGCAACTGCATCTGGTGGTAGCGGCGGATCAAGCGCCAGTATAAGACGACGACGTCGGCGATTCCCATCATGATGATCCCGATTCTTTCCCAGGACCAGATATGGTAGCCTGGCCCGATCGTCATTGTTCTTTTCAAAAAATAGATGCCGTTGACCAAGCTCTTGTCCTGCAGGACCGCCAAATGGTAAAGGATGATGACGGACATGTTCAAGAGCAGCATGATGATGATTGTCACCACGCCTTCCGCGAAAAGCTCGCTCTTTTCAGCCGCGGTCAGCTTGACCCGGGGCCGCTTGCCCTGGACGACTTGCTGTTCTTTTTTATCTTGCTTAGGCTTCAACCTTGTAACCTACACCCCATACAGTCTTGATGACTTCCTCGCCATCGGTGGCCTTCTGGATCTTGTCCCGCAAGTGGGAAACGTGAACCATGACCGTCTTGGCGCTAACGATGGACTCTTGCTGCCAGACCCGCTCGAAGATCTCATCAGCTGAGAAGACCCGGTTGGGGTGGCTGGCCAAAAGGTAGAGAATGCCGAATTCCAGGGCCGTCAGCTGAATTTCCTTGCCTTCGACCGTCTTGACCTCATGGGAGTCCTTGTTGATGATCAAGGGACCAACTTCCAGAACGTCAGGTTCTTCTTCCTTGACCTGCTTCTGGCTGCGGCGCAAAAGGGACCGGACCCGGGCCATTACTTCCAGGGGATTGAACGGCTTGGACACGTAGTCATCAGCCCCGGTGATGAGCCCCTGGATCTTGTCCATGTCGCCGGTCTTGGCGCTGACGATGATGATCGGAATATCGGAATCTTTGCGGACTTCCTTGACCACATCGATCCCTGACATGTTCGGCATCATCACATCCAGAATCATCAAGGCAATATCCGGCGTGGTCGAGAGCTTGGTCAGGGCTTCCTTGCCATTATATGCGGCAATTGGCTCATAGCCTTCATTCTTCAAATAAATGCTTAAGAGTTCCACGATTTCGTGGTCATCGTCGACAACGAGAATTTTCATCTGCTAAACCTCTTCTATTCCAAACTTATCTAACCTATATTGTAACCTTTATTTTAACCAATATACCAAAAAGAGCGTACTTTGACGTACGCTCAAACTTGGATTTTAGCAAAACATAAGATTCGCCCTTATTGGATTTCTTTTTTACCGGTGTAGAGCTCGTAGTAGTAGCCCTGCTTGGCCAAAAGCTGGTCGTGGTTGCCGGCTTCCAGGACCCGGCCGTGGTCCAGGACCATGATCAAGTCGGAGTTGACGATGGTGGACAAACGGTGGGCAATGACAAAGCTGGTCCGGCCAGCCAAAAGGTTGTCCATCCCGGCTTGCACCAGGCGCTCAGTCCGGGTGTCGATGGAACTGGTGGCTTCGTCCAGGATCATGACCGGCTTGTCAGCAATCATGGCCCGGGCAATGGAAAGCAGCTGCAGCTGCCCTTGGGAAAGGTCACCGCCGCCCCCGTCAATGACCGTTTCATAGCCGTCATCCAGGTCATGAATGAATTCGTCGGCCCGGGCCAGGCGGGCTGCCTGGTAGACGTCGTCATCCGAGGCGTCAGGCCGGCCGAAGCGGATGTTTTCCATAACGTTGCCGGTAAACATGTGGGTTTCCTGCAAAACGATGGAGACGGACTTGCGGAGGTCATCTTTTTTGATATCCATGATATCGATGCCGTCGTAAGTGATCGTGCCGGAATTGATTTCATAGAAGCGGTTGATCATGCTGGAGATGGTGGTCTTCCCGGCCCCGGTTTCCCCGACCAGGGCCACCTTCATGCCTGGCTTGGCATCAAGGGAGATGTCATGCAGGATCTGCTTGCCTGGCACGTAGCCGAAGTTGACGTGGTCAAAGACGATGTGCCCCTTGACTGGGACGTACTTAAAGCCGTTTTCAGTTGGGACCTTCCACTGCCAGGCATTCTTGACGCCTGGCTTTTCTTCGATAGTGACCTGGCCATCGTCGACTTCAACTTTTTCATCCAGGACCTGGAAAATCCGCCGGGCCCCGGCAATGGCTAAAACGATAGCGTTCAGCTGCTGGGAAATCTGTGCGATTGGCATGATGAAGGCCTTGGACAGCTGCATGAAGGAAGCCAGTGCCCCCAAGGTCAGCGGAATATTGCCGGCTAAGATAGCCGCCCCGCCGATCAAGGCAATCAAAACGTAGAGCAGGTTGCCGATGTTGCCCATGATCGGGAACAAGATGGTGGCATAGGTGTTGGCCTTGCCTGAGGCAACCCGCAGCTGTTCGTTGTATTTGTCAAAGTCCGCCTTGGCTTCTGGCTCATGGGAGAAGACCTTGATGACCTTCAAGCCGTTGAGCATTTCTTCGTTGTAGCCGTTGACCAGCCCCAAAGTCTTTTGCTGCTGGTCAAAGTAGTAGCTGGACTTCTTGGTCAGGTAGCGGACAACTCCCAAAGACAGGAGGACCACTGCCAAAGAAACCAGGGTCAATTGCCAGCTGAGGTAGAACATCCCCGCCAAAACGAAGACCACGGTAAAGACCGAGTTGGCGAACATCGGCAAGGCTTGAGAAATCATCTGCATCAAGGTGTCGATGTCGTTGGTGTAGCGGGACATGATGTCGCCGTATTCGTTTTGGTCGAAAAAGGCGATCGGCAGCCGCTGCATGTGGCTAAACATTTCATTTCTGATCTGCTTTTGCACCTGCTGGGACAAAACCATCATCAGCAAGGTGAAAAGGTAGTTGGCTACCAGACCGATGGCGTAAACGCCGGCCATGAGCAAAACTGCATGAGCCAGAGGGCCGAAGTCCGGGCTCTTTTGCTTGAGCATGGGCGTGATATAGCGGTCGATAACCTGTTCAATGAACAAGGAGCCGACAACAGAAGCTGCCGCGCTGATGATCACGGAGACCAGGGAAATGATCAAAGATGCCGGACTAACCCGGTAGACGTACTTCAGCAGGCGGTTCAAGGTCTGCATTTGTGATGGTTGCTGAGCTTGTTTTTTAGTCATCGATTATCACCTACTTGCTGTTTTCTTCCTGGAACTTGGCGATGGATGAGTACAAGTCGTTGCGCTTGATCAATTCATCGTGAGTTCCGACGTCTTCGATCTGCCCGTGGTTCATGACCACGATCCGGTCAGCATCCTTGATGGACACGATCCGCTGGGAAATGATGATCTTGGTCGTTTCCGGCAGGTCCCGCTTCAAGGCTTCCCGGATTTCCCGCTCGGTCTTAGTGTCAACGGCACTGGTAGAGTCATCCAAGATCAAGATCTTTGGCTTCTTCAAAAGAGCCCGGGCAATGGTGATCCGCTGCTTTTGCCCACCGGAAACGTTGTTGCCGCCTTGTTCGACCATGGTGTCGTAGCCGTCCGGCATTTCCCGGATAAAACCGTCAGCGTGGGCAATCTTGGCTGCTTGGACGATTTCCTCGTCACTGGCGTTTTCATTGCCCCACTTGAGGTTGTCCTTGATGGTGCCGGAGAAGAGGACGTTCTTTTGCAAAACGACCGCCACGTTGTCACGCAAAGTCTTGAGGTCGTAAGAGCGCACGTTGTGGCCGCCGACTCTGACTGCCCCGCCGGTCACGTCGTAAAGACGGGGAATCATGGAGATCAAGGTTGACTTGGAGGATCCGGTTTCCCCGATGATCCCCAGGGTTTCCCCGGACTTGATCCGCAGGTCGATGTCCTTTAAGGCGTAGTGGGCGTCTTCCTTGTCGTACTTGAAGTCAACGTGGTCAAAAACGATTTCCCCGTTGGTAACGCTGGTCAAAGGCGACTTGGCCGGGTTGACGATGGTCGGCTTAGCCGTCAAAACGTCAGCTACCCGGTGCCCGCTTGACTGGGCCATCATCAGCTGGGTGAAGATCATGGACAGGATCATCAAAGACATCAAGATGGACATGGTGTAAGAGAACATGGAAACCAGCTGGCCAGTTGCCAGTTCGTGGCCCACGATCAGTTTTGCCCCAAACCAGGACAGGGCCAGCATGACGGCATCGATCATTAAAGTCATGACCGGGCCGTTGAAGGCCATGATGAACATGGCCCGGCTGAAGAGCTTGTAGATCTTGCTAGTGGACTTTTCAAAGTTCTCAATCTGCTCTTCTTCATGGACGTAGGTCTTGACTTCCCGGACCCCGCGGATGTTTTCCCGGACCTTCCGGTTCAGTTCATCATAAGCCCGGAAGATTCTCGGGAAGTACGGCCGGGCATTCTTGATGATCAAGATCATGGCAAAAGCCAAAACAGGAACGGCCACAAGGAAGACCAGGGTCAATTTCCAGCTGATCGTCGCTGCCATGACAAGCGAAATGATCATCATAAACGGTGCCCGGACGGCCATTCTGATGCTCATCTGGTAAGCCTGCTGGATGTTGTTGGTGTCGGTCGTCAGCCGGGTCACCAGACTGGCGCTGGAGAACTTGTCAATGTTTTCAAATGAGAAGTCCTGCATGTGGTAGAACATGTCCTGGCGGAGGTTGGCGGTAAAGCCGGCTGCCGCGTGGGCTGAAAAGTAGCTGGCACTGGCCCCCAGAACCAGGGAGACCAGGGTCAGCAGGATGGTGAACAGACCCATCTTGCGCACGTAGTCCATGTCGCCCTTGTTGATCCCGTTGTCAATCAAGAGTCCCATGATATACGGGATATACATTTCAATGAAGACCTCGACGACCACGCACAAAGGAGACAAGAGCGTCTCTTTTTTGTACTGGCGGACGGACTTCAATAAAGTCTTAAGCATTGATGACCTCCTTTTTCATTGCTTTTTATAAAAAATCGTCAAACAAAAACAAATAGATGCTCAGCATCTATTTGTTCTTTAATTATCAGCTATTTATTTTACACCCATTTAAAATAAAAAGCACGCTATTGATTTACTTTTTCTTCATGGTCAGCTTATCCGGGCTGAGAGAGGTCCCTTCAATCCCGTAGTGGCGGCGAAGCAGCCAGCGGATTCCGTAAGCAACAGCGGCCACCAGGATGTCAGCCCAGCCTGGCAGAACCGGGTTGATGACGGACAAGGCCGGAATTGAGAGGACAAAGACGATCAGCATGATGATCAAAAGTGACCCCAGAAGGCCCCAGATCACCTTGCCCCAGGCCGGCTTGCCGGTCTTCGGGTCAGGCTGCATCCAGGAGTTGTATTTGGTGAAGTACCAGCCCATGGCCAGACCCATCACGATCAAGGTCACGATCCCGGAACCAGAGGATGTGGACTTGCTGTTGTCCGTGAACAATTGCAAGACCCCAAACAAAACCGTCAGCATAGCCGTGTAGAAGAGGGCCCCGTCCAGGGCAACCAGCTTGTCTGGCACCTTTTCCGGCTTAACGACCGGGTGCAGGATCTGGCTGGCCTTCAGCTTTGGCGCCGCGCCAAACAAAACGTTGGCCGGCTGCCCCTTGATCTGGGCGTCGTAGATTTCCGGCAAAAGGCTGTCGATCTTGCCGTCAGCGTCGCCTTCGCTCAAGCCCCCGGCAACCAGTTCCTTCTTCAAGCGGTAGATGTAGTCCTTGTTCTTGTTGGACAATTTCCCCCGGAGTTCTTCCGGGTTCTCCTGCTTGATGCTTTCCGTCTTGGCTTCTGCCTGCCCCTGCTTTTGCAGCTTGGCTTGAGAAGCGTTCTTAACTTGCTTTTCTTCGCTCACTTCTGTCTCCTGTCTTATACGTTAAATCTGAATTCGATGATGTCGCCGTCCTGGACTTCGTAGTCCTTGCCTTCCAGGCGGACTCTGCCAGCTTCCTTGATCTTCTGCATGCTTTCGTACTTGTCCAGGTCTTCGAAGGAAACGACTTCGGCCCGGATGAAGCCCCGTTCAAAGTCGGAGTGGATGACCCCGGCGACTTGCGGCGCCTTCATGCCCTGGTGGAAGGTCCAAGCCCGGGTTTCCTTGCCCCCAGCCGTAAAGAAGGTTCTAAGACCCAGCAGGTGGTAGGCAGCCCGGATCAAACGGTCCAAACCTGATTCTTCGACCCCTTCAGCCGCCAGCATTTCTGCCTTTTCTTCATCGTCCAGGCCAGCGATTTCTTCTTCGATAGCCGCGGAGATGCCCAGGCAGCCGGCGCCTTCCTTGTCGGCGTGAGCCTTGACGATTTGGTAGTACTTGTCGCTTTCCGGATCAGCCATGGATTCTTCAGCGATGTTGGCCACGTAAATGACTGGCTTGGAAGTCAAGAGGAAGAGACCCTTGACGATCTTGGCTTCGTCGTCATTGAACTTGATGGACCGGACCGGGTCGCCGGCTTCCAGAACTGGCTTGATCTTTTGCAGGACATTGTATTCAGCCATGGCTTCCTTGTCCTTTTGCTGGGCCATCTTCTGCACCTTGCCGATCCGGCGGTCAACTGAGTCCAGGTCAGCGTAGATCAGTTCCAGGTTGATGGTGTCGATGTCTTCTTCCGGGTCAACCTTGCCGGAGACGGAAGTGATGTTTTCATCGTCAAAAGCCCGGACCACGTGCACGATGGCGTCGGTTTGGCGGATGTTTTCCAGGAACTTGTTGCCCAGGCCTTCACCCTTGGAAGCCCCCTTGACCAAGCCGGCGATGTCAGTGAATTCAAAAGTCGTGTGAACGACCTTCTTGGCCGGGATCAGTTCCTGGATTCTGGCCAGGCGCTTGTCCGGCACTTCAACCATCCCTACGTTTGGTTCAATAGTCGCGAATGGGTAGTTGGCCATTTCCGCGCCCGCCTTGGTAATTGCGTTAAACAGAGTTGACTTGCCGACGTTTGGCAAACCGACGATACCAGCAGTTAAAGCCATATTTTGTAATTCCTCTTTCTTGTTTTTTCTTGCTTGCGTGTTTAATTCTTGGCCTTTTGGCCAGATTAGTCAATGCCTAGCCGAAATTTGGCCGGGCGATGTCTTCCTTTGGCACGTAAAAATCGCTCTTCAGGTTGACGGGATCATTGCTCTTGGCTAAGAGCTTCTTGACCTTCTTGTTGAAATCAGCTCGCGGCATCATGACCACATGCCCGCAGCCCATGCATTTGAGGCGGATGTCGGCACCCAGGCGCAGGACCTCCCAGTTGTTGGTCTGGCAAGCGTGGGGCTTCTTCATTTCAACCGTGTCCGCCAAGTCAAAAGTAATGTTTTTAGTCATCGAGATTCACACCTAACAAATCCAGAATCCGGTTCAATTCATCCGGAGAAGCGAAGTCAATTGACAAGTGCCCCTTCCCCGTCTTGTTTTCCGTAATGCTTACCGGCGAGCCGAACTTGGCCGCCAATTGGCTTTCGCTGGCCCGGACAAAGGCCGACTTGCCGGCATTCTTTTTCTTCTGCTTCTGCCCGCGCTCGTTCATCTTGGCTACCAGCGCCTCGACCTTGCGGACCGGCATCCCTTCCTTGACCACCCGCTTGGCCAGTTCATCGATTCTGTCCTTGTCCTTCAAGCCCAGCAAAGTTCTGGCCTGGCCCATGGACAATTCCCCTCTTTGCAAAAGGCCCTTGGTCTTCTGCGGCAGGGTGAGCAGGCGGAGGTAGTTGGTGATGTAAGGACGGGACTTGCCCATCTTCTTGGAAACCTCTTCCTGGGTCAGGCCCAGGTTCTTTTGCAGCATTTCATAAGCCTGGGCTTCTTCCAAAGGAGTCAGGTCTTCCCGCTGCAGATTTTCCAGGATGGCCACTTCCATCATCTGGCTTTCATCAAACTGGCGGATGATGGCCGGGATGGTAGCCTGGCCGGCTAATTCCGAAGCCCGGCAGCGGCGCTCACCGGCGATGATTTCGTAGCCGCCGACTGACCGGCGGACGATGATCGGCTGCAGAACCCCGTTTTCCTTGATGGATTCGGCCAGTTCGGCCAGCTTCTTTTCGTCGAAGTTCTTCCGCGGCTGGTAGGGGTTGGGCCGGACTTCTGCCAGAGGCAGGTCTTCGATTTCCTCGGCCGGCTTTACCTGGGGCTCTTCTTCAAAAAGCGCTCCCAAGCCCCGGCCCAGGCCGCCCTTCTTCTTTTCCTGTTTCTTATTTCTTGAGTCTCTTGCCATGAGCCTTCAGCACCTCTTTTGCTAAGTCATCATAAACCTTGGCCCCGCGCGAACTTGGCGCGTATTCCGTGATTGCCTCCCCATAGCTTGGCGCTTCGGCCAGCTTGGTGATCCGCGGGATGATCGTCTTGTAGACCCGGTCACCGAAATATTCCTTGACCTGCTGAACCACGTCAGCCCCCAGGTTGGTCCGGGCATCCAGCATGGTCAAAAGGACCCCTTCCACGCCCAGGTCCTTGTTGAAGTGCTTCTGGACTAAGCGGATGGTGTTGAGCAGCTGGCTCAGCCCTTCCATAGCGTAGTATTCGCTTTGAACCGGAATCAAAATCGACTGGCTGGCCGTAAAGGCGTTGATGGACAATTGCCCCAAAGAAGGGGGACAGTCGATAAAGATGAAGTCGTACTTGTCGCCCAGGTCTTCAATGGCCCCCTTCAAGCGGGTTTCCCGGGCCATCATGCTGATCAGCTCGGTTTCCGCCCCGGCCAGATTGATCGTGGCCGGCACGATGTCCAGCTTCTTGCTGCTGGTCGGCTTGATGGCTGAGGCAATCGGGATTTCATCGATTAAGACATTGTAGATGTCATACTCGATGGTTGACTTCTCAATCCCCAAGCCTGATGTGGCATTGCCCTGCGGGTCAATGTCGACAATCAATACCTTGTAGCCTCTCTTAGCAATGGAAGCGGCCAAATTGATGGTCGTCGTGGTTTTGCCAACGCCGCCCTTCTGGTTGGCGACTGCAATGACGCTGCCCATGCTAGTCCTCCTTTTTCTTTCTCTGATTCTTCATCACAATGGTGATCTGGTATTCATCCGGGCTCTTAGCCTCGGTGACTTTGACTTTCACGCCGGATTCCTTGGCCAGTTTGACTGCTTGCTTGATCGTGTTGATCTGCAGCTGCATATCCCGGTCATAGCGGACCACCGGCTTCTTTTTAACAACCGGCTTAGGATTGGCCAGTTTGGCTGCCCGCTCTTCCGTCTCTTTCACGCTGAGGCCCTGCTCGGTGACCTCCTTAGCCAATTTCACCTGGTCTTCCTCGCTTAAGCCCAAGATGGCCCGGCCGTGGCGGGCGCTAAGGTCGCCTTTGGCCAAAAGTTCTTGCACGGGTTCGGCCAGCTTGAGCAGGCGGAGCTTATTGGCCACGTAGGACTGGGACTTGCCGATGTCCTGGGCCAGCTGGGTCTGGGTCAAGTCGTTGAGCTCCATCAATTGCTCATAAGCCTGGGCCTCATCGATTGGGTTCAGGTTTTCCCTTTGCAGGTTTTCGATCAAGGCCAAAGAAGCGGTCTGCTGGTCATCGAGATTGTTCACGATGGCCGGGATCTTTTCCCAGCCCAGGCTCTTAGCCGCCCGGAAACGGCGCTCGCCGGCGATGATTTCGTAGCCGCCCTGGTCCAGGCGGACGATGATCGGCTGCAAGAGCCCTTCTTCTTGCAAGGTCTGGGCCAATTGCTGGATGGAATCGTCGCTAAAAGTCCTTCTTGGCTGGTAGCGGTTCGGATGGATTTCCGCTAAAGGCAGGTCCTGGACCTGCTTGTTTTGGGGAATTTCATTTCGATGGAAAAAACCAAAAGCCATTTGGGAACCTCCAAAAAACTACAAGGGTTTCCGGTTCGGCGTGCCTGCCTGGCGCGGGTACTTGCCCGGAGTTGCCTTGACCTTGTCAATCAGGACGAGGGTCCTTTCTTCATCGCTGCCCGGCAAGGTGAAGACCCGGCTGAAGACAGCTTCGCCGCCCAGTTTCTTCAGGGCATTCTTGGCGTCTTCCAGCTCTTCGTCAGCCCGCGGGCCCTTTAAAGCCAGGAACTTGCCGCCGACTTTGGCCAGGGGCAGGCAGTATTCGCTTAAAACGCTCATTCTGGCCACGGCCCGGGCGGTTACCAGGTCAAACTTTTCCCGGTAGTCCGGGTTCTGCCCTACATCTTCGGCCCGGCCGTGCACCAAGTTCACGCCTTCAATGCCAAGTTTCTCCAGCAAGTCGGACAAGAAGTTCAGCCGCTTGCCTAAAGAGTCAACGATGGTGACTTCCAGGTCCGGGCGGAGAATCTTGATCGGCAGTGACGGAAAGCCGGCTCCGGCCCCGACATCGCAGAGCTTGGCCCCTTCGCTAAAGACCTCCGGCCAGAGCAAAAGCGGGGTCACGCTGTCGTAGAAGTGCTTGAGGTAGACCTCGTCTTCGTCCGTGATCCGGGTAAGGTTGACATGTTCGTTGACCCGGACCAATTCCTTAAAATATGTTTTAAATTGTTGCTCTTGGACAGGAGACAACTTAAAATTAGATTTTGACAATGTTTCTGCAAAAAGTTCAGGATTCATTCTTTCACCTGTGAAACTGTGTTTCACACCCTTAAATGTAACGCAAAAAGCAATCTTGCGCAAAAAAATGTTACACAAACTATCTTAACAATTATGGATTATTTTTGCTTGAAGGTCAAAAATAATCCTTGGAAAATTACAGCTAAAAACAAAGGATAAAAAGATGCTCTTAGTTATTTTCGTCATTCTCTATATTGCCTGGCAGACCTACAAGGGCTACCACGTAGGTTTCTCCAAGCGGATCGTCAACCTGATCTTCGCTGGTCTGGTCTTCATGCTGGCCATCATGCTGCAAAACCCAATCGGCAATCTGATTTACACCCAGTTCGTCCAAGGACAGGCGGGGGACTCCAGCATGGTCTTGCAGGCCTGCCGCTTCGGGGCCTTCTTCGCCCTCTTCTTCATCCTCAAGCAGGTGGCCAAGATCTTCAAGGCCTGGCTGCCGGATCAGGAGACCAAGACTGGTTTCACGGCCACTTTGGACCACATTGCCGGGGCCATCGTTTCTTTCGTGGCCTCCTACTTCTTCATGTACGTGGTCCTGTCCATCCTCAACTCAGTCGGCGTCAGCCAGCTGAGCCAGATGATCAGCGATTCCCAGCTGCTCAGTTTCATCGTCAACGACACGCCTGGTCTGTCAACCGGGGTCTTCAAGACTCTCTTCAGCGTCAGCCGGACCACTGCCTAAAAAAAGCAGCTTCACCAGAAGGTGAGGCTGCTTTCGTTTTCTTTTAGTAATCCAGGCCGACTTTTTCTACCCGTTCATCGTTATAAACGTAAACGGCGCCTAAGCGGCGGCGGTTGACCCAACCAGCAATTGGCTGACCGGCAAAGAAGCAGCGCTTGCACTCAATTTCCGCGTCAACGGAATTCTTGGTGAAGGTCGTCACCCCGGCAATGTTGGTTTCCACCGGGTAGCCGGTCCGGGAGTCGATCAAGTGGTGGTACTTGTGGCCATCCACTTCCAAGAAGCGCTCGTAAGTCCCGCTGGTGACCACGGAGCATTCCGGGATCATCATGGCCGTGATGTTTTCTCCCCGCGGCTTCAATGGATCTTGGACGCCTACCGTCCACATCCCGTTGGCCCGCTTTGGGCAAGGGTTGACGAAGAGGACGTTGCCGCCTAAGTTGATGATGCCGGCTTCGACCCCGTAGGCCCGCCAGAGGTCCCGGATCCGGTCGGCCGTCCAGCCCTTGGCGATCCCGCCCAAGTCCAGCTCCATGCCTTCCTGCTTCAAAAAGACCGTGTGGTCATCGTCGTTTAATTCGACTTGCCAAGGATCGATCAGCTTCATTTTCTCTTTGATTTCCGCGTCACTTGGCACGCGGGCGTCCTTAAAGCCGATGGACCAGAGCTTGACGAGCGGGCCAATCAAGGCGTTAAAGCCGAAGTTTTCCCGGCTGGTCTCAACGGCCAGCTTAATCAAGCCGTAAACGCTGCTGGAGACCTGGACAGGCTCCTTGCCTGCTTGATCATTGACCCTGGTGACTTCTGAAAGGCCGTAGCGGGGGTCATCCGGTTTGCGGTTGACCGTCAGCAGGTCTTCAAAGTGGTCGATCAAGGCCTTGGTCTGGTCCAGGATCTTTTCCGGGTCTTCCCTTGCCCCGTAGATCTGCAGGCTGATGTGGGTCCCCATGGCCCTGTGCTGGGCCATGACTTGGTCAGTTGATATGTATTTGATGATTTCCATTTTTAAAAATCCTTACTCTTCTAGATACTTGGCCCGGAGCTGGTCCCGGAGGGCCGAGCTGACGCCCAATTGCCGGGTCAAAAAGGCTTCCATGCCGCCGTACTCCTGGTTGATGGTGATCAAGGCGCTGTCTAAGTACTCATTGTTCACCGTGCCCAGTGACCGGAGGTTGGCCCGCTGAACCAGGCTTTCCCCGTTTTCCCGGGCTTCCTTGTCCCTTTTGGCCCGGTAGCCGTTAAGACAGGGAGCAGATAAAAGATAGTCCTGGCGGATGGTTTCCTGGTCAACCCCTAAGACTGTCAGCAAAAAGACGGTCGCCAGGCCCGTCCTGTCCTTGCCTTCTGAGCAGTGGTAGATGGTCCCGCCTTCTGCTTCAGCAAGATAAGCCAGCACTTGGCCAAAGGCCGCCTGGGCGTGCTTTTCCGTCACCATCAGCCGGTAGCTCTCCACCATGTGACGGAAGCCCGCCAAGGGGTCTAAGCTATACTGCTTGGCTAATTCCGCCAGGCTGGCCGCTGCCTTGGTCTGGTCCCGGCTGTTGACGGGAATATTGACGTTCTGGATGCCGGCCAGCTGCTTGTCCGGCCGCTTGCGGCACTCTTGGGGAGAACGGAGGTCGATGATGGTTTTGACCCCGCGGGCCCGCAAATAGTCAGCATCCTCCTCGCTGATCGCCGCGACCATCCCGGTCCGCAGCAAAAGTCCGGCCTTGATCCTCCTGCCGGCAAAGCCGGTATAGCCGCCAAGGTCCCGCGGATTGCGGACCGTTTTCAAGGGTAAAAGCTCCATTGCCATCTTTTTCTCCTCCTTCACTTTCTCCCTACAATTTTAAACCAAAACAAGGCGGAAGCGCCAAGCCACCGCCTTGTTTTTAGATTTTTGCTTTTTCGTCCTTACTTCTTAGCTTGTTCTACGAAAGCAAAGAAGGCTTCCATGACCTTGTCCAGTTGGGCGATTGAAGCTTCGTCAACCAGGTCGCCGCTTTCCTTGTCAAAGCTGCTGTAAGCCCGGCCGATCAGCAATTCGTTGCCTGGCAAAACGTTGGCCGTCATGTCTGGTGACAGCAGGATTTCCCGGGCATCTTCCTGGGCGCGGGAAGCGCCTTGGCCGCCCAAGGACACGCCTACAACGCAAACTGGCTTGTAGGCCATGACCTTGCTGCCAGCGTGGCTGCCCAGCCATTCCAAAGCACTCTTCAAAGCGGCTGGGATACCGTGGTCGTATTCTGGAGTAGCGATGATCAAGCCGTCAGCCTGGTCAACCTTTTCCCGCCAAGCAGAAACTCTGGCGTCAGCTTGCCCTTCCTTGTAGAAGGCTGGCAGGTCGCCAATTTCAGCGACTTCGATTTCCGCCTTATCGCCAAAGCGCTTGGCGATGAACTGGCAGAGCAGACGGTTGAAAGAAAAATCGGCATTAGTTCCGACAATAGCTAATAATTTCATTTGGCAATCCCCCCACTTACTTCGTGATTTGTGCGTACCAGGCGTCGACTTCGTCAAAGAAGTGTTCCAGGAAGTCAACGGTGCCGGAAATCTTCAAATCGCCATTTTCGTCAAAGGCAGAAGCTGCCCCGCCCATCATGAATTCGTCGTCGTTGAAGACAACTGGGTGCAGGCCTGGGGAAGCCAAAATCGTCTTCAGCTTGGTCTGTGACCGGGCAGCCCCTTGGGCCAGCGGTGAAGTTGACACAACAACAACCGGCTTGCCATTAAACGGGTGGGAGTTGGTTGACAGCCATTCCAGGGCACTCTTCAGAGCACTGGTTACTGAGTGCTGTTGTTCCGGTGACCCGATCAAAACCAGGTCAGCGGCGGCAACTTGCTCACTCAATTTGGCCACGTCGGCCGGGTCTTCCTGGCCTTCCTTAAACATCGGCAACCCCTTCACGGTCGCGAATTCAAAATCATACTTATCAGCGAAGTGCTTGGCAATGAACTTCAGCAGCATTTCGTTGTAAGACTTGTCAGCGTTAGATCCGTTAAGAGCTAAAACTTTCATAAAAACCACCTTTCAGATTTTCCATTACTCCCCTTATTATACCCAAATTAAAGGGATTTCAGCAGGCTTTTTGTGAAAAAATTACAAGGATAGAAAGAGCCAATCGATAGAAGGATTTTTTTAATGGATTAGCGGTCAAAAAAGGGTCTCCAGCTGCCGCCTGATAATCCGGACAAAGTTGTCCTGGTCGTAGTCAATCAAGCCATCGACCAGCATTACAGCCAGGCCGTTGGTGATGATCCAGTTGAGGGCAATCACGCGCTTCTCCAAGTCAGAGTCAAAATCGCGCTGGTACTGCTCATGCAGCTTGCTGCGGCCCAAATCCATCAAAATGTCGCGGATCAAGTCATCGCCGAATTCACCATTGACGAAAATCGTTGAGAACAGGTTCCGGTGGTCGCGGGCAAATTGCAGGTAGGACAAGTCGACATCATATAAGGGCTCATCAATAAATTTCTTCTGCAGGATTTCATCGCGCAAGGTGTAGGAGACGCGCTTAAGCACTTCCTTGCGCAGGCCATCCATGTTCTTAAATTCCAAATAGATCGGCTGGGTTGAAAAGTGGCCAGTTTGGGCAATGCTGCGGGCGGTCAGGTTCTCGATCCCGTTGGTCAAGGCCTTCTTGTAGGCGATGTCCAATATTCGCTCGCGATTAATTTCTTTCCTTCTGGCCATCATTTACTCCACCTAATTTCATCATATTCTGCTAACACTTTTAATACTTCATTCCTAACAAAAAACGTTTTTTACACTGGACTTTATTAGACTAAGCTAATGAATCAAGACTACCCAGCCTATAAAAAACGTTTATTCGTACTAATTTATATATTAGCACAATATTTAGGGACAGGCGTATTTTTAGGGAAAAGTTAAGAAGATGAGGCGGCTTGTCTGCCGGGGAAGGCAAAATAAGGTAAAATTTAAACAAAAGCAAATGGAGAAAAGAGGACAATTTATGACTACACACGGACGTTCATCCTGTACTTCAATCTTGATCGGGAAAAAGGCCAGCCTTGACGGCAGCGTGATTATCGGCCGCAACGAGGACTCACGGACGGCCTGGCCTAAGCACCTGGCCTTCCACCAGCGGCAAGAAGGAGCCCAGACTTTCAAGTCACATGATAACAAGTTCACAATTGACTTGCCGGAGGAAGCCTTTGCATATTCATCCACGCCAGAATGGACGAAAAAGTACGGGCTTTTTGAAGAAGACGGAATCAATGAATTCCATGTGGCGATGAGTGCTACGGAAAGTGCTTATGCCAACGAACGGGTTCTGGCCATCGACCCCTTTGATACCGAAAAGGGCCTTTTGGAAGAAGCCATGGTAACCATCGTTTTGCCTTACGTCAAGACGGCGCAAGAAGGGGTCAAGCGCTTGGGCGAGATCGTGGAAAAGTACGGGGCTGCTGAATCAAACGGGATTCTGTTTGCGGACAGAGACGAGGCCTGGTACTTGGAAATCGGGTCAGGCCACCACTGGGTTGCCCAGAGAATTCCGGATGACTCCTACACGGTAGTGGCCAACCAGCTGTCAATTCAGGAGATCGACTTTAACGATCCAGCCAACTTCCTTTATTCAGCCGGTCTGCAGGAGTTCGTTTATGACCACCAGCTTTGGCCACGGGAAGCCAAGTTCAATTGGCGGGAGATTTTTGGCACGAGAAGCGAGAGCGACCTGCACTACAACACCCCGCGGGTTTGGTACGGGCAGAAGCTGCTGACCCCATCAGTTAAGCAAGAGCCGCAATCTTTTGACTTACCATTTATTCAAAAGGCGGACCGGCCGCTGAGTATCCAGGACGCCCAGGCGGTGCTGGCCAGCCACTACAGCGACACGGATTACGACTTGACCAACCCAAAGAACGAGGGCCAGGCGACCTTCCGGCCGATTGGGGTGGCAACGACCCAGGAATCCCACCTCTTGCAGCTTAAGGGCGAGGACATGTACCACTGGCTGGCCATGGGGGTTACGGCGCAGAGCGTCTACATTCCCTTCTTCCCGCAGGGGACCAAGGTGCCTTACATGTGGGGCAACGGCAAGGTCGACTACAGCCCGAACTCTGCCTACTGGATCTTCAAGTTGGCCGGAGTCCTGGTTGACCGGGACTGGGGCAAGTACGGCAAGGAACTGGCTAATGCCCAGACTGAAGCCAAGGAAAAGGTCCTGCGCTTGCGGTATGAATACGACCAGAAGCTGCATGCTGACCCAAGCCAGGCCACAGCGATCGCGGATGAGGCCAATGCCAAGATGGCCAAGACGGTGACGGATATTTACAACAAGCTGATCAGCAGCTTGATTACCCAGCAGACGGGCGATTCCCCGCTCAGCTTCCAGATGGATCCGAACTTGTAAAAAAGCATATTAAAACAGGCGTGAACCCGCATCCCTGCAGCGTTCACGCCTTTTTTCATCTAAATTAATGGTAGCTGATCGTCTGGACCGCTCTTTTGGCATTGATCTTCCTAAAGAAAACCGGTGCCGAGACACCTTTGAGGATCTGGTCGTTGGTATAAGTCACGATCACCGTGTCATCATAGCCAAGCCCGCGGAGCAGCTTGCGGTTCATGGTCGCCAATAGCTGCCCCTTTTTAACTTCCTGGCCGGCTTCAACTAAAATGTCGCAGCCGCCCCCGCCCAGCTCTACCGTGTTCAAGCCCAGGTGGATCAAGAGATCCAGCCCTTCCTTGGTCCGGATGCCGATCTCATGGTTGGTCGGAAACAAGGAAGTAACCGTGCCGTTCAAGGGAGCGTAGATCAAGTCGCTAGACGGCTGAACCGCGAAGCCCTCACCCAGTCCCTTGCTGGCAAAAATCTCATCGTTGACGTCCTCGAGCGGGAACAGCCTGCCCTGGACCGGAGCCAGAACCTTGCTCAGCCGGGCCCTGCTCTTTAGCAAATCAAAAATTCTAAACATAAATCAACCTCAAAATGATATTCAGACTAAAATATGTAAGCGCAATCATCACTGTCTAGTTTATCATTTTGATGGTAGATTTACTACATGTTCCCGCTAACAATTGCCATTTTCCAAAGTCAATTCTCCGCCAAAGGCTTCCAAGCGGCCAACTTCAGCCAGGTTGATCTGGCCAGCAAAAGTCTCGTACTTGCCAGACGGGTATTGCTCAAAGCTTAAGGCATCCCCTTCCTTGCTCTGCAAGACGCCATATTCTGCTTCTTCCTCATCCTTCATAACAAAGGATACGACTTGCCCGGCAGCTAATTGCCAGAAGTCCTGCATTTGCTTGATGTTTGCTGCTTTGCCTTGAACTTCAAATGGATCTTCTAATCCTCTTTCCTTAAGCTGGCGCCGGCAGCGGCTGATATCTTGCAAATACTCTGACTTATCAATTACTCTGTCAACTGCCGTCTTCTTAACCAGCAGCAATGAGTCATCCCTGCCAATTTCGTCGACAGTCAAATACAAGCTGAAGTCGTCATCAGCACACAAGAGCCGGCCAACCGCGAATGAAGCTGGATCTTCTTTCAGATGAACTTCACGCAAACCATCTACAGTTGTACCTTCAGTATCCCGCGTCTTAGGATTGTCCAGCAGCCATTCACCGGAGAAAGCGGCTAACCGCCGGAGTTGACTGACAGCAACTTTTCCTGCAAATGGCTGGTATTTGCCAGATGGATATGCCGCAAAATTAACATGACCGGCAGAAATTTCATCGATATATCCCCATTGCTGGTAATCTTCGCCTTCCAGGCCAAAATACACAACCTGCCCGGGCAATAAGTCCATAAAGCTTTCAACTGACTTGATCATGCTAGCTTTGTCTTCCAGCTTGAAAGGATCTGCCAGGCCTTTTTGCGTCAGCAGCTTCCGCCGGCGCTGGATCTCTGCCAAATAATCCGATTGATCCAGCAGCCGCGTGACCGCTGACTTTCTGATCAAGAGCAGCGAATCATCCCGGCCCAGCTCATCCAAAGTCAAGTAGAGCTGCCAGTCGTTTTCTTCAAACAAGAGGCGACCAACTTCAAAACTGTCTTCGGCAGCGTCTGTGTAGATTTCGTATAATTTTTCCATCCCTAACGACCTCACATTTCTTACTCGTTTTCTTATTTAAGCATACTCTTTTTCCAGATTTTTTCTGCCAAAAATTCAAATCCGGTCGTTTTTCCTCGTATCCGGTCAAAAAAGGCCCCGCCTGAGCGGAGCCTTTTTGATCTTATTTTCTTTGCGTCAGCTGCCCGTCCATCATGTCATAGATGTGGTCAGCGTATTTTTCCAGTCGCGGGTCGTGGGTGACCAAAATGATCGCCTTCCCGTGGTCCTTAGCCAGCTTCTTAAACAAGCGGCCGACTTCTTCCACCCGTTCACTGTCCAGTGATGCCGTTGGCTCATCAGCCAGCAAAATCTTCGGGTTGGCGTACATGGCCCGGGCGATTGCCACCCGCTGCTTCTGCCCGCCTGACAGGTTTTCCGGATACTTCTTGACCAGGTTCTCAATCCCCAGGTCAGCCAAGAGATCCTTTAATTCTTCCTGGCTCAAGTTGCCGGTCTTCTTCACCTTGTCCACCAGCTGGAATTGTTCCTTAACCGTCAAGTAAGGCACCAGGTTGTAGGCCTGCAAAACAAAGCCCAATTTGTTCAAACGCAGGCGGCTGCGGTCCTTCTCCTTCAACTGGCTGATATCCTGGCCGTCGATTTCCACCTGCCCGCTCGTCGCGTTCTGCAAGGCGCCCATAATCGTCAGCAGGGTGCTCTTCCCGGCCCCGCTTGGTCCCATCAACAGAACCACGTTGCCAGTGTCCGCGCTGAAGTCGACCCCCTTTAGGGCAACCGTCGCTGCATCCCCCTGCCCGTAAACTTTTTTCACGTTCTTGATCTCAATCGCTGCCATTTTAGCCTCCAATTGCCTGTACCGGGTCAATCTTCAAAATCGTTCTGACTGGGTTAAGCCCGCCCAGCAATGCCATTAACAACATCCCGCCGATCGCTGCCACGAAAATCCCTGGCGTAAAGGCCATCGGAGCAGATGCCGGCATCGCGGCCGCCGTGCCCCAGATGGCCAAAAGGGCCAAGACCAAAGCGCTAGTTACCAAAAGCAGACTCTGGCTGACCGTAGCCCAGATCAAAGTCTTGGCCGGCACGCCTTGTGCCCGCAATACCGCGTAGTTCGGCAGCTTCTGGATGGTCAAAATGTACAGGAAGACTGCTACGATGACCAGGGAAATGATGAACATGAAAGCAATCATCAATTCAAAAGTCAGGTTCTGTTCAGAGTAACCTGGCAGTTTTTGCGTAAATTCCTTAACCCCGTAAGTCTTGAAATTCTTCCCCTTAACGGACAATTTCCGCTGGGAAATGATCCCGGAAGCTTCAATCCCCGGTGCCACGTTCTTCAATTCTTTCCATGCCGGCAAAAAGCCATACATGATCGGCTCAATGTTGATCTTGGCATCCTTGACGAAGCCGACGATCGTGTACTTGTGGTCTGACCCGTTCAAGGTCACCTTGTCGCCCAGCTTATAGCCCTTGTCCTTAAAGCGGCTGTCAGCTGTAACTTCGTACTTGCTCTTAGCCCGGCGGCCAGCGATCAAGTCCTGGTCCTTGTAGATGAACTCACCCTTCTTGACCCCCATGTACTGGGCGTTGATCCCGCTTTGTCCCTTCTTCTTGGCCACTACCTGCAGTTCGCCAACAACAGCTTCCTTCTTAGTCAGGTCAATTTTCTGCAAATCGTCCTTGGTCAAAACCGAGCTGTTCATGGACAGGTTGGCGTTCTTGTTCAAGACCACGCTCTTGGTCTGCCAGCTCTCCAAAGCCACCGTGTTTTCCCGGGCCAGGCCGTATGCCAGGCCCCAGGTTGCCAAAATCATGTACGCGATCAGAAAAATCATGAAAACGATCAAGCCGTACCGCTTCTTTTCATGCTTGATCTCTTTTAGTGCTAAAAACATTTTTTCTGCTTTCTTCCTTTCTTATATCCTCTTTTACCCTATTCGTGGCCGCTAAAGAGCTTCTCTAAAGCCTCGCGCTCCCGGTCTAAGTAAAAATCAGCGTTATCCGGGTCCAGCAAGGCTTCCTTGATCGCCTCATGCGACAGGGCCATCGCCGCCCAGGCACAAGCCGGCATTTGCTTAGGCTTGCTGCTTGGCAAAAGCGCCTCGTTAGCCGCGTAGTGCAGGCGGATCAAGTCATAGTACTGGCTGCCAGTGGCCTTGGTCACAAAGTCCTTGGTCATCTGGTAGAGCTCGTTTGCCCCCATCCGGCCGGTCAGACCCGTGTGCAGGTCCCGCATGGCCAGCTTGAACAGGTATTGGTAAGCATCCGTCAGGTCCTCAAAGTACTTGTAAAAGGCCCCCCGGGCAATGCCGGCTTCCTTGACGATCCGCGCCACCTGGGCGCTGGCCAAAGTATGGGCGCTGAATTCTTTGAGCAGGGCGGCTGTAACCCGATCCTGCTTGTCTTTGCTTAAATTCTCAAAAGTTGCCTTGACCATTTTTTACCTCCGTGACACCATGTCACCTTTAACTGTTTTCTAGTATAAGACCAAAGTGACATCGTGTCAACATAAAAAGTGACGCGATGTCATTTTTCTTGCACAAAAAAGGGCTGCCGGAGCAGCCCTTCCCTGTGATAATTAATTTGTGAAGCTTAAAAATTAAAATGTTGTTTTGTTGTTTTGCTATTGTTTTTATGTACTTATTGCTAGGTACTTGATCTTTTCGGTTTTTGGTTAATTCTTGATTTGCTTAGTTGATTAGTTCTTGATTAGTTTTTGATTCGGATTTTTAAAGGTTGCCGCGCGGAGGGAGCCGTGCTTTAGTCTAACGGGAAGATCTTGTCTGGGTTAAGGATGCCCTTAGGATCGAACAGAGCCTTGACCTTTCTGAGCAAGTTGGTGTAATCCTTGCCATAGAAGTCTTCGTAGTAGTTCTGGCGGGCGTAGCCAACCCCGTGTTCACCGGACATGTTGCCGTCCACTGACTTGGCGGTCTTGTAGAGTTCGGAGATAACGGTGTCGCCCTTCTTGGCGAATTCTTCGTCAGTCATGTCGTCTGAGCAAAGGTAGATGTGCAGGTTACCGTCACCGGCGTGGCCGAAGTTAGGAATCCGCATGTTTTCTTCCTTTTCCAGTTCTTCGATCCGGTGCAGAACCAGCGGAATCTTGCTGATCGGCACTGAAACGTCGACTTCGTCCATCTTTGGAGTTGACTTTTGGATGGCCAAAAGCAGCTTTTCCCGGGCGTCCCAGATGGTCTTGGCTTCTTCTGATTCAGCGTTCAAGACAGTTTCCTTCAAAGCGTGGAATGGCTTAACTGCTTCCAAAGCCTGGGCCAGTTGGGCTTCAGCGTCGCTGGCCGTGAAGGAGTCGATGCCCAGGATGATGAAGCCGTCGCCTTCCTTGATTGGGAAAGTAGCGTCGTAGTACTTTTCCCACAGGTTCAAGACCTTGCGGCCCATGTATTCAACAGTGGTTGGCACAACGCCGGAAGCCAGGATGGCTGGCACTGATTCGATGGCATCGTCCAAAGTCGGGAAAGGAATGATGGCGTTCAAAGCGTGCTTTGGTCTTGGGTAAAGACGCAGAACAGCTTCAGTGATGACGCCTAAAGTCCCTTCTGAGCCGATGATCAGGTCCTTCAAGGAGTAGCCGGATGATGACTTAACTGACTTGGAGCCGAACTTGTAGACCTTGCCGTCAGTCAAGGCAACCTTGACTTCACGGATGTGTTCACGGGTTACCCCGTACTTGATGGCCTTCAAGCCGCCGGCGTTGGTGCTGATGTTGCCGGCTACAGTAGCCCAGTGCATGGCTGGTGCTGGCATGTAGGTAAATGGCTTGTCTGCCAAAAAGTCTTCCAGTTGGTTCAGACGGATGCCTGGTTGAACAGTGATGGTCAAGTTGGCTGGGTCATAGTCGATGACCTTGTTCATCTTAACCATGTCCAGGGAGATCCCGCCATGCACAGTCAAATTGGCCCCCATCAAGCCAGTTGAGTTGCCCCGTGGAGTCAAGGCAATTTCGTGGTCGCTGGCGTACTTCAAGACGCTGGCTACTTCTTCAGCCGTAACCGGTTGAATTACCAGGTCAGGCATGGCCCGGACAGTCTTGAATTGGTCGTGATCCCAGTGTTCAGTTACTTCAGTAATAAAACGTTCTGGGTCGGCAATCATTGGCCGCAAGTTTTCAATGTCTTCAGCAGTTAACTTATGATATTCCATTCTAGCTCACCTTACAGTTTTCTTTTTTGTGTTTCAATCTCTGTTTCTATTAAATCACATTTGAAAGCGTTGTCAATTTTATGAATTCTTGCACAAAAGAAAAAAGGCCGGTCAGCAAGCGCTTCCTAGCCTTTTAAAAGTGTAAAAAATTTTTCTTTTTTCGTACTTTGTGAAAAATCGTCATGCCTTTTTACGAAAAACAAGCTGGTCTTCCCCGCTTTGGTCTGGGGCAAAGGCATAGCCAAAGCCCGTGAAGTCCGGCAGGTCAGACAGGTCCCGGCCCCCTTCAGCCAGCCAGCGGACCAGACGGCCCCGGGCCATCTTGGCATGAGTTGCCTGGGTCCGCCATTTGCTGTTTTTCTCTTCCTGGAAGACAACTTCAAGCAAGCGGTCGCCATCTTTAAGATAGGGCGCCAGCAGGCGGCTGTATTCCTTAGAAGCCAGATTGAGGACCACGGAATCATCTTGGTAGAGCTCTTGGTAGACTTTTTCTCCCCAGAATTCATAAAGGCTCTTATACTTGAAGTTAGGCAGGGGGCTCTTCATTTCCAAGCGGTAAGGCACGATCCCGTCAAAAGGCCGCAGGCTGCCGTAAAGGCCGGACAGAACGCGCAGATGCTGGTCCAGGTAGTCCAGTCCGGCCTGGTCTAAGACATCAGCGGCCAGGTACTGGTACTGCAGGCCGCTGTAGGCAAACAGAGCTGGAACTTGCCCTTGATTCAAGTCAGCGGCCAGCATCTGCCGGGCTTCTTCAGTGATTTTGGCATTGGCCCGCCAGACTTTTTCCAAGTCAGCTTGGTTTAAAGAATTCAAATAGGACCAAAGCTCCTGGGCTTGATCAAGAAAGACGGGTTTGGTCTGCGGCAAAAAGCCGCCATCCGTCTGCATTTTTTTAGCGGGGGAAATTATGATCTTCATTTTTTACATCCTTACAATAATTTAGTAAAATAAAACATGTGTTTAACAATAAGGAGGAGCAAGCAATGATCAACCCTGATTTTGCGATTATCTTAAATTTTAACCCAAGTGGGGAAAATGTAAACGCGGATGCTCTGGTCCGCCGGGCAAGAGACATCGGTGCCCGCGCCGTCAGCGGCCCGGAAGAATTACAGGCAGCCTGTGAAAAGTACACCATTGCCTACCTGCCAGAGCAAAGCGGCAGACACTACAAGGCAGATGAAGTCGTGGACGCTTTGGTAGCTGCAAGAAAGAATAGCCAGGCACTGGTGATTGACGTGGATGCCGCAGACGAAGCTGACCAGGCGGCTTTAGAGGCCTTAAACAGCTGGATGCACAAGTTTGGCCACGCGGTTAATGAAGGGCAAGCCAGCGAATTATCAGCTGACGCGGAAGATGCTTTCGTCTTGACCAACCGGCACGCGCCATATCAAGTCTACCTTTTCTTAAAGGCCCCTTATCCTGCAGAGGTCAAGGTGACTGGCTTGACGGAAGAGCCAAACCGGATT
The DNA here is from genome assembly GCF_051873315.1 of Lactobacillus sp. Classification (GTDB taxonomy): domain Bacteria; phylum Bacillota; class Bacilli; order Lactobacillales; family Lactobacillaceae; genus Lactobacillus. The sequence goes on from NZ_JBJEES010000092.1 coordinate 30,788, forward strand.
GAATGGATTGACGGCCGGGAAGAATGTGCTTTTGTTTTTGAAGCAGGCGTCTTGACAGTTCAGCTAAAGAAGCAGGAAAGTCCTTTTGCCTGGCAGCTGGTCCGGATTCAGGGCCACCGGCCAGAGGATGATATCGCAGAGACAAAATTTTAAATTCATATTAAAAAATTCCTCCGTACATTTTAATCGCTAAGCGATTCGTGTTATACTGAACACAATCTTTTGAATGAACAGATTGGAGTTATTAATGACTTCTCGCAAAGACTACCGGAAGAAAAACACTCAAGGCAGCAAATACCTGATTATCGCGGGCGTGGCGGTTATCGCCTTAGCCTGCGCGGGCATTTGGGGACACAATGCCTACCAGCAGCACCAGGCAACGGTTCTGGCGGAGAACAAGAAGCAGGTGGCATACAACAAGAAGCACTTCAACGCCAACGTCACCATTTATGGCGTCAAGGTAGGCAAGCTGACGGTTGACCAAGCGGTCAAGAAGATCCAGGCCAAGGCCGTCAACAAGCTGGTCTACAAGGATGGTAAGATCAGTGCTGTCAGAGACAGCAAGCTGACCACCATCAGCAAGGAAAAGGTCCAGAAGTACTTTGACAAGCAGTACACCCAACTGCCGACCAACAAGAGCTACACTTACGAAAACACGGCTCTGAAGAAGGGCAAGAGCAAGCTGAAGGCGATTACCTCGGCCAGCGTGGACTACTCTGTAGCTGGGAAGACTTTTACCCTGGCGGCTAAGGACTACTTGACTCAAGTCAGCTACTACAACGGCGCTGTTCACTATGACGACACCAGCAAGCTGACGAGCAAGCTTAACGCCATGGACAAGGAAGTCAAGACTTTGGGCAAGAGCTACAAGTTCAAGACTCCTGCCGGGTCAACCATCACCGTTACCAACCAGAGCTACGGCTGGGGGATCTGGACGGCCAGCGCTAAGAAGGCGGTTCTGGCAGCTTATGAGAGCGGCAAGAAGACCATTGACGGGAAGAACCACATCTATGGCGAAGGCTACACCACGCAAGGTTTGGGCTATGGCAAGAGCAACAACGGGCTGGGCAACAGCTATGTGGTTGTATCAATCGCCAGCCAGGACATGTGGGTGGTTGTCAACGGCAAGGTGGTCGTAACTGTATCTGACGTGGTTACGGGGACGGCCAACAAGGGCGACAACGCTACGCCTACTGGGGTTTGGTACATCATGTACAAGCAACAGGACGCTACTTTGAAGGGGCAGAACGACGACGGGTCGAACTACGCTTCCAAGGTCAGCTACTGGATGCCATTTACTTTGAGCGGCTGCGGGTTGCACGACGCGTCATGGCGGACCGACTGGTCAAGCACGGCCTACCTGGAAGGCGGGTCACACGGTTGCGTTAACATCCGGCCTAGTGAAATCAAGTCCGTTTGGGACGCGGTTAAGGTGCACATGCCTGTGATCGTTTACTAAGAGCATATGAAAAAGGATCTATCTTCTTTGTGGAAGCTAGATCCTTTTTTGATGTGTTTTCTATTTATCAGTTAATTCCCTCAGTTTCTGGACAGGTTCGCTCTCCTTGAGCTTTCTCTTCCCCTTCTCCATGAGGATCCCTGCCTGCACGCCCTTCAAGAACGGAGCTGACCGCTTCAAAGCCTGGCCACCAGCATAGCCTAAAGCCAGCAAAAGGGCGATTCTCTTAGCATGTTTCATCTTCATTTTGCTCACCTTATTTCTCACACATCTCTGACCATTTCTTACCATCTATATTATAGCGCTTTCTTCAAGCCGGATGATACAAAATATTTCCCCAAAAACTTGCTTGTTTATCATGTGCAATCGGTTACAATGTAAGTGTAAATACAATCTTCCATTCTTTGAGGTAAACACAATGAACAACGATTTTAAAGATATCATGCAAAATAG
>NZ_JBJEES010000093.1:0-7851 GCF_051873315.1 Lactobacillus sp.
TCCGAAAACACTAGAACCTAAATCTAGCGCGTCTGCCAATTCCGCCACACCCGCAGATCAGGGCCATGAGTCGTGAGGGACTTGAACCCTCGACCCTCTGATTAAAAGTCAGATGCTCTACCGACTGAGCTAACGACTCGATGGAGGATACAGGGCTCGAACCTGTGACCCTCTGCTTGTAAGGCAGATGCTCTCCCAGCTGAGCTAATCCTCCATATGACTTGTTTACGGCATAGGCCGTAAGCACAAATACTAGTATATCGTATTCAGCCAGGAATGCAAGTCTTTTTTCCTTTTTTTATTTTGAAAAAATAAGCCACAGCACAAAAAAACAGCGGAAAACCGCTGTTTTGGGAAAGATTTTAATTTCGATTACATAATGTCGATCGTCTTGTTGGCAATCAGAACAATGGACAGAACGCAGAGGATTGCAATAACGATAAAGGTGATCTTTTCGTTCTTGTTGAGCTTTCTGCCTTGTTCACGAACGCCTTGGTAGTAAACGATCAAGCCTGGGATGTAACTCAAGGAAACAACCAGGACGTATTGCCAGCCGGCCAAAATCATGCACATGAATTGGAAGAGGGCTGCCAGCAGACCGTAGGTCCATTGGCCCCATTCCTTGCGTTCACGGCTGAACTTCATTTGGTACAAGCCGACAAACAGGTATGAGAACAAGATGGCACTTGAAGCCAAAGTGTAACAGAATTCGTAAGCCTTGTCAGTGAAGAGCAAGGAGAAGAGGAAGATGGTCTGCAAGATAGCAGTAGTGAACAGGGCGTTAGTTGGCGCCTTCTTGCTGTTCAGCTTGCCCCAGAACTTAGGAGCAGCACCGTCTTCAGCGATCAAAAGCATGGTTTCTGCTGGCAGCATGGTCCATGACAGCCAAGAAACGATAGTGGAAATGATCAAGCCAATGTTGATGATCATAGCGCCCCAGTCGCCGACGATCATCTTCAAGTCGCTGCCCAAAGCTGGTTGTGCAGCACTGGCCAATTGAGCCCGGGTAAGTGAGCCGTATGGCAGGATTGAGATCAGCATGTAGAAGACCAAAAGCAGGACGAAACCAAGCATGGTTGCTTGTTGAGCTTCCTTCAGGCTCTTGGCACGTGAGCCCATGACTGAGGCCCCTTCAACACCGATAAATACCCAGATTAGGGTCATCAAAGTCCCCTTCATCTGTGGCCACAAACCACCAGTCGTCGTCCCCTTGGACAGGTTGTTGGCAACTCTGCCCCAGAAGTCAGCGGTAAACATCCCGCCCTTGAAGGAAACGATGCAGATGATAACAAACATGATCAATGGCACAACCTTGCAGAAAGTACCAATCGTGTTAACGAATGAGGCACTTTCAACACCGTTGTTAACCAAGAAGGTCAAGGCCCAGCAGAAGATGATGGCTACGATGATTGATGGCAGGTTTGAACCGCCCTTGAAGACCGGAATAAAGGTCCCGATCGCGCTCATCAGCATAGTAGCAAAGGCCAGGTTGCCCAGCCAGGCACTCAGCCAGTAGGCCCAGCCGGAAATGAATTCACCCAATGGGCCATAGCCGGCCCCGGCGTAAGCGAAGATACCACCCTTAAGGTCGGATCTCTTCTCAGTCAAATTGTTCAATGACAGAACAAGCATCAAGAAACCAAAGCCAACCAGCAGCCAGGACAAAATAGCGGGCCCTGGAGCGGCAGATGAAGCAATGGAACTGGTAATGCCGAAGATCCCAGTCCCAATAGAGGAACTGACGATCAAAGCGGTCAGGCCAACAAGGCCTATCCCGTTTTTGTTTACTTTCTCTTCCATGATTTTTACCTCCCAAATACTCTTTCCACCTAAAAAGGCGGAGATAGTCTAAGCCCTTGAGCGATAGACCAGCTCCGCGATTTTAGATTCAAAAACCAATTAGATGTCTTCACGGATAATTGGGCAAGACATGCAACGTGGGCCGCCACGACCTCTTGACAATTCGCTTGAGCGAACTTCGTGGACCAAAATCCCGTGTTCTCTCAGCAAAGCGTTGGAGACGTAGTTTCTGTTGTAAGTTACAACTTCACCTGGAGCGATTGCCAAAGTGTTTGAACCGTCGTTCCATTGTTCACGCGGAGCTACGATTGGGTCGCCATTGCCAGTTGGGATCAAGTCGATTTCTGACTTGCCCAAGGCCTTCTTCAGCACTTCCTTGATGTCAGTGTGGTGTTCGAAGGTAACTTCCCCGTCCTTGCCTGGGTGCAGTACCCAGTTGTCAACCTTGCCATCTTCAGTCAAGATGTCTGGGTGAACAGTGAATTGATCGTAGTTGATCATGGTGAACACCGTGTCAAGGTGCATCATTGCGTGGTTGTGCGGAATTGAGATGGCAATTACAGTGTCGTAGTCAGAGTTTGCGAACAAGCTCTTAGCGATGTCTTGAATTGCGTCGGCAGTAGTACGTTCTGAAATACCGATTGCTACTACGTGGTCGCTCAATACCAGTTCGTCACCACCTTCGATGTGACTTTCGTGGTTTCTGTCACGCCATACCTTAACCTTGCCAGCAAAGCGAGCGTTGTACTTCAAGATGTATTCAGTGATCATTGATTCACGCTGACGAGCTGGGAAAGTCATCTTGTTGACTGACATCCCTTCGCCGATTGAAGCTTGCGGGTCACGGGTGAAGTAGGCGTTTGGAAGTGGATCCATCAAGAATGGCCATTCAGTGTTTTCTGACACTGCAGCCAAGTCAAGAGTGGTAAGTTCCAGGTCATCTCTGCGGATACCTTCGTAGATTCTGGTTACCAGTTCAGTTGGAGTCAGAGCCTTAAGGTATTCAACCAGAGCGTCGTGAGTTACGCCGGCAACAAAGCCAGCTTCTGCTACTTGTCTTTCAATGAATTCGTTTCTGACAGCTTCGTCTGCCAAGGCTTCGGCAGCCAAGTCTTCGGTGTAGATAACTTCGGCACCGTTGTCGCGCAGAGTTTGTGCGAAGAAGTCGTGTTCTTCTTGCGCGATTGGCAGGTATGGAATGTCGTCAAACAAGAGACGTTCCATTGAATCCGGCGTGATGTTTTCGATTTCGCGCCCTGGCCTGTGCAACATAACTGTCTTCAACTTACCAATTTCTGAAGTTACATGAATAGGACTTGTCATGATCTTTACACTCCTATAATTGCTAATTTACCTAATATCCTAATGATTTGTGTGGTTATAAATCGTCAAGTCAACCTACTAACGACTTAACTAACTAGTTGTTCGTAATTTTTAAAGAGAGATTTTTACACTAAAATTTAAACCGGTCGATGAGCAAACGCGCTTATGCGTGGATAACAGTCCCCAACTGTCCAGCAAGAGCGGCATCTAAGCCTGACAGAGAAGTAATGATGGCTTCTCTTTCCGGGTGGCCTTCAACGAATGACATGCAGGCTTGAACCTTAGGAAGCATGCTGCCGGCAGCGAATTGACCTTCGTCAATGTACTTCTTAGCTTCTTCAACAGAGATGTTTTCCAAGTTCTTTTGGTCTGGCTTGTTGAAGTTGATTGCCACGTAGTCAACGGCGGTCAAGATGATCAGCTTGTCCGCGCCAACATTGTCTGCCAACAATGCGCTGGAGCGGTCCTTGTCGATGACGGCTGGCACGCCCTTGAGCCCTTCTTCGGTCTCAACTACAGGCACCCCGCCGCCACCGCCGGCGATAACGAGTTCATCTGCTTCAATCAAGGTCTTGATGCTGTTCAATTCAACGATTCTCTTTGGAGTCGGTGAAGGAACAACCTGCCGCCAGCCGCGGCCAGCGTCTTCCTTGAAGATGTAGCCCTTGTCTTCAGCGATTGAGTCGGCTTCTTCCTTAGTGTAGAAGGCCCCAATCGGCTTAGTTGGGTTTTGGAAGGCTGAGTCAGCCGGGTCAACAACGATCTGCGTTACGATAGTCGCTACGTCCTTGGTCATGCCGCGCTTGTGAAGTTCGTTTTGCAGACTTTGCTGCAGGTGGTAGCCAATGTAGCCCTGGCTCATTGCCCCGCATTCAGGGAATGGGAAGGCCGCGCTTTGGCCATGTTCAGCAGCGTAGCTCATGCCCAGGTTGATTTGGCCAACCTGCGGGCCGTTGCCGTGGCTGATAACTACTTCGTTGCCGGCGCTGATCAAACCGATCAGTGAGGAAGCTGTGTTCTTAACCAATTCCAATTGTTCGGCTGGTGACTTGCCGAGGGCGTTGCCGCCCAATGCTACAACAACTTTTGACATAAGAGCACCTCTTCTTGATTAGTCGCCCAAGGTAGCAACCATGACAGCCTTGATGGTGTGCATTCTGTTTTCAGCTTCACGGAAGACAACTGAGTGCTTGCTTTCGAAGACTTCGTCAGTTACTTCAAGTTCCTTCAAGCCAAACTTTTCGTAAACTTCGCGGCCAACTTCAGTTTCCAGGTTGTGGAAGGCTGGCAGGCAGTGTTCAAAGATAACGTTAGGGTTTTCAGTAGCCTTAAGAACGTCCATGGTGATTTGGTATGGTGAAAGCAATTCGATCCGCTTCTTCCACTTGTCGTCGGATTCACCCATTGATACCCAAACGTCGCCGTAGATTACGTCCATGCCCTTAACGCCTTCCTTGACGTCGTTTGAAACAACGATCTTGGCGCCAGTTTCCTTAGCGATCGCGTTAGCCTTTGCCAAAGTTTCTTCGCTTGGGTTCAGTTCTGGAGGAGTTACGACGTGGTATTCCATACCCATAACTGCGGCACCCAGCATCAAAGCGTTGGATACGTTGTCGTGGCCGTCACCAACAAAGGCAAACTTGATGTCCTTGTATTCCTTCTTCAAAACTTCCTTAGCAGTCAAGAAGTCGGCCAAAACTTGAGTTGGGTGGTCAGCGTCAGTCAAACCGTTCCAAACTGGGACACCGGAGTACTTAGCCAAAGTTTCAGCTGCTTCTTGTGAGAAGCCACGGAATTCGATACCGTCGAACATGCCGCCCAATACGCGAGCAGTGTCCTTAACTGATTCCTTGTGGCCGAAGTGTGAGCCGCTTGGCCCAAGGTAAGTTACGTGAGCGCCTTGGTCGTGAGCACCAACTTCGAATGAGCAGCGGGTTCTGGTTGAGTCCTTTTCGAAGATCAAAGCAATGTTCTTGCCCTTCAAACGAGGTTGTTCAACACCAGCGTACTTGTCCTTCTTCAGTTGTTCTGCCAGGTCAAGCAGGTATTCCATTTCACGAGTGTTGAAGTCTGCGAGAGTTAAGTAACTGCGGTTGCGTAAATTAAAAGCCATGATAGCTTCCTCCTGTTTTCTATTGTTTTGTGTTTTTCACTTGTTTACGATTATCATTATAGAAAGCGTTTTCAGACCACAACAGTAAAAAACAAAAAGATTTACCAAAAAAAAATAGAAATCAATTAATTAGTTTTTCTGAACTGTATAATCGAATTTTTTAAGTGAATAGAAGGCCGCTTATACGGCCCATTGGGTACTTTTACCATGTTTATACACTTTTTTATTTTAAGTCTCCTTTGTGCTACAATTGGATAGTTGACTCAGTAGACTTCAACTTGCTTCAAAAATGAGGAGAAAATGCAAAAATGCACTTTTATATCACAAACAAGAGCACCAGGAACTTACAACTAATTAGTGACGCCCTGGAGCGGAACTTCGAAAACATTGTCGTTGGCCGGTCAACCGATGCCCAAAGGACCTTTGACGACCTCCGCCAACTCAGAGTTGACGTATTGGTTGTCGACTATGATCTGGCACCCTTTGACGGCCTGGCCCTCTTAAGGCGGCTCAAGCAGGCCAACATCCTGCCCCGGGTGATTATGACGGCCAATACCCCGTCAGAATCCTTGATCACGGCTGCCTACCAAAACGGTTGCGACTTTTTCATCCACCACCAGCTCAATTCTGAGGAAATCGCCCATATTTCCAAAATTATCAGTACAACCTTGCAGCTCTTGAGCAACATGCGGGTGATCAGCGAACTTTCGGGCAGCTTGAACAATCCATCCGGCCGCCAGCAGACCACTCGCCGGCAGCAAATAGACCATGTGACTGACACCCTGCGCTTTTTGGGCATTGCATCTGAAAAAGGCTATGAAGACATCATGAAGATCATCCGCTTGATGGTCGACAAGGACATGAGCTTTGACCAGATCGACCTGGAAGAAAGTTTTGGCATCAGCGGCCGGGAGAAAAAGGTTATCTACCAGCGGATCCGCCGGACCCTGCACATCGGGATCGTCAATCTGGCCACCATGTGCATCGACTACCCGGACAATGAAATGCTGCTGGACTATGCCAACAACCTTTTTGAGTACCAGAACATCCACGTGGAAATGCAGCACCAAAACGGCAAGGAGCTGGAACGGGGGCAGATTTCCCTGCAGCACTTTTTTGACGGTCTGCTGCAAGAAAGCTACCGGGTCAAGCGAGGCAGCGACAATGAGCTCTGGTAAGGAGCTTTCTGCTTATAGTACAATTGGATAGTAAGGAAAAATCTTATCTCTTTTATATAGAAAGAAAGGTTCAACATGTTAGAAAAAGTTACCGTTGACCCAAGCTTTTGGGAGCTCTTCCCTGACGCGCAAGTAAACATCATGCTCGTCAGCGGCATCGACAACCACGACACTGACGACAATCTGGCCCGCCGGCGCAAGCTGCTCAGAGAAGGCAGCGACAAGGCGGAAGACTTCCTGGGTGCCGCAGCTTTTGCCAAGAACCCAGTTGTTGCTGAATGGCGGCAAGCCTACCAGCAATTCAAAAAGAAGAAAGGCGTCCGGGCTTCCATCGAAGCTCTTTTGAAGCGGATCGACAAGGGCGAAGATTTGCGGCCGATTTCACCATTGGTTGATGTCTACAACTCAGTTTCCCTGGCTCATGGGGTGCCAATCGGCATCGAAGACCAAGACAAGCTGGCCGGCACCATGCACCTGGGTCAAGTTCATGAAGGCCTGGCCTTCCAGCCAGTCGGCGCTGACAAGGACGAACCGACCCTTGAAGGCGAAGTTGCCTGGTACGACGACCAAGGTGCCGTCTGCCGCTGCCTCAACTGGCGGGATGCCCAAAGAACCATGCTGGATGAAGATTCAACTAAGGGCGTAATCGTAATTGAATCTGTCAACGCTGACCAGGCGCAGCGGGCTAACGAAGCCATGAGCGACTTGGAAAAGCTTTTGGAAGAATTCTTCGGCATCAAGCCGGACAAGTCTGTTGTCTTAACCAAGGACGCGCCAAGCGTAGACGTTGACTAAAAAATTATCAACAAGTTTTCCACAAACAAAAAGTCTTACCCGTCAAAGGTAAGACTTTTCTATTGCCTATGTTTCTTTAATTACATTAATTCTTTTCCTGACCCCAGACCTTTTCCCCGCCAATCCAGGTGGAAGCCGGCTTGACCTTGGCTAAGTCCTCCGCCTTCTGGCTGAAGATGTCTCTGTCCAAGATGACAAAGTCGGCGTCCTTGCCCAGCGTCAAGGTCCCGTTATTGACAAAGCCACCCATCTTAGCCGCGTCTCTGGTATAAGCCAGGATGGCCCGGGCAACGGAAATACCTTCATCTTCGTTGATGAAGCCGCCTGCTGCCGTGTGCCGGGTCACTGCCGCGTAGATTCCGTAAAATGGACTGTCCGGTTCTGCCCATGGGGTGCATGGAGCGTCTGAACTGAGGCTGAAGAGAATATTTTCTTGGTCTAAGCTCTTGATCCGGTAGGCCATCTTCAGCTGATCCGCTGACAAAAACTGCCGGTAGGAATCCTCTTCGGCGAAGAAGAAGATCGGCTGGGTAGAAACAGCCAGGCCAATTTTTGCCTCCTTCAGCTCCTTGAGCATGGAGTCAGACAAAAGTGAAGCATGCTCGATTCTGACTGACGGCTGACATTCAAGCCAAGGGTCCA
>NZ_JBJEES010000094.1:0-31558 GCF_051873315.1 Lactobacillus sp.
ATCTCTATGTCTTAAAGAAAAATGTGGACAGAGACAAGCTGAATAAGGCCATGCTGCGGGGGGTGATCCTCTACTACACCCTCACGGGAAATAAGAACTCATCTACCAGCAAAAAGTTCCTTAAGAATATCTCCAAGGGCATCAAGACTGCCAAAGACAAATACGCCAAGGGTGAAAAAGCTTATCAGCAAATAGCTAAAGTTGCCCCGACCAGCCCGCAAGCCGTAAAAATGAAGGCTCAGCTGGATACGGCAAAAAAGCAGATCGCCGAAATGGAAGCTGCTTACCAGAAAAAGGACCTGGCCTACTTCTTCAAGCAGATGAGTGCAAAACAAAAGCAGAAGATTTTTGACTCTATCGACAAGCAGATGAAGAAGATGGGGACCAGCACCATGAACATGGCTGGCGGCCGGGCGGTCAAACTGGAATACAAGCGCCTTGGTGCTTCAACCAGCAAGCTGCAGACCAGCTACATTAAAAATGCAGGTCTGAAGATGTTGGGCATTGCCCTTCTTGGTTCCGTCGTAACGATCCTGGCTGGGCTTTTAGCTTCCAGAGTCGGGGCCGGCGTTGCCCGGGACTTGCGGCTGGCCCTTTTTAAAAAAGTCGAATCCTTCTCCAATACGGAAATGGACCGCTTTTCAACCGCTTCCTTAATCACCCGGTCAACCAATGACATTACTCAGATCCAGCAGGTCATTGTTTTGATGATCCGGATGGTGGCTTACGCGCCGATCTTAGGCATCGGGGCCCTCCTGCATGCTTTGGATTCCTCCCCATCGATGACTTGGATCATCGGTTTAGTCGTTTTGCTGATTTTAGTCATCCTCATGATTACCATGGGCCTGGCTATGCCGAAGTTCAAGATTGTCCAAAAGCTGATCGACAAACTGAACCTCTCTATGCGGGAAAACTTGACCGGGATGCTGGTCATTCGGGCCTTTGGCAATGAAAAAGTCAGTGAAGACCGCTTTGATGAGTCAAACCGCAATTTGACCAAGGTCAACCTCTTTACCAACCGGGTCATGTCAGCCTTGATGCCGATCATGATGTTCATCATGAATGCAGTTACTCTGGTAATCGTTTATGCTAGCGCCAAGCAGATCGACTTGGGTAAGATGCAAATTGGCGAAATGATGGCCTTCGTGCAATACGCGATGATGATCATCATGGCCTTCTTGATGGTCGCCATGATTGCCATCTTTATCCCCCGGGCCAGCATCTCAGCTGGCCGGGTGGCGGAAGTCCTGGAAACAGAACCACAAATTGAATCTCCAGCTGAATGCAAGTCAGGCAAGGTAAATACGGGTGTTGTCTTTGACGATGTAACCTTCACTTACCCAGGCAGCCAGGAAGCAGCCTTGGAGCATATCAGCTTCACTGCCCCGGCCGGCAAGACGACGGCCTTTATCGGATCAACCGGGTCTGGCAAGTCCAGCTTAATTAACTTGATCCCCCGCTTTTATGATGCAACTGACGGTAAAGTCATGGTTGACGGAACTGACGTTAAGGATTACAACCTGCAAGACTTGCGGGAGCGGATCGGTTTAGTGCCGCAAAAAGGGCAGCTTTTGACCGGGACGGTTAAGTCCAATGTCTTATACGGGGCGAAGGATGATTCGCATTTAGAAGAAGCTTTGCGGGTATCGCAGTCAGAGGAATTTGTTGACCGCCTGCCAGGCAAAGTGGACGCCCCTATCGCCCAAGGCGGCAGCAACGTTTCCGGTGGACAAAGACAGCGGTTGGCAATCGCCCGTGCTTTGGCCAAGGACCCGGAGATCCTGGTCTTTGATGATTCCTTCAGTGCCCTGGACTTTAAGACTGACGCCAAGGTCCGCCGGGAACTGACTAAGATGGCTGCCAAGGAAAAGAAGACGGTTCTTTTGGTTGGCCAGCGGATCGCGTCAATTATGGATGCCGACCAGATCATCGTTTTGGATGAAGGCAAGATTGTCGGCAAGGGCAAGCACCAAGACCTGCTCAAGAATTGCCAGGTCTACCGAGAAATTGCCTACTCACAGCTTTCAAAGGAGGAATTAGCCGATGCATAACCATGGCAACGCAAGAGGCAATGAAAAAGCAAAAGACTTTTCCGGCACTTTTGCCAGATTATTCCGCTACCTTAAGCCATATTACTGGTCTTTACTGGTGGTAGTGATCTTCGCGATCGCTTCGACCATCTTCTCCATTATTGGGCCAAAAATTTTATCAAAGGCAACTGACAAGCTGATCGCCGGGATCAGCGCCAAGATCCAGAATACTGGGGGAATCGATTTTACCTACATCAACAAGATTCTGCTGCTTCTCCTGGGCCTTTATCTCCTGTCCATGCTTTTCAACTACGTGCAAAGCTGGATTACCTCGGGCATTTCCCAGAAGGTCGCCTATTCCTTGCGAAAAGATATCGCGGAAAAAATCGACCGTCTGCCGCTCAGCTTTTTTGACAAGCATCCCAGTGGTGATATCTTGTCCCGGATAACCAACGACGTGGACACGATCGCCCAGTCGCTCAACCAATCCATGGCCCAGATCATTACTTCAACCGTGACGGTGGTTGGCGTTCTGGTCATGATGTTTTCGATCTCCTGGCAGCTGACCTTGATTGCTTTAGCGATATTGCCAGTAACTTTCGGCATACTTGGTATTGTCATGAGCCGGTCACAAAAGTACTATATCGGCCAGCAAAAGTCTCTGGGTGACGCGGATGGTCACATTGAAGAAATGTACGGGGCCCACCAGATCGTCCAGGCCTTTAACGGTGAAGCTGCCTCGGTGGCAACTTTTAAAAAGTACAATGACGAGCTTTACACTTCCGGCTGGAAGTCCCAGTTCTTCGGCTCCTTGATGATGCCGATTTCCAACTTGATCGGCAATATCGGCTACGTAGCAATCTGTATCGTGGGTGGCTTTTTAGCAGTAAACAGCGTGGTTACGATTGGTGACATTCAAGCCTTTATCCAATACGTCAAGAGCTTTACCCAGCCGATTTCCCAGATGGCTCAGATCATGAACATGCTGCAGTCAACGGCAGCGGCCAGTGAACGTGTCTTTGACTTCCTGGAAGCTGAAGAAATGCCGGAAGAAGAGGTCGAAATTTCATCTGCGGAAGTAGCTAAGCTGCCAAGCGATGTGACTTTTGACCATGTCCGCTTTGGCTACAATCCAGACAAGATCATCATCAAGGACTTCAGCCTGGATGTTTCTGCCGGGCAAAAGATTGCTATCGTCGGGCCTACTGGGGCCGGCAAGACCACCCTGGTCAAACTCTTGATGCGCTTTTACGAGTTAAACAGCGGCAAGATCATGATTGGCGGCAAAGACATCAGCAAGATGAAGCGGTCAGACCTCCGGTCCATGTTTGGGATGGTCCTGCAGGATACTTGGCTCTTCAACGGCACGATCAAGGAAAACCTCCGCTACGGGAATCTCAATGCCAGTGATGAGGAATTGCGGCAGGCAGCAATTGATGCCCATGCTGACCACTTTATCGAACAGATGCCAGAGGGCTATGACAGCATGATTAACGAAGAGTCCAGCAATATCTCTGCCGGGCAAAAGCAACTGCTGACGATTGCCCGGGCTTTCGTCAAGAATCCAAAGATCTTGATTCTAGACGAAGCTACGTCTTCAGTTGACACGCGGACGGAACTCTTGATTCAGCAAGGGATGGACCGGCTGATGCAGGGACGGACGGCCTTTGTTATTGCCCACCGTTTATCTACGATTAGGGATGCAGACAGCATTATCGTTTTGAAGGACGGGGATATCGTTGAAGTTGGCAGCCATGACAGCTTGATGGCAAAGAAGGGCTTCTACGCTGACCTTTACCAGTCACAGTTTGAACATGGCGAAGAATAAGAATATATTTAATCATTTGGATACAGGAAAAAGCCACCAAGGTCAAACTTGGTGGCTTTTGCTATTTCACGCTTCTGGTCGCGATGAAAGTCGGGATATTCAATTCGTGCAGGCGGCCTTCACCATTGGTATCTTCATAGAGATTTGTCAAAGTAAAGCCCGCTTCCAACTGGCCGCCAATCTGTTCATCCAAGGTATGAGAGAACTGGACGCCAGAATCATCTTTTTCCAGCTGCTGCATCTGGTCAGGATTTTTCAATGGATTAAAAGGCAAGGAGTTAACGACATACTTTTCTTCATCGCTATTAAACAAGTAGTTGATCCCGTTGTCCAGACCGACCAAGAGGACTCCGCCGTTTTTCAAGACCCGGTGGCATTCTTTCCAGATCGGTTTGACTTCTTCAACATAGCAGTTAGCAACTGGCTGGATAATCATGTCAAAGCTTTCATCAGCAAAAGGCAAAGGCTGGGTCATGTCGGCTTTGACAATGTCGATATCGTAGCCTTCACGCTCGGCAACCAGGCGCTCACTTTCCAGCTGCTGGTCAGAATAGTCCAGGACTGTGCATTTTGCCCCTAAGGCAGTCAAGATTGGCATTTGCTGGCCACCCCCGCTGGCTAGGCCAAGGACTTTTTTGCCTTTAAGATCGCCAAACCAGCTGTGAGGAACGTATTTTACAGGGGTCAGCTTGATCTCCCACTTTCCCTCTTTAGCGGCTTGGAAGGTTTCGTGGTCGATTGCCTGGCCCCACTCCCAGCCTTCTTTGACCCAGCGGTCGATCGTTTCAGCGTTGATGTCTTGGTAATTCATGATTGTTTTTCCTCCACGTAATTAACACTTTTAGTTTAACAAAGGGTTAATTTCCTTTCCAGCACTTATAACTTTAGTTTAACTTTTTTGCCATTTTACTGTTGACTTTCTCAGATTTAGGATTAAGATAAGAGACATGAAATCAAAACAACATTGCTTTGAAAAGGAAAAGTAGTTTTGGCGAGACCTGCAGAGAGCTTCTGGTTGGTGTGAAGAAGCAGTCAGACCAAGTGCGAAAATCACCTTTGAGCGGAAACTGCGATATTAGTGGTTTCGGGGTCCGCCCCTTAAAGCGGCAGCGCATTATCTGTGCGTGAAGGCCTAACGGCGAAAATAGGTGGTACCGCGCTAATAGCGCCCTATTGGATCGATTTGATCCAGTGGGGCGCTTTTCTTTTCCATGAAAGATGAAAAGAGGAACACAAATGAAAGTTAGAAAAATGGCAACAGTTGCACTACTTGGCATGTCAGCTTGCACGCTGGCTGCCTGCGGCAATAACAATTCCCAAGCATCCAACACCAAAACAAGTCTGAACTTGATGGAGACTGATGTAGTCAGCTCCCTCGATACCTCTGTGACTGCCTCAATCCCTCAATGGGACACTTTGGTGCAAACTATGGCCGGCCTTTACCGTTCAGATAAAAATGACCAGCCAGTTCCCGCGGTTGCCACTAGCTATCATAAATCCAGTGATGGTAAGACCTACACGTTCAATCTGAGGCACAATGCCAAATGGTCAAATGGTGACACTGTAACCGCGCAAGACTTTGTGACTGCCTGGCGAAAAGGCGTTTCTCCCAAAGCAATGTCTGGCTATAACTACATCTTCAGCAATATTAAGAATGCTGACCAGATCTCTCAAGGTAAAAAAGCGGTCAGTAGCTTAGGCGTCAAAGCCGTTGGCAAGTATAAACTGGTCGTGCAGCTTGAAAATCCAGAACCGACCTTCATCGACAAGATGGTTATGCCTGCCTTTTATCCGCAAAACACCCGCCTGGTTAAAAAATATGGTGCCAAATATGGTACGGCTGCTAAATATACTGCTTTTGACGGGGCCTTCAAGGTCACCAAGTGGACCAACACCAGCGAAAAGTGGACTGCCGTCAAGAACCCATACTACTACGCTAAAAACGCTGTCAAGCTGCAAAAGCTTAATTACCAAGTCATCAAAGACTCAAACACTGCCCACCAGCTCTTCCAGCAAGGAAGCTTAGATGACGCTGTAGTTTCCGGTACGACGGCACAAGGCCTGCAAAATAACAAGAACCTGTACCATCTCTACCGGTCGGGCAACAACTTCGTAAATCTGAATATGGCTAAAGGTGCTACTCTTGCCAACAAACAACTCCGGCAAGCCCTCTACTTGGCTGTTAACCGTACTCAACTGTCCAAAAAGGTTTTGGCCGATGGTTCAAAACCTTCCTACACCTTCTCAGCACCAAACGCCGCCAAGGATCCATCCAGTGGTAAAGACTTCGCTGCAGCTGCTCAGCCAAAAGAAACTTACAATGTTGCCAAGGCTAAAAAGCTCTGGCAAGCTGGTTTAAAGCAACTAGGCAAGTCAAAGGTTGAATTGACCCTGGTGGCAAGTGACACGACTACTGACAAGAATGTCAGTGAATTCCTGCAGTCGCAGCTGGAAAGCAAGCTGCCAGGCTTAAAGGTCACGGTTAAGAACCTGCCGTCCAAGTCAGCTTACAATCTGGTAGCCAACGGCAAGTACGACCTTTACCTGTCACTTTGGCTGAATGACTACGCTGACCCATACAGCGAACTGCAGACTTTGGAAAAGACCAACAGCCACAATTACGGTAAATACGCTAGTGCCGCTTACAACAATGAGCTTAGCCAAGCTAGAAAGAATGCCGCGACCAGATCAGTCTACTTCAGCCACCTGTTAAAGGCACAAGAGCAAATGAATCAAGATTACCCTGTTCTTCCGCTTTACACCATGGTTGAAGACCACCTGGTAAACTCCAACTTAAAGGGTGTACTTTGGCACAAGGTTGGCATGGTTGACTACACGAGAGCATATTTCAAGTAACAAGAGAATATTTGACTGAAGGAGAAAATCATGGATCAAACGAGAATCGTTACTTTAGACAATGGCTATCACCTTTTTACCCGCAAGGTCAACGAAGGCCCGGTCAAGTTACTCTGTGTACACGGCGGACCTGGTGACAACCATGAAGACTTTGACAATTTCAAGAATGGCTTAGCTGGCAAAGGCGTTGAGGTTTATTCTTACGATCAATTAGGTTCGTACTGGTCAGATCAACCAGATTTTTCGAAAGAGGAAAACCGTAAGTATTTAAACATTGACTACTTTGTTGATGAACTTGAGGAAGTCCGCCAGAAGCTCGGTTTGGAAGACTTCTACCTGTTAGGGCACTCCTGGGGCGGTCTACTGGCCCAGGAATACGCGGTCAAGTATGGCCAACACCTCAAGGCCGTTATTATTGAATCGATGATTGATAATTTGGATGAGTACACGGAGAACATCAACCGGGAAAGAGATGAAATGTTCAGCCCGGCTCAAGTGGAATACATGCGGGAATGCGAAGCAGAAGAAAATTTTGACGATGCCATGTACCAGGAACTGGTTGCCAAGCTTTACTCCGTTTACTTGATCCGTCACCCGGAAAATGGAAGCCGGCACGTTGTTAGCACGACGAATACACAAGTATACAATTACTTCCAAGGCAATAATGAATTCATGATGGTCGGTAAGTTAACTGAGTGGGATTTCAGAGACCGCTTGGGTCAGATTACCCTCCCTACCCTCCTAACGGTTGGTGAATTTGACACCATGCCCCTTGACGCTGTCCGCCGGATGCACAAGACTTTGAAAAACTCACGGATGGTTGTGACGCCAGATGGCGGTCACTGCCACCACATTGATAATCCTAAGGCATTCTTTTCTTCCTTATATAAGTTCATCAGCGATGTTGAAGCTGGTAAGTTTGCCAATAATGAATAGAGGAAACAACAAGACCGTCACAATCGTGACGGTCTTTTGCTTGAAAATATATTACTTCTTCATACTCTTAAAGGCAAAGTAATGGCCTTCTGGGTCCGCGAAGTTGCAAGTTTCAGCACTGCCCATATCAACGACATCACCAACGGTGACGCCCTTATCCAGCAACTTTTGGCGAGTTTCCTTCACGTCTTCGCAGCTGAAAAGCAGTGATGGAGTAGCCAGGTCAAGTTCTGGTGAGTACTTGGCAATTACTTCCCGGTCAAACAAGCGCAGGCTGGCATCTGCATTGTCGCTGGCTGCCAGCAGGTAGGTCTTGCTTTGGTCCGGGCCTTCGCCTTCTTCCTTTAAAGCAAAGCCAACTTGGTCAGTCCAAAACTTAGCACATTTTTCCGGGTCACTCACGTAGAGCATGATTTCGACTTGATTGAACATTTTTTGGGGATCCTCCATTTTGAGTAATATCTTTACTAGTAATTTATCATAAGCCAGCGCTTAAAACAATTTTATAGTTTTGTGAAAAAATCATTTCCTTTAGTGAGCAAGAAACGGGATCAGCTACGCCGATCCCGTTTTCTTTAATCGTTACTTTCCTTGTCAACAATAAAAGGTTGCAAGGCTTCTGCTAGTGAATGCAAGTTACGAGTTTGGATGATAACCTTGCCATCCCCGGTAAAGTGGTTGACCAGGCCTTCACCTGAGGTAAAGCCAAACATCCCCGAGGCTACTTTAATGTCGTAGTCAAGGTTTGCATCCCAGGCAACGACATGTTCATTGTCGATTGAGATCGGCTTATCGCTGGTCACGGTCAGTTCTACCAGGTCACCAAAGGCGTTAACCAACATGTCGCCTTCGACTTCAGTCTGCATTACGAAGAAACCACCGGTTCCCCCAAAGGCAGCCTTGCTAAAATTTTGTTTTTGCATCTTGTAGCTGACGCTGTCATCACTTGCTAAAAATGCCCCAGTGTTTAGGCAGTACTGCTGCTTGCCAACGGAAAGCTTTGCAATCTTGCCAGGAATTGCTGGTGCAACCCCAATTTGTCCGCCATCCTCATCACCAGTTGCCTGGGTGATAAACATGCTTTCACCACTGGTCAAACTCCGGCCAATCGCGCCGAGCAAGCCGCCCAAGCCTTTCTTGCTGGAGTTCATCTTCCCGGCGATGGTAACATCTTTCATGTAGACCATGGCACCGTTTTCGACTTTGATGCTTTCTCCCTTATCGAGGGTTACAGTTGCTAATGGGCAAGTATTCCCGCCGCTCAATTCGTATTTCATGATGTCCCTCTGCTTTTCTATTGCTTTCGCAAAATA
Organism: Lactobacillus sp.; assembly: GCF_051873315.1. Taxonomy (GTDB): domain Bacteria; phylum Bacillota; class Bacilli; order Lactobacillales; family Lactobacillaceae; genus Lactobacillus. Next base: position 8,964 of record NZ_JBJEES010000094.1, read on the forward strand.
TGATATTTATGTTCAAAATTTCTTCCTTGTCTATATTATATCAAGAAAGGGCTTTTTCTCGCAAAAACAATTACTGTTAAAAAAGCAAAGAAAAGGGATGCCAAATGTTTAATAAGAAAATTTTTGCATCTGGGTGACTACTTTTCGAGTTCGCTGAAATTAGGATCAATCCAGTCAAGCAAGGCAAAGTGACCATCTTCATACTTCAGCTTGAGGATAGTGCAGTTGCCAATATGATGGTCAATGGGAAGCTTGTTGTAGCGTAAGAAGCAGGCCAGAGCACCGCCGTGAGATACTGCTAAAACCGAATGGTGATCTTCTTGCTCCATGACATCGCTCAAAGTCCTAGTTATTCTTTCACTGACCCCGTCTTGACTTTCCCCGCCAAACTTAACGAAGAAGTCTCCATAAGGAACAGGTGGATTCAAAAAGTCATCCATCGCCTCAAAGCGGCCAAAATTCCATTCCTTGATTCCTTTGAGCCGGGTATAAGGCAGCTTGCCGCCGGTTACTAACTCCAAGGTATCACAGGCACGTTCACTGGTACTTGAATAGCAGTGGTCCAGCTGGATCTTGTTGTCTGTAAAGTAGCGACTAGCGATCTTGGCCTGGTTGATCCCCAATTCAGTTAATGGTGAGTCGCACCAACCCTGGATCTTGTGTTCAAGGTTGAATAGTGTTTGCCCATGACGCATGAGATACAAGATTTTTTCCATTTAAGTTTGCTCCTTTTCACATTTCTATAGCGCTTTCAAAGAAAATTATAACATTTTTTGAAAGCTAATGGAAAAATCTTCGGTAAACAAAGTAGCGTAAACTTTGATATATCAAGCTTTTTACACTATATTTGCACTGTAAAAATAGCCTTATGGGCCAGACTAAATTCAACTTGCCCCCCTCTTTAATTTCTTGGCCTTTTCGCATATTCTGGATCCGAAGCGATGGAATCATAAAGAAGATCCTCTTTTCCCGCTAAAGCCCCGCCCTATCTGGTATCATGGAAATGACAAAGCATCATGCCTAGATTATTCAGCAGTTAAACTGAAACAGCTTAGAAGGAAAAGGAACGAAATTCATGATCGATTGGCTTGCTCTGACCAGAGACCTCTATCTTGAAAAAGGCGAAGACCAGCAGCTTAAAAATTGGCGGATTACATTGACCAAGGATGACCTGCTCGACCTCGGCCTGTTGACTAAGGCCAAACTTGATAAAGACGGCAATTACAGCATCCCTTGCTACAAAATTTTTAAGCAATATGACGTGAGCCCAGCTGAAGTTTATCAAGAACTGGAAGACAAATACGGCCCCCTGCTCTCTAAAAAAGACAAGAGAAAGAAGAAAGCCAAGGTTGACCAGCTTAAATTAAACAAGTTCAAAGAAGACCTAGCTCCAGCTTATGCGGCTTTTCTTGCCGAAAATTTCTCAGAGAAACAGATTATCAGCGACCTCCCCTTTTACCAAAAGATGGCAAAGGCCTGGGAGAGGCCAGCCGAAGGAGTCCTGCTGCCTACCTTTGCCTTGCAAGTACTAGGTGATCCCCATGCCTTTGACCGGGGAAGACGGGGCCGCGGCCTTTTGGAAAAAATCATCCAAGCCCAGCTAGGCGAAGAAGCAACTTTAGAAGACTTCAACGTCTATCCTGACCAGCTCTACAATTTCGCGATGACCGCTAACCTGCTGGACACTCCTTTGACCTACGACATTATTGCCCTGCCGGATATTGACACAATTGTTTTACCGGAAAAGATCAAGGTTTACCTGCATGAAAACTCTGGCGTGACTACTGCACTGGCCAGTAAGTTTCCTAACCGGGCTTTCGTTTGCACGGGCGGACAGGTCAACCTTGCCACGAAAAAGCTGATCAAGCGCCTGCTTACAAATTCCTGCCAGCTTTATTATTCGGGTGATTTAGACCAAAGCGGTATCAAAATTGCAGACAATCTTTTATTAGAATTCCCAGAGATTCACCTTCTTAATATGGATCTGAAGACCTATAAAGAGCACTACCAAGCCAGCGTCCCGCCGGCAAAAGACAAGCAGATCAAGGAAGTAGAAAATCCAGATTTGCAGCAGCTGCTGAATGAGATCCAGAAAAAGAAACGCGTGATTTTTGAAGAGGCCATCCATGATTTTTTATGATAACCAAAGCTTCATGTCCCAAGCGGACGGATTTTTAAAAGCCGTGTCCGCCTCAGGCCTGGCCCGGGACATTGTCGTCTATTTAAACAGCCACCCCATGGGCGAATACACTCCCCTCCAGCTTAGTGAGCAGCTTTCAGCCGACTATGACGAAGTCACTAAAATCCTCAAAAAGCTGTCAGAGAGCAAGAACTTAAAATCGATCCCCTTAACCAACCAGGCTAAGGCCCGGTCGATGAAGGAAGCCATGCAAACCACGGCTTATGCCTTAACCAGTGAAAGTATGGAGCTCTTCCAGGCTTTTGATAAGATCGCCAACCTGCAAAAGCAGATCAGAGAATCCCTGTCCATGACGGAAACCGATGAACTGATCAAGAATTTACGGGAATTAAAGGAAAGTCTTGAGGGACTGCTGACAGATCCAGAGAATTTGGAATTGAAGCAGCAGCTTTTTAAAGATGGTATCTCCCTTTATGACTTGTCTTTTGGCTACAACAATGGTATCTATAATCGGCTGAAGAACCGGATCGACAGCTTTGCGACCAACATCCACGACTTGAACATGCAGGTCTTCCGTCTGGAAACTGACGCAAATACCACTGGCGACTTGAACCAGGAATTGTTTAAGTTGCGGGATGTAGTCAAGGAAGTGCTCGACAAGGTTGAAAGTAAGATCCCAGAAGTCCTGGAAGCAATTTTTGCTTTGGAAGAAAGCCAGACAAAGATTGGTCCTAAGCTCTTTTACCAGCCCCTGGCCGATGAGCTCCTTGCCTTCAACGCTACTAAAACTAGCGACGAATTATCCGAAATCATGGCTGGCAATATCGCAGACATTGCCCAAAGTGAACGGGATGGCAGCGGCCTCTACGCCAGCCTTTTAGACCGTTTGAGCGACATGTTCTTTGCCTTGATCGACCTTATCTCCCAAAATCGGGAAATCCAGGTCAGCAAGGAGCGGGCTGAACGCTTTTTAGCCCAGGCTCAGAGCTTTCAAACTGGCATGACGGCCCAGGAAATGGCCCTCCTTTTTGATCAATATGAAGGCACGCCTGTCTACCACCATTGGTACATGTCCAAGCACGCCAATTACAGCCTGGATGATGAGAAGATCCACTACAACTTTACGCCAAAAGAGCGCAAGCGGGCCGAAGTGAAACTGGCCCGGTCCATGGAACTGACAGATAAGGAAAAAGCTGAACTTGCAGCTGAGCAAAAGCGGCACGCGGCGGAAAAAGCCAAGCAGGCCCAGCTTGGACAAAATCTGATCAATAAGCCGTTAACTAATTTGACAGACGAAGAGTTTGCCTTTTTACAAAAGCTGCTGGGGCAAAGTCATTTTGACTACCGCTTCTCAGCTGATGGTGACTTGTTAAGTGCCAGCGCTACGACTGGCGACTATCTTCTGGTCAAGCAATTCCAAACGGAAAACATGACCATTGAATCACCGAAACAGAGCTTGATTTTATGCAATTGCAGACTGGAGGTAAAAAGCAGATGGCAGAAATAGACTGGAGCCAGGTCATGCCGAATCTTCTGGCTGGCAAGACGACCGCTTATATCAGGCAAAACCGCCTGGCAATCAGCAAATATTTGAAAGACAAGTTCAATTTGGTCTTGGACCAGGACCTGCATCTGCGGGCTTACTCCAAGACCCGGCCGGTTGGCATTGAGGCTGACAAGCGTGTCCAGGCCGATCCTCTCTTATACCGGGTCTACTATGAAACTTTAGCAAGATTATCCAGCCTGCAAACAGGCATGACCATCCTCTATCAGGATATCGTGGCTTATATTAATGACAAAGAAAATCTGTCAGAAGCAAGTTCAGTGGAACTGTCCAAGTACTTGAAGCCAGTCATTGCCAAGCTGGAAAATGACGGAGTGATTGAGCTCCGGGACCAGGATGACAAGGACTCCCTGTATGTCTTGACCAAGCAGCCAAAGCCACAAGATCCGATTGATTTGGAGAAAGGGATGCAGACTGGCAATGATCTTGCCCGGCAAGAACTTCTGTTGAACGGCTTCTTCCGTAAGGAAAACATGGGCAAAAACGAATACAACTACCTGCAGAATTCTTTTGAACCCTTTTTTAATCATGAAACAAGGCAAGGCCTGCGGCTAGTCAACGTTGACGACTATTTTATCCTGCTCAACTATTCCCAACTGGATTTCCCTAACACGGTGCAAAGCAAGCTGGATGCCATGGCAGTTGAATTGGTCCAATTGATCAACGACAGCGGACAGAGCAGTTTTCAATTGCCAGAATTAGTTAACCTGGCCAAGCAGACTGGCAGCTACAAGACCATGACCGGATCACAAAAATCAACTGGCTTGAAGATGAAAGTAAGTGAACTCTTGAATGAACTGACCTATTTTGGCCTGCTTTCTAAAGAGCAGGATACCGGCCTTTTGACTAAAGAACAGGATACCTGGTTTACCACTTCTTTAACCGGATTAATCGTAAAAGATGAGGAAATGACTGATGACGAATTATAAGCTTAACCGCTTTGGTTTCTACAACTATTTCAACTACAGAAATCAGACTTTTGACGCCAATACCCAGTCGATTGTATTTAACGGGGAAAACGGGTCCGGGAAAACCGCGACTATGCTCTCCCTTTTCCCAACGATCTTCTTAGGCAGCATGCGGGTTGTCGATAACAAGAGAAGTTTGGACTACTACATCAAGGCCGGTGAAGCTGGCTTTGCCTGGGTTGAATTTAAGGCAGACGATTTGATTCAGACCCTGCTATTGGCTTACAGCAAGTCGGCCGATGGTTCAAACACCAACCACTACTACTATGTCTTAAAGCAAGGCGTTAAAGGTGATGATCTCCCCTACTCGACCAGCTGGCCGGAATTCCGCGGGGCCGTTAAGCCATATGTTGAACGACGCTACGAGACCCAGGCAGACTACCAAAATGCCATCAACCAGCTCTTCTTTGGCTTTGCCTCACAGAGCGAGATGCAGGAGTACTTTGAGCACCTGGCTGCTTTTGAAAAGCCGCCACTAAAGCAAACTGGCAGCACGGCTGAATTGGACAGCGCCTTAAAGACTGCCCTGCCAAATCTCAGCCACTACGCGAACCGGGCAACGGTTGAAAACTTCATCGACAACGCTCTGGCCATGGTTGAAGAAGAGAAGAAAAAGGCTGCTCTGGACAAGCTGAACAATGCCTTGGCTAAGACAGAAGAATGGGAAACTCTGACCAACAAGCCAACTCTGGCCCAGATCCAGAACTTCTACGGCAAGGCTAAAACTGAGTTGGGCCAGAAGCAGGAACAATTTGAGAAGTTAAAGACTAAACTTGCGGAAACTGAGGAAAAGATCACAAAACTTGAGAGTGACCAGGCAAGTGTCAGTCAGGACTTAAAGGCTAAAGAAGGTGAACGGCAAGCTCTGCAGACCGTGATTGATGCTAAGAACCTTGACCAGTTGTCACGTGAGATCGATCAAACTAAAAATGAGCGAGAAAACCGGGAAAGAGATTTAGAAGCAGCCCAAAAGGACCGCAAGAATGCAGAAGAGCGCTTGCTCGCTTATACCGAGGACGCAAGAAAAGAGAAGAACGCTCTCGTTATCCTTGAAGGCCGCCTGGCAACGATCAAGTCAGAGCTCGCCAAGTATCAAGTTCAAGCTGATTTTGAAGAAAAGTACCCAGACGCTAAAGAGTTGCTGAATAAGCAAAAGCAGCTTTTAGAAGAACTGGAGAAATTGGCCAAACAAAACCAAGAGTTGGTTACTAAGTTAGACATTGTAAATAAAGAAATTAAGGCTTTTGACGAGACCAGCTACACGGATAACATTGCCTCTGCCCTGGCTGAACTGGATCAGGAGACTAGCGCCTGGCTCAAGGAAAGAGAGATCAGTTTTGATCAAGTGGCAGAATTTGACCTTGAGGTCTATGAAGACAGACGGCATTTAGTGGAAAATGCAAGAGGTCAGTACCAAGAAGCTATCGCCGAGACCAAAAACGACATTCGGCTTGAAAAGACCCAGTTAAAGCAACTGAGCTCTGACTTGGCAAAGCTGCAAGAGCGGCCAAAGCCGGAAACGACAGCAGATTTCCAAGACGGCAAGCAGCTTTTTGAACTGGTTGACTTTAAAGACGGCGTGCCAAGGGACCTTCAGTTGCAACTGGAAAGCAACTTAAAGTATTCTAACCTCCTCTATGCCATCTTTGATGGCCAGGAGATCAAGACTGGCTTGGAAGCTGATAATTCTACTGCCAATACTAGCAATGTAAATAAAGGTGATCTCTCAACTCTTGCCGACTACTTAGTTAGTCAAGATGATCGGGTTAACTCCTTTTTACAAACGGTTGCGGTTAAAGACGGCCATATCAGTTATGCCAGCGTCAAGGTGCATAGCGAGAAAGGCACAGCGATCACCCATATCGGTGAAAGCAACCGGCAAAAAGAACGGGAAAGACAGATTGCCCAACTGACGGAAGAAATTAATCAAGTTAAGCTGCACTTAGAGGAACTGGCAGATAAGCTGGCCAGCTATCAAGAACTGTTTAAACAAGCAGATCCTGCTGCTTTCCCGAAGAGTGCCAAGGTCACCGAAGCACAAATCGCCTATAATAATGCCCTAGATGAACAAGACAAACGCTTAAAGAAGCAGGAAAAGCTGGAAGTACAGTTAGCCGACTTCCACCGGCAAAAAGAACAACTTACTAGCGAGCTCTGCCCTGATTTGCCAGCTGAGAGCAAGGAATTTGCTGACTACCGTCTGGCCTGGGACAAATACCAGGACAAGCAAATCCAGCGGATTATGCAAGAAAATGACTTGCTTAAGCAAAAGGACCGGCTGGCTAGTGCTGAAAGCCGGATCATGCAAGCTCGCGCTGAATTATCTGAAAAAACAAAGCAGGTCCAAGACAAGCAAGACCGGTTAACTGAAATTAAAGCTCAGATTGAGACTCTTGAAAAACAACTGGAAGAAATCCAGAATGACCCAGAAACTAAAAAGCAGCTGGCCAGAAAGGAAGAACTGGACCAAATGCTTAAGGAGCTTGAAAAACAACTTACCGAAATTGGATTCAAGTTGGAGCAAGAAAACAACAACTTGACCAACTACCAGGAACATTTGCCAGAAAAGCAGGCAGCCTATGAAGATTTGGATCATGAATATGCGGCAGTAACTGATCTGCTGGAAAAACTGAATTTAACTGAAAAGGTCAAGGATGCATCCCCTAACGACTGGAACAGTGAGCATGTCAAGGCAAACAACCAAAATAAGGCCAACCTGGCTATGATTGCCGTTAACAGCATTAACGGTGAAACAGACTACCGGGTCGACAACAGCAAACGCTTGGAATTTGAAGACATTGAACTCAGCGACTACCTGCTTGTTCAAGTCCAAAACTTGTTGCATGAAATTGCAGTAGTTCACTACTACTACGGTGAACAGGAGTTAGAGCTCAGCAAGCTCTATGACGATATTCGCCAGCAGCTTGAATCATTCCAGGCTTCAGCTGACGATGAGGTTCAGCGTCTGGCCCGCTACCTTAACAACTCGACGATTCTGCAAAAGATCCGCCAGGCCACTGCTGAAGCGACAACTTTGACAAAACAGATCAACAAGTCCTTGAAGGAAAAGGAACAGACAAGCCACATCTCCTTCTATACCAGCTTCAGTGAAATTCCAGACTACAGAAAGGACTACCTGGCAGCTTTTGGGAATACTTCAATCGACAGTCCGGAAAGCCAGAACGCGGTTACCCTCTTGATGGACCGCTTCTGGACTTACATTAAGGACAATAACGATGAGATGACCAGGGATGAGCTGGTTGACCACTTCTATGAGGAATTTGACTACAAGAAATGGTACAGATTTAACATCAGCTTCCGCCGTCATGCTGGTGACGCCACGGAAAAGATGACTGACCGGAAGCTTAATGCCTTCTCTGAAGGGCAAAGAAGCCGGGCGATCCTTGAACCACTTTTGATCGTCTTGGAACTGGACGAAAAGAAGATGAGCAATCCGCTTGCTCCGAAGATCATCTTGATGGACGAATCCTTCTCTGGTATCGATGATGAACAGCAAGAGCTGCTGCTGAAAAATATCTACGATATTGCGGACAACTTTATCGCTACTGGCTACAACGCCCGCCTTGCGGTACCAGAAAACAGCAAGGACACGACTTACTTTACCCTGATCGATCACACGGTCGATGGCAAGAATCACTTTATCTCTGTAGAACAGAGCATCGTCAGAAAAAATCGCTAAAAAATAAGGCATGATTCCGAATTAACGGAGTCATGCCTTTTTGGCTGAAAAACTAGGCGTGTTTCTTCATCTGAAGCTGCTGCTTTTGGTAAAGTACGGTTAACACAGCCCAGATAATATTAATGATTGCCCAAGCGTTGCTATATCTTGCATAGGCCGACTGTCCTGGAAAGGCAAGCTGAACTACCGCCAAGATGACCACAATCACCATCATAACAGACACTGCCTTGAAAAACTTCGGCCGGTCAATCCAAACAGCTGCCAGAATCAGCGCGACAATCGACAGCAAATTAGCAATCAAGAAGAAATTGTTGCTTGGATTGTCTTGCGTTGCGTAGCCAAAAGTATAGTTTGGCCCCAAAGCGACCAGGTAAATTGCCATTAATACCCGATAGGCAATCGTTTTTTGCTTCTGTGTAAACAATTTTTCTCATCCCCTTCTATCACACACCACGGTCAACTTCTGTTGGTCAAGTCCATTATACATCTTTTTAGTATAAACAATATGTTTTTTTGAAAAATACACATTACAAAAAGCAGCATCCCTATTCCCAGAATGCTGCTCTCCTCTATTCAGTTATTTCTTTCACTACGCGCGCCGGGACACCTGCCGCGATCGTTCTGGCTGGAACATCTTTTGTCACTACTGCACCAGCCGCGATAATCGCTCCATCACCAATCGTGACGCCTGGCAAAACAGTGACGTTAGCGCCAAGCCAAACCCTTTTGCCAATATGCACTGCTGCTGGCAGCAGCTCCCCTCTTTTGGCTGGATCTTGCTCGTGATTCAAAGTCGCGATCATGGCATGGTGGCCAATCAATGCACCGTCCCCAATATAGACTCCGCCCTGGTCCTGGATAGTGCAGCCAGTATTGATGAACACGTTTTTTCCAACATGGATGTTCTTTCCGCAATCCGTATAAAATGGTGGTACCAAAGACAAGCTGCGATTGACCTTGCTACTCGTCAGTTTGGCAAACAAGTTCTGCACCTCTTCGGGGGTGTGATAAGCATTATTCAGCTCCATCGTCACCTTCAAGGCTTCTTGCGTCAAATATGAGCTGTATTCCAGTTCTTCTGAAGGATCAACAATCCTTTTCCCGCTGTTTACGTATGCTAAAAATTCTTCCAGCTTCATTATTACCTCAAAATCATCGTAAGCCCTGCTATTTAAGGGTTACGGTAACATTGTTCCGATCCAGCAGATCACGGATTTCTTCTTTGCTTAGGTCAATATGGCCCAAGCGCGTGTATGCCCAAGAATTAGTACCATAGAACATGACCAGTTGCCTGCTCGAATACAATACGATATCGCCTGGCTTTGTCTTGGTCTGCCGATCGCTGCTGACGATCTTATGGCCCAGACTCCCTACTTGCTCAAAGCCGCCAAACTTCGACATACTGATGGTCAAGGGAAGCAGCTTTTTTAGTGCGGCAACGGAGTCATTGCTTTCCCATTTGACTGGAATTTCCTTATTTCCGATATACAAATGCATTTTTGCTCCTTGTCTGGCTGAACTGGTCCTTACTGCTGAAGTGCTTGCTGATTTCTGGCTCCGGCCGCTCTGCTCCTGGCTGCCACTTGTGCCGCAGGCGGTCAGAAGGAAAAGGGAAGCACCAGCAACCAGCAGACTTTTCAGCCGCTTAGCCCGCTTTTTCATTTCTGGCCTAGTTCAGGTATTTGTCAAAGAATGATTGGATCTTATCAAAAGGAATAATGTCCTTTTGGTCGTAAAGGTCAGTGTGACTTGCCCCCGGGATCAAGAGCAATTCCTTGTTGTCGGTGTACTTGCTGTCCTTAATCATGTTGGCGTAAGCATCTTTTGAAAAGTAGCATGAGTGCGCCTTGTCGCCATGAATCATCAAGACGGCATTTCTGATTTCGTTTGAGTAGGTAAACAGGCGAGTGTTCAACAAGGAAGTAGAAGTCGTCACGTTCCAGCCTTCATTGGAGTTGACGCTGCGCTTGTGGTAGCCGCGCGGAGTCTTGTAGTAAGCGTGGTAGTCCTTGACGAATTGCGGAGCATCTTCTGGAACTGGGTCAACCACCCCGCCGGCCTTGGCATAGCTGCCAGCCTTGTAGTCGGCAGTTCTTTGCTCATTCAAGGCAACTCTCATCTTGTGGCGGGCTTCTTCATTGTCATCCGCGTCAAAGTAGCCGTTGCCAGTCACTCTGGACATATCGTACATGGTTGAGGTTACGGTTGCCTTGATTCTGGTGTCAATTGCAGCCGTCTGCAGAGCCATTCCGCCCCAGCCGCAGATCCCGATGATCCCGATTCTTTCTGGGTCAACATTGTCTTGCACTGACAAAAAGTCAACCGCTGCCTGGAAGTCTTCGACGTTGATGTCTGGGCTATTGATGCCTCTTGGACTGCCGCTTGATTCGCCAGTGTAAGATGGGTCAAAAGCAATTGCCAAAAAGCCTCTTTCAGCCATTTCTTGAGCGTAAAGGCCGCTTGATTGTTCTTTGACAGCCCCAAAAGGACCAGCAACGGCAATGGCTGGCAGTTTGCCTGCGGCATCCTTTGGCGTATACATGTCAGCTGCCAAAGTAATGCCGAAGTGGTTGATGAAAGTTACCTTTTGGTGGTCAACCTTGTCGCTCTTAGGAAAGACCTTGTCCCATTCTTCAGTCAGATTAAGTTTTTCTGTTTGCATCATGATTTTTGCCTCCATTTACTATTTTTTCAGCTTGATTTCTTTTTCGGTCTTCCGGATCAGATAATCCAGCAGATCGACCCTACGGCTGCTTGCATGCAGATCGCACAATGCGTGACATCTGGCCAGCTTCATTTTCAGCAGAGCGTCATCATACTGCCCGCCGGCCCACATTTTGATAATTTCCTCGGCCAAAGCTGCATCACAGCCCGCGTCAGCCAGATTTTGCTTGATTGCTGGCAAGTCCATCCCGCACCTCCTTGCTTTTCTGCCTTGCTTGATTATTAGTATATTTCCTTGCAGACTTATGCGCTAATGGTTATAATCTATGACATGATATTCCTTTTTAGAATGGTGGGAGGAAACAATGGAAATACGGACCTTACGCTATTTTCTGGCGGTAGCCAGAGATGAAAACATGACCCGGGCCGCCGAGAGCCTGCACGTCACCCAGCCAACCCTGTCCAAGGCCATTAAGTCCCTGGAAGAAGAATTGGGTCAGAAGCTTTTTACCAGGCAGTCCTTCAGCATCAAACTGACCGACGAAGGATTTCTTTTAAGAAACCGGGCTGAAGACCTGGTATCCATGGCCGACAAGATTGAACAGGAATTTTTGGCCCTAGATGACATCACGGGCGGAGACCTGTACTTTGGCCTGGCCGAATCCTACCAGATCAGCTTCCTGGCCCGGGAGATCAGCTCTTTCAAGCAGCTCTACCCAGACCTGCGCTACCACATTACCAGTGGCGACACTTCGCAAGTGGCCGAGAAACTGGACAAGGGCTTGTTGGACTTCGTCGTCCTGGCGGAAATGCCCGACACTAGCAAGTATGAATCACTGATTTTTCCGGAAACTGACACTTGGGGCGTGGTCATGCCGGCAGACGTTCCTTTGGCGCAAAAAGAAGCAATTTCCGTTGACGACCTGGTCGGCCTGCCGCTTTTCTGCTCAGGCCAGGGCTGGAAAAACGACATTCCCCGCTGGGCCAAGGACAAAATGGAGGATCTCCACTTGGAAGGGTCTTTTGGCCTGGTTTACAACGCCTCGGTTTTTGCTAAAGAACACCTGGGCTACCTCCTGTCTTTTGACAAGCTGGTCGACACTTCCCCGGAAAGCGGGATGGTCTTTCGGCCATTGACGCCAAAACTGGAGACCAATCTTTATCTCGTTTGGAAAAAATACCAGACCTTCTCCCCAATCGCTGACCGCTTTTTGAAGAAGATTCAGAAGTCCTTTGGACAAAAAGGAGAAGAATCATGACGGATCCAGCCGTAAAAGAAGCCTTGAAGGCCGCCTTCTTCGCGCTTGCCCAGAATCAGAGCATTAGCACGATTACCGTTCGCCAACTCTGCAGGCAGGCCCATGGAACGATGATCAAGGCCCCTTCAAGCGCTCTTATGACGTCTTTGGGGACGGCCGTGATCAACATTCCTGGCCATACCGACGGCCTGGTCGCAACCAAGATCACGCAAGATGATGGGAAATTCTTTCTTTATTATGGTGATGGCGGCTATGGCGACAAGTCTTGGCAGGCAATGATTACTTCTGGCATCTCCACCGACAAGGCAGCACAAAAGAAATCCTTGGCCTGGATCAGAGAACAGTCGCTCTCACCGAACTGCATCGCCTCCCTCTCTTGCCATGGTAAGGAAATCAAGCCAGGAACCATCAGCTTCTAGCTGCCGAGGGCAATTGCTTGTTATTTTTTTAGCAGATGTTATCATACGTTTAACAAGTAAAATAACAGGAGGAAAAGCTGATGAAAGTATTTATTGCTGGAGGAAGCGGCCGGGTGGCGACTGCCGTGATTGAGAACCTGGTCAAAGAAGGCCACGAGGTGTATGCCGGCTCGCGGCACAAGGATTCAATCGTCAAGTTGCCGGGGGTCACGGCGTTTATGCTTGACCTGCACGAGAGCGTCTCAGACCTGGCCAGCAGGCTCAAAGGAATGGACGCTGTCTACTTTTTGGCGGGGTCACGGGGAAAAGACCTGCTGCAGACCGACGCTTTTGGTGCCGTCAAGCTGATGCAGGCCAGTGAAAAGGCCGGGGTCAAGCGCTACATTCAGTTGAGCTCGATTTTCGCGACCGAGCCTGACAAGTGGCAGGAAGAACCGTCATTGAGCGGCATCATTGATTACGACATCGCCAAGTTCTTCTCAGACGAGTGGCTGATCAACAACACGAATTTGGATTACACCATCGTAGCTCCCGGCGTTTTGGAGGAAAAGCCGGCAACTGGCAAAATTCAGCTGAATCCGGAACATTCCGGGCCAAACCCGATTCCAGACGTAGCCGCGGTTCTGGCCGGCGTTTTGGACAAAAAGAATACATATAAGAAGCTGATCAAAATGATCGGCGGCGACACCCCAATCGATGACGCCATCGCGAAAATTTAAGAATAAGCAACCCCTCTGGCAAATGCCAGAGGGGTTTTTGGTGTATCGTTGCTTTTTTAAAGCTTGATGAGGCGGCCGTCATGGGCTCCGCGCCGGTGGGAAATCGACAGAACCGTTCGCCCGCTGCTGGCAGCATCGATTGCCTTGAGGACTTTGGCTTCTGTTTCCCTGTCCAGGGATGCGGTCATTTCGTCTAAAAGCAAGATCTGCGGGTCACAGACAACGCTGCGGGCGATCATCAAGAGCTGCAGCTGCCCTTGCGAGAGGTTGATGTCATTTACCGGTGTGTTCAAGCCTTGCGGAAGATTTTTGACAATATCGGTTAGGCCAACCATGGCTAAAGCCTTGTCGATCATCTCAGCAGTAATCGTGTCGTCATATAAAGTGATCTGGTCTTTGACCGTCCCGTCGACCAGGGCAACCCCTTGCTCACAAATTGCCAAAAAATGGCGCTGATTCTTTGGATGATCGTCTGGTGAATGGCCATCCAGCAAGATCTTCCCCTTTTGCGGCTGGTAGAGGCCCAGAAGGAGTTTAAAAATTGTGCTCTTCCCCTTCCCGGTCCGGCCGACAAAGGTTACGTGCTCACCCTTGGCAACTTTAAAGGAGTAGTCCTTTAAGATCGGCTGGTCTGGCAGGTAGCCGAAAGTGACATGGTCAAAAGTGATGTAGTCCCCTTTCCCTTGATAGATGTTTGGTTTGCTGTCTGCTTCATTTAAAAAGTCCTGGATCCGGCTCATCCCGGCCATGGCGTCTTGAATGCTCTGGATTTCCATCCCGATTGATTCCAGAGGAGTAAAAATCTGCCCCACATAGGCGATCAAGGCCACGGCGCTGCCGGCGTTGATACCAAAGAAGGCCTGCATCTTCTGCCCTTGGGCAGCCCCAATCATCAAGAGGCCAATAACGACGGCTTCGATGGTCAAGATGATTGGTGAATAGACACTGTCCAGCCAGTTGGACTTGTTCTGGGCCCGGTAGGATTCTTCGATATATTGATCATACTTGTCTTCCATGTAGTCTTCTTTTTCAAAGATATGGATCATGGAGAGGACCCGAAGAGTTTCGGGAATATGGTGGTTGACCTTGGCAATGGCCGCCCGGTTTTCCTTCTGGGAAGCCAGGGAGGCCTTCTGGAAGTGCCTGGTCATGACTAAGATCAAGGGCATTACGATTAAGATGATGAAGCCCAGACCAATGCTGCGGGTAAAGACAACAAAGAGCAGGCCGATCAGCTGGAAGAGGTCAGCGATCATCCCGACTACTCCCTCGCTATAGAGGCTGTTGATGGTATCAGCGTCGTTGACAAAGACTGAGGCGATTGCTCCGCTTTCGTGATTGGTCAAATAACCGGTCGTGATGGTATTCAGTTTTTGGACTAAGGCGCTCCGCATGCCGTGGGTCAATTTTTGGCCAAAAATCGTAATGGAAATATTTTGGGCTGAGGCAAAAAGGTCTGAGAGGACGATTAAGCCCAGGTAGGCCAGGGCAAAAAGCAGGGAAACCTCCTTTTGATCAGTCAAATGGTTGACGATCTGCTCCAGAGCCAGGGGCGGCAAGAGCGAAGTGATGATGCTCAAAATGATAAGCAGGACCATGGAGATAAAACTCTTGGGATGGTCATGAATGACTGTTTTAGCGATATTACGCATGTTGCTGCCCCCCTTCAATCAACTTGGCATAATCAGCATTCTTTTCTAGCAGGTCATCATGCTTGCCAACGGTAACCTGGTGGTCATGGATAAAGATAATCTGGTCCAGCTGGCTGAAGCAGTCAACCCGGTGGGTCATCAGCAAGATGACATGGCCTTCAAGGCTTTTCAGATTATCCAGAATCTTCTGTTCAGTTGCGTAGTCAACAGCGGAAAATGGGTCATCCAAAACAATGATGGGCTTAGCGTGAGCCAAGGTCCGGGCTAGGGCAACCCGCTGCTGCTGACCACCTGACAGGGTCATCCCGCCGTTGCCGATAAGGGTGTCCGGCCCATTTTTGAGCTCTCCTACTTCTTGGTCTAAGCAAACCAGCTTTAGGTAATGGTCAAGGTCTATGTCATCGCCTAAGCAAATGTTGTTCTTGATGCTGTCGCTCAAGAGCATGGGGTCATGGCCCATATAGGTGATCCATTGGTGGGCAGAGTGAGGAGAGAGCTTTTTGAAATCAAGGCCATTTATAAGAATCTGCCCCTGGTAATCAGCTTCATCAATTAAAGCTTTACCCAGCAGGCTTTTCCCGCAGGCCACCTCGCCGGTAATACCGATGATTTCATTAGCAGAAGCGGTAAAATTGATGTCCTTGACCGCGGTTTCCGGGTAGCCATGGTAAAAAGTCGTCACATGATCAAAAGTGAGGTCGTTAATTGTTTTCTTTTCCACTTGATAATGATCATAGATCGGGTCGCTCATCAGCGGTCTGATCCGGACCCAGGAGACTTGGGCTTTTTGAACAGCATTGAAAAGCTTGGCGGCGTGGGAGACCTTGGTGGCGAGTTTGGTAAAGCAGGCTAAGAAAGTCGTGAAGCTGGCCAGGTCCCAGGCCTTCCAGCCGATGTGGAGGACATTGCGGCCGCCAAAGTAGATGATCAAGACGATGCCAAACATGGCAATGGCATCGTAAAGCGGAGTCAAGGCACCTTCAAAAATATTGGAGACGGCACTTTTCTGCTCATAATCGGTCAGCTGCTTTTCATAGCGATCATTAAGGGCTTGCTCCCGGCCGGTGATCCGGTAGGTCATGGCGTGGACGATCCGGTCAAGGGTCATCGTGTTTAAGACAGACTCGCTCTCCTTATAGGCCTTGTTGGCTTTGACGACTTTTTTCTTAAGGACATTGGCGATCACGTAAGCTAGCGGTGTAAACATGCAGGCTAAGATGGTCAAGCGGACATCGTAGTAAAGCAGCATGGCCAAGTAAGCAATCATAACGACGCCAGTGTCAAAAATTTCCGTGGTAAACTTCCGCATCCCCTCCACGCAGCTGTCGACGTCGCTGATGGCCTTGGTCATAAGGGAGCCAGTGTCATCGCCAAATTGCCGGTGCAAAAGCGCGTTATAGAGCAAGCGCCGCATCCGGCGGGAGGTGTGGTTGGCAAAAATCCGCACGCTGAAGCGTTTAACCGCCCGGCAGACTTGAACCAGGGCAATTACCAGCATGTAAAGAAGGGATAATTGGATTAGACGGTTGGCCAGGATCTTGTGGTTCAGAAGATCATAGAGTCCTTGGACCAGCTGCCCTTGAAAGTATGGTCCAGCGACCATGCCGATATTGTAGATTAAACCTGAAATTGTAACGACCACAAGAATTGGCGCTTCATACCAGAAGTAGCTGCTCATTTTCTTGGGGTCGCGGGTATTTTTCTGTACCATCTCGCTGCCTCCTCATAGTGGATTCTTGCCCATTTTCTGTATCAGTTATCAGTAATTCTACTTTCATCATAGCACCGATTCTTCTTCAGTCTAGTCCATTTTGGATGGGATGAAGGAGAATTTTTTATACGAAAAAACGGCCAGCAACTGGATACTACCCAGCTACTGGCCGCTTTTATTATGGCTCCTTCTAGCGGAGATAAGTTGTTAGCTACAATTTGTTCTCGCCTTGAACCAGCGGAAATGTATTAAGTTTTAATGCGTGATTATAATCATAGGCAACGTCTACATTCTCATTTTACACTTGGGCATCTTGATGGTTGGTTTCTGCCAGCCATGATATAACTGCATTGCCAACATCAGTACGATGCACATCATGGACTGATTTGCCATCGCCAACATCTAATACCGGCTCTAAGCCTTCCGACTCGTTAATTCTATTTGCGGTTGCAAGATTTGCAATTACTGCATCATGTTGGCGCCGTCTAGCATTATCAAGTCTGGCATATTCTTCACGGTAGGAATTTGTATCATTAGCTTCTTTGGCTTTAGCTAATTTTAAATCGAAATCTCTTACAATTGTTGCATATTCGGCCATATCATTAACTAACATGTCATGAAAGTCAGAGTAAAAGTTTTCGTCTTCTTCGTCAACTAAGTTGCCTAATTCGTCTAGTGCCTTTTGGTTGATAAAGTATGCAGACATTGGTTGTCGCCCGCTATTCTGAATAATGGATTTTGTCCGCTTTCTAATATAGTCCAAATTCGCTTTTTCAACTTCATTCATATCAGTTGGATCTTCGACTAAATTAAGTTGGTAGAGTACCTCGCCAATTTGCTTGCGATTATTAGCCCACTCTTCGTCAGTCGATAAGCTCTTTATCTTACTGTTTAATTTGTTCAAGCGAATGTATAAATCAAGCTTTTGGGTCTCGGTCAGTTTATATGTCATATTAATTGCTCCTTACTTTTTGTTTACGATGTTTCTTCATGTATGTTGAACTGGCAACTTCATCGGTAAATCAGGCCGTACTGTCTGAATCATCTTAATTAGATGCTCACACACTTTATTATAATGGTAAAAGAATAACATTGGGTGAATTTGGCCAAATTCTCCTTTATCTCGTCTTGTTAGCAAGTTTAGCAATCTTATGCGACTCTTTGCCTTTGCACTAGTCAAAGATAATCACGTCGAGGTCTTCATATGCAAAATACAATAACTAGAACTTATCAGCTACTGGCCGCTTTATCTATTTTTCTTACAGCATGATCCGGACCTGCTGGCCATCAAGCCAGGCGGTCACATTTTCAAAAGCCATCTCAGCTCTTCTGTCGATTGATTCTTTCGTGTCAAAACCTACATGCGGGGTGCAGACCAAATTCGGCAGTCCAAGCAGAGGATAATCTGCTGAAAGTGGGGGATCCTGGTCAAAGACATCAAGCCCTGCCTTAATCCGCCCTTCCTTTAAGGCGGCGGCCAGGGCCCCTGTGTCTACGACTGGACCTCTGGAAGTGTTGATCAAAATTGCCCCTTCCTTCATTTCGCCAATTTCCTTTTGCCCAATCAGCCCTTTAGTTTCCGGAGTCAGCGGAGTGTGAAGCGAAACAATATCAGCTTCCTGCATCACTTCATCCAGTGACTTGTATTCAAGGCCCAAAGCACGAGCGGCCGGCTTTTGACTGCGGCTAAAGCCAATCAGCTTGCAGCCAAAAGCCTTAAAAATCTCTGCCGTCCGGCAGCCGATTGCTCCAGTACCAACAATGCCGACCGTTTTGTCCGCCAGTTCACGCCCTTGCAGGCCGCCCTTGCCTTTTCCTGCCTGAACAGCCTCATTGCCGGCGCTGATGTTTCTAAGGCAGTCCAAAGTCAAGCCGATTGCCAATTCAGCCACCGCGTCGTTGCAATAGCCACCCGTGTTGGAGATCTTGATATCATTCTCCTTGCAGGCTTCTAGGTCAACATGGTCAATCCCAACGAATGCAACGGAAATAAACTTCAATTTCTTGTCCGCCCGGATTACTTCCCCCGGCAAAGGATGGTTGGCAATAATCAAGGCATCCGCGTCCTCGCTTCTTTTTTTCAGCTCTTCAGGATCAGTTGAAAAACTGTCATAAGCAACAAATTCATGTCCCTGCTTGCTTAATTTTTCCGCCAGCTTGACCAGGGTATCCTTCTCAATCCCCAGTGGCTCCATCAATACAATCTTCATTTTTTCTCCTTAACTTTTAATTTACAAGCACTTTAGTAAGCGCATACATCAAAGATATTATCTCATTTTTATCGTTTCTTTGCCAAGAATAGAAATTATTTTGCTATTTCCAAGTTTCTTTCTTGACATTAGTCTACATAGAGACTAAAATTTTAGATATTGTCCATGAGGAGACTTTTTGATGAATCTAGAAACACACGAAAGCATTTCAGAATTAGTAACCCTGGCCAGCGTCAGGGCAAACCACGCATACAGCCAGTATGACAGGCTGATGGGGATCAGCCAGTACGAGAGCATCATTCTTTATGAGCTCTTGACTCACCCCCGCCTTGCGCAAAAAGAGCTGATCTACAGGAGCGGCATCCCCAAGCAATCCATCAGCAAGGGCATTCACAATCTCAGCGAACGCGGCTACCTGGAAATTACCACTGACGCTCAAGACAAGCGGGTCAAATACTGCTCCCTGACCAAGTCCGGCCAGGCTTATGCCAAAGAAAAAGAAAGTGAAATCCTGGCTATCGAAAAACGGGTCATTGACAAGCTTGGCTTTGACCGGGCTGCCTTAGCCTGCCAGATTCTGAATGAGTGGACCGATCTTCTCAGCGACGAAATAGCTAACTTAAAGGAGGAAAAACAGAAAAAATGAAACTGCTATTGCCCTACTTCAAGCGTTATAAAACTGACGTTTTCGCGACCTTAGTCACGATATTATTCTCAGTCTTTGCCACTCTCTACCAGCCCCGCCTGCTCCAGCAGGTGCAAAATGAGCTGCTGGCAGACCAGCAACAGGCTGTCATCCGCGATACCGCCCTTTTGATTGGCCTGGGCCTTTTGTCGATCCTTACCGGTGTCCTTAACGTCTACTACGCTGCCCGGATCACCCAGGGCGTAGTCAGCGACCTCAGAGAAGACACCTATGCCAAAATCCAGACTTTCTCCCTGGCCAATGTGCAAAAATTCTCCTCTGAATCACTCAGTGTTCGCTTGATCAACGACATGCAGCAGATCATGAACATGATCATGACCATCTTCATGCAGCTGATCCGGATGCCACTTATTTTGATCGGATCAATCGTCATGGCCATCGTCACCATCCCCCGCTACTGGTGGGCGGTTGTTGTTCTCTTGGTCTTGATCATGGGCTTGGGCGTTGTGGCAGTTAAGCAAATGACCGCCATGTTCGACAAGTTCCAGATGTACATGGACAAAATCTCCGGCCGGACCGGGGAATTTTTGCAAGGGGTCCGGGTGGTAAAATCCTTCAACCAAAGTCCCCAGGAAATTGCCAAATTGAACAAGGATTCTGACGAATTAAACGAAGTCAACATCAAGGTTGGCTACTGGTTCTCCACTATCCTGCCTGGTGCCCAGCTGATTTCTTACCTGGTTATCAGCTTGGTGGTCTACTTGCTTGGAACCAGCATTCTGCAGCATCCCCAAGACGTTTCCGTCATTACTCCATACGTCAATTACGTCTTGACCATGCTCTTCGCCATCCTGCTCGTCGGCATGGCCGTTATGCAGATTTCCCGTGGTAACGTCTCCTTAAAGCGGATCCAGGAAATCATGGACACCCAGCCAGATGTTGTCTTTAATGAAAAAGCCCCAGAAGACGCCTTGGGCGGTTCAATTGAATTTGATGACGTCTCATTTACCTACCCTGATGGCCAGCAGCCGGTCTTAAAGCACATCTCATTTGATGTTGAACCTGGCCAGATGGTCGGCATCGTCGGGGCAACCGGGTCGGGTAAATCTACCCTTGCCCAATTGATCGCCCGCCTCTATGACCCGACTACCGGGAAGATTAAGATCGGCGGCAGCGACCTGCGGCAGGTCAATGAAAATGCCTTGAGAAAGACTGTTGCCTACGTCCTGCAAAAAGCCGTCCTCTTCTCCGGAACTATCGCTGACAACCTCCGCCAAGGCAAAAAGGACGCCACCCCATACGAACTGGAGCGGGCGGCGCAAATGGCTCAAGCCAACGAATTCATCCAGCGCTACGATGAAACTTTTGACCATGAAGTTGAAGAAAGAAGCGCCAACTTCTCCGGCGGGCAAAAACAGCGTCTGTCTATCGCCCGGGGGATCATTTCCGGCAGCCCGATTTTGATCCTGGATGACTCCACTTCCGCCCTGGACGCGGAGAGTGAAAAGCTGGTCCAAGAAGCCTTGGAAAAACAGCTGCCAGACACGACCACGATCATGATTGCTGAAAAGATCGTTTCTGTCATGCATGCTGACAAGATTCTGGTTCTGGACAACGGCCGTCTGGTCGCTGAAGGCACCCACGAAGAATTGCTCAAAACCTCTCCGGTTTACCAAGAAATCTACCAAACCCAGAAAGCCAAGGAAAGAAAGGAGGAAATCTAATGTCAGACAAGCAAAAGTCCCTTACTTATCTGAAGAAGTATCTAAGAAACTACAAGAAGCCAATCGCTATTTCAGTTGTCTTCTACTTGATTGCGACAATCGCCCAGGTAATTGCCCCGTCTCTTTTAGGCAGAGCGGTCACGGACTTGTCTGCTTTTGTTAAAGGGCAGAATACTCTTAATGTTTTCTACCAGGCCTTAGCTTGGATGGCCGGCTTTTACGCGCTTAACTCCGTGGCTACCTACATCGCCTGGATGCTGATGACCCAGTTTAACGCCAATGCCAACAATGACATGCGCAAGGGGCTTTTTGGCAAACTCCAGCGGATGACTATCCGCTACTTTGATACCCACCAGGACGGGCAGATTTTGTCTTTGTTCAACAGTGACCTGGACAACATCTTCAACGCGCTGAACAACGCCTTTTTCGAAATCATTTCCCAGTCCCTGCTCTTTTTTGGCACGATCATCGTGATGTTCGTCATCAACTGGAAGCTGGCCATTAGCGTTGTAGCTACTACCCCTTTGATTTTGCTTTTAAGCTGGATCATCATGAAAAAAGCCCGCGTCTACCTGGACAAGCAGCAGGACCGGGTTGGCGAGCTCAATGCCTACATCAATGAACAGCTCAACGGGGAAAACGTGATCATCACCCAGGGCCTCAGAGACCAGTCAGTTGCCGGCTTTAAAAAGGAAAACGCCAAGGTGCGGGAAGCCATGTTCAAAGGCCAGTTTTACTCTGGCATTCTTAACCCTTTAGTTACCGGTTTCTCCCTCTTGAACTTTGCCATTGTCATCGCTGCTGGTGCTTACATGATAATGACCAAGCAAGTCAGCCAGGCTGCCGGTCTGGGCTTGATTGTTACTTTTACTGAGTACTCCTGGACCTACTTCCAGCCGCTGACGCAGGTAACTTCCATCTACTCCATGCTGCAATTGGCTTTAACCGGTGCCCGCCGGCTTGAGACGGTTGAAGAGCAAGACGAAGAAAATACGGTTCCTGACGGTAAGAACATCTCAGGCATTGATGACGCGGTCCGCTTGGAAGACGTCCACTTTGGCTACACGCCGGACAAGGAAATCCTGCACGGGGTTTCAATTGAGGTGCCAAAGGGCCAGTCAGTCGCCGTTGTTGGCCCGACTGGGTCTGGTAAGACGACGATCATGAACTTGATCAACCGTTTCTATGACGTAAACAGCGGGGCCGTAACTTTTGACGG